>CAZRKG010000173.1:0-1506 GCA_964600635.1 uncultured Geobacter sp. | reverse complement strand
TGGATTCAAGGCGGCGAGGAGATCGGTGACGAAGGCGTACACGTAGTACGTTGAGGAACCGATGACGAGCCAACGAAGAAGACGCTTTGATATGGAATTGGAGTCATTAACCTATGTTTGAACGCCTGAAAGCCATGTTAATCAAGGAATTTATCCAGACCTTCCGCGACCCCAGGATGCGGATGGTGCTGTTCCTGTTTCCGGTGATTCAGACCGTGATCTTTGGCTATGCGGTTAATATGGATGTCCGCAACATCCCCACGGCGGTGATTGACCGTGACAACAGCCCCCAGAGCAGAGACCTGTTGCAGGCCCTGTTTGCCTCCGGTCATTTCAAACAGATCAAGGTGCTGGATGATGAGAAACAGGTCACAAGAATGCTGGATACAGGATCAGCCAGGGTGGCTATCCTGATTAACCACGGTCTGGCAGAAGCATTGCAAAATGGCAAGGGTGCAACAGTTCAGGCCCTGATAGATGGCTCTGACTCCAACACCGCCGGAGTGATCCTTTCATACCTGAGCCGCTTTACTGAGGCCCGCAATCTGAAGCTGATGTCAGAGCAGACCAGTTCAGCACAGGCAACCGCTGGCCAGCAGGCAGCAAGGCTTGAAGTCCGAGCCTGGTTCAACCCTGATCTTGCCAGCCCGCCCTTCTATGTTCCGGCGGTGATTGCCAACATCCTGTACATCATCACCATGCTTTTATCTGCCATGGCTGTTGTGCGGGAAAAAGAGATCGGCACAATGGAGCAGGTAATTGTCACCCCGATCCGCAAGTTTGAGTTTATTCTGGGTAAGACCCTGCCATTTGTACTGATCGGATATGCCAATGTTTTTCTGATCAGCCTGGTGGGTTGGCTGGTCTTCCAGGTGCCGATCAGGGGCGGTATGCTGCTGCTGGTACTGGGTACCGGCCTGTTTCTGATGAGCTGCCTTGGCAGTGGCCTGTTCATCTCCACCATCAGCAACACCCAGCAACAGGCCAACATGAGTGCATTCTTTGTAATCTTTATTGCCATGCTTTTATCCGGCTTTGCCTTTCCAGTGGCAAACATGCCAGAACCGGTGCAATGGCTGACGTTCATCAATCCTGTCCGCTGGTATATGGAGATTATCAGGGGGTTATATCTGAAAGGTGTTGGGCTGGATGTTATGTGGAAGCAGTTTTCAATGCTGCTGCTGATTGGCGGGCTTGTGCTGACAGTGGCAGTGGCCCGTTTCAGAAAGACCGTGGGCTGACACCGCTGAACAGCATCACCCTCCCAACTGCGGGAGGGTGTGCCTGATCATAAACTTTTAGCCACGAATTACACGAATTTTCACGAAAAAAGCATTAACCGCCGATTAACACCGATAAACGCAGATTTAAATGGATAATTTGTAGGGGCGAACCGATGTGTTCGCCCTTTTTCATTTATTCTACCAAAAAGCAATAAGGGCAGACAGATCGGTCTGCCCCTTGTATTTTAAGATTTTATAGATTTGTGCAGATTCGTGTTCATTC
>CAZRKG010000172.1:0-1723 GCA_964600635.1 uncultured Geobacter sp. | reverse complement strand
AATTGGAACTACTCCTGATAGCGGTGGAGCATGGTAACTGCTGTCATGTATGCCACCAGGCAGAGGATGGTTAGTACAATGGCGGCTGTGATAACAGGGGTGGTTGTGCTGGAGGCCCGCATCAGTAGATTCACCTGGCTTAACGGCAGCAGGCTGGCGATTCCGGCAAACAGCGGTGGCAGGCCTTTTAGTGGAAAAAAGGTGCCTGAAAAAAAGGCCATCGGCATGATTACAAAGTTGGTGATGACAGCTACGTTCTCCATATCACTGACATAAAGGCCGACAATAGTGCCCAGTAGTGAGAAAAACACCATATTAAGCGTCAGGGCAACCAGCATATACCAGGAAAAGTTTAAAATGTTGCTGCCAAATATAAACAGTGCAGCAATGGCAACTATGCTGCATCCGATCAGCCCCCGAACAATACCGGCCATCAGATAACCGTTCACAATCCTTACAGGGCCGGCTGGTGAAATGAAGATTGTCTGGGCACTGCGGAAAAACAACCTGCCCATGCTGATTGATGAGGCGGAAAGGTTGAAGGAGTTGTTCATGGCGGTCATGGCCAGCAGGCCAGGCACCAGAAAAGCGGCATAGCTGGTTCCTTCAAGCTGTACACGGCTGCCAAGCCCCCAGCCAAAGGCAAACAGGTAAAGCAACGGCATCAGAAATGATGAAAAAATGTAGCCCAGCCGCAGGGTTTTTTTACGCAGCAGCAGCAGTTCCCTGTAAAAAACCGGATTGATCGGTATCATTATTGGCTCTCCTGTCCGGTCAGTGCGATAAAGGCATCTTCAAGATTTGTCTGGCGTACCACAGCCCCTGGATTGTTGCCCGCTGTCTGTTCTGCATCTGCCAGACTGCTGCAAATAATACGTTTTACCCCATCTGCTTGTTGAATCTCCACCATGTAGGAACCTGCCAGCAGTTGCAGCCTGGCCGGAGTATCGGTCATAATCAGCTTGCTGCTTTTCATAAGTCCGATTCTGTCACACAGATAATCTGCTTCATCCATATAGTGGGTGGTTAACAGCACTGTTACCCCTTCGCTGCGGATACGTGTAATGGCATCCCAGATGCCACGCCGTACCTGGGGGTCAAGTCCGATGGTTGGTTCATCCAGCACCAGCACCCTTGGCCTTGAAAGCAGAGCACGGGCAATCAGCAACCGACGCTGCATTCCACCGGAAAGATGTTCCACCTGCTTGCGGCGTTCCTCTACCAGGCCAAACAGCTCAAGGCATTCGTCAATCCGCTGCTTTCTGTTGCTGATGTCATACAAACGGGCCTGGATTTCCAGATTATCCAGCACGGTCAGTTCATTATCCAGATTCCGCTCCTGGGGTACATTGCCGATCAGTTGCCGTACTGCCTGCCTGTCTCGCACAACATCATAGCCACCCACAACAGCCGTACCGCTATCGGCACGGCTGACCGTGGTTATCATGCGTATGGTGGTGGTCTTGCCAGCACCGTTTGGCCCCAGCAGCCCGAAGATCTCTCCCTGTGCCACCGTTGCGGAGAGACGGTCAACGGCAATCCGGCTGCCGTATTTTTTTGTAAGTTCGTTAATTTGTATCATAGGTTTTATAGTTTATCTTTAATTAAGCCGTTAAAACGGCAGTTAAATAACACAGAGAGGCACAGAGTACACAGAGAAAATCCTTGTTAGCCACGAATTTACACGAATCTGCACGAAAAAATATTAACCGCCGATTAACAC
>CAZRKG010000171.1:0-1927 GCA_964600635.1 uncultured Geobacter sp. | reverse complement strand
GTGTTAATCGGCGGTTAATATTTTTTCGTGCAGATTCGTGTAAATTCGTGGCTAAAAAAGGTTTTTTCTGTGTACGCTGTATCTCGTCGTTTCAGGGTAAATGCCTGTTATGTAAAAAACCGATTGAATGCGGCCTGCAAACTTCGTACAATCCGCCGCCATGAACATTCCCCCTGCCCTTCGCAAGCGTTTAATCTGTATTATACTAACTGCCACCATACTTGGTATCGGCCTGATTGCCGCCCTGATCTGGTATTTTACCCTGCTTAACAGACCGGTTGGTGATGGCACCCATGTTTATGGAATCACAATTGCCAAAGGAACCCCCTTCTCTACCGTGGCTGCTGAACTGGAGCAGGCCGGAGTTATCCGCAGTGCCTTCCATCTGCGGCTGATGGGACGGATACGTGGTCTGGACAGCAAAATTCAGGCCGGTGATTACCGCATTGCCGATTCTATGCTGCCAGAAAGGATTCTGGAAAAACTGGTAACCGGCCAGACCGATGGTTACAGATTTACCCTGCCAGAGGGGTATTCTTCTTATCAGGCAGCAGAACTGCTGGAACAGCAGGCAGTTTTTGAAGCTGCTGATTTTCTGGCAGCCTGCACAGACAAGGCTCTGCTGAAAAAGCTTGGGATTGGTGCAGAAAGTGCTGAAGGTTATCTGTATCCCCGCACATATCAGGTTGGGTTTGAGATGGATGCCAAGGGGTTGGTAAAGGAGATGGTAAGGGAGTTTTACCACCAGATAACCGAACTGCGGCCATTGGTGGAGAAAAACAGCCTTAACCTGCATCAGGTGGTAATACTGGCCTCTATGGTGGAGAAGGAAGCTGTTATGGCAGAGGAAAAACCGCTGATCGCATCGGTGTTTCTCAATCGGCTAAAAGTGGGTATGCCGCTACAGAGTGACCCAACGGCAATTTATGGGGTACGTCATTTTGGTGGCAAGGTCAGCAAACAGGATCTGCAACAGGATAGTCCTTACAATACCTACAAGGTGAAGGGATTGCCGGCTGGGCCAATCGGCAACCCGGGCCAGGATTCCATTCTGGCGGTACTTAAACCTGCTGATACAGATTACTACTATTTTGTGGCCCGCCAGAACGGGAGCCACCAGTTTTCACGCACCTACACAGAACATATCCAGGGTATTAACCGGTTTCTGAAAAAACGGAAGTAGATTGTAGTATTTAGCTTGTCTATCTCCCCGGCTGCACCACTCCGGCAAAGCTCAGGCGATGGATCGGGCATGGACCATACTGACGAAGCATAGCCAGGTGTCCGGCACTGCCATAGCCCTTATGCGAGGCAAAACCGTATCCCGGGTACTTCTGGTCATACTCCTGCATCTGCCTGTCCCTGGTCACCTTGGCAACAATGGAAGCTGCTGCAATGCTGGCAGAGCGGGCATCACCCTGTTTAACAGCCTGCTGTGACAAGCTGGAATCAATTGTATTAATGCCATCAATCAGCAGGTAGTCCGGCTGGGGTTGCAACTGTTCAACCGCTGCCAGCATAGCCTGCCTGGTGGCCTGCAAGATGTTGATTCTGTCAATCACACCGGCTGATACCTCTGCCACTGCCACTGCAAGGGCCTTTTCCATAATCAGATCAAACAACAGATCCCGCTGCCTGGGGGATAGCTTCTTGGAATCGTTCAGCCCCGCTATCATAATTGCAGGATCAAGTATAACCGCTGCTGCTACAACCGGCCCTGCCAGCGGCCCACGGCCTGCCTCATCAATACCTGCCACCAGCTTATAACCTTCCTGAAAGGCCCTGTCTTCAAACAGATACATTGATACCACTGGCTTCTCAAACAGCTCTGGTTGTACGACTGACTTCATGGCACTCCCCCTAATTCCACTTCCAGATCAAAGATGGATTCAAGGCAGCGAGGAGATCGGCGACGAAGGCGTACACG
>CAZRKG010000170.1:0-1932 GCA_964600635.1 uncultured Geobacter sp. | reverse complement strand
TGCCGAACTGACCCACTGCCTGCATAGAAAACAGTCTGCCGACTGCCTGGCCGGCCGATTTGCTGCCAAAGAGGCTTTTGTAAAGGCACTGGGTAGCGGGTTGAGGGATGGTCTCAGTTGGGTGGAGATGGAGATAACAAACAACCCCCTGGGCAAACCTGAGTTAATGTTTTCAGGCAAAACAGCACAGATTCTGAACAACCTGGGAAAACTTGAAACCCACCTGTCTATCTCCCATGATGGTGGCAAGGCAGTAGCCATGGTTGTGCTGGAGGTGTTATGAAACTGGTAACAGCACATACAATGCAGGAACTGGACCGCAGGGCCATTGAAGAGTACGACATCTCTGGCCTGGAACTGATGGAACAGGCTGGTAAAGGCTGTGCAGAACATATCCTGGCAGCCTTTGGAACCGGTAAGCCAAAAAAGGTCCTGATTCTGGCCGGAAAAGGCAATAACGGCGGCGATGGTCACGTAATAGCCCGTTATCTGTTGGAAAAAGACTGGCAGGTACAGGTGGTTGTACTGGCCAAACGTGAGGAAATCAGGGGAGATGCCCTGGTGAACCTCAACCTGTTGCCAGAAGAAATACTGAACTTCTGCACTGATCAGGAACAGTTTGCAGAGCAGTATAAAAAAGAACTGCAACAGGTGGATCTGCTGGTGGATGCCATGCTGGGAACCGGCCTGAACCATGACCTTCAGGAGCTTTATCTGACAGCAGTGGAGCTTGTCAACAGCTCTCCGGCCAAAGTTGTGGCAGTGGATATTCCCACTGGAATCCACGGTACAACCGGACGGATTCTTGGCAAGGCGGTCAAGGCAAATCTTACCGTTACATTTGCCTCAGCCAAAATAGGCCATGTACTTTATCCGGCAGCAGAATATGTCGGCAGGCTGGCCATTGTAGATATAGGTATTCCGACCCACCTGCTTGAAGAAGCCCCGGGGTATGACTATCTGGATGAAAAACTAATGTCACCTCTTGTTAAAAAGCGGGATCGCTCGGCCCACAAAGGCAGCTTTGGTCATTGCCTGATTGTGGCAGGCTCCACCGGCAAGACCGGTGCCGCTGCCCTGGCTGCCAACAGTGCAGTCAGAACCGGCTCTGGCCTTGTCACCCTGGCTGTGCCAGAGACGCTGAACCCTGTCCTTGAAATCAAAACCACCGAGGTAATGACCCTGCCTTTGCCAGATGCAGGCAGCGGACAGTTGATTACCCATGCAGTACCAACCCTTGAAAAGCATCTGGTTCGCAAAGATGCACTGGCCATTGGCCCTGGAATTGACCACAGACCTGCCAGCGTAGCGGTGGTGCAAAGTATGCTGGAACATGTGGCCCTGCCAATGGTAATTGATGCCGATGGCCTAAACGCCATTGCCGAAGACACCAGTGTGCTTTACCGCAAACGCTCCAGCACTGTTATCCTGACCCCCCATCCTGGCGAGATGTCACGACTGCTTGGCTCTGCCCTGCCTGATATGGCTGCCATCAGGATTTCGGTTGCCCAGGAATTTGCCCGTACATTTGGTGTCTATCTGATACTTAAAGGGGCCAGAACAATCATTGCAGCACCGGATGGCAGTGCTGCGATCAACGGTAGCGGCAACCCGGGCATGGCCAGCGGCGGAATGGGAGATGTGTTGACCGGCATCATCACCTCATTGCTGGGTCAAGGCTACTCTGCCTGGGATGCCTGCCGTCTGGGTGTCTTTGTACATGGCCTGGCCGGTGATATTGTTGCAATGGAACAGGGTGAAGCCGGAATGACAGCAACAGACCTGATTGAACGGATTCCGCTGGCCTTTAACCGGCTTTTGAGACTGCCATCCAGCGATTTTTAATAATATAGGATTTAATTCCAATTCCAGATCAGAGATGGATTCAAGGCGGCGAGGAGATCGGTGACGAAGGCGTACACGTAGTACGTT
>CAZRKG010000169.1:0-1943 GCA_964600635.1 uncultured Geobacter sp. | reverse complement strand
CTACAGATTTTAAGGTTTTCTCTGTGTTCCCTGTGCCACTGTGTTTCAAAAGGTTTTCTCGGCGTTTATCGGTGTTAATCGGCGGTTAATTATTATCCTTGTAAGTTAGTAGCTAAAAACCCTGTATTTTCACGTCTACTGCCTGCCGGTATGCCCAAAACCACCGCTGCCACGTTTGGTCTCTGTGCTGAAATTCTCCACCATCTGTAATACCACCTGTGTAACCGGCATAAACAGCATCTGGCAGATCCGTTCACCTGGCTGAATGGTGTATGGCTCTTGCCCCTGGTTGCGGATGCCAATTATGATTTCTCCCTGATAATCACTGTCGATTATGCCGATTGTGTTGGCCAGTACCAGGCCATGCTTGATTCCCAGGCCAGAGCGGGGGGCCAGCACAGCCACCAGGCCGGTGTTGTTAATGTTTATGGCAATGCCGCTGGGGATGGTGACGGTCTCACCAGGCAAAACAGTAACCGGGTCTGTCAGGCAGGCCCGCAGGTCCAGGGCGGCTGATCCTTCTGTTGCATATTGGGGCAGTGGTATGCTGCTGCCGATCAGTGAGTTGACAATTCTTGTTTCAATTTCAGGGGGTTTCATGTACAAATTCCTTCTTATGCCGTAGATATAATAGATATAATAAGTTGTAGCATGAATTGCAGGGTTGGTTGGAATGTTTTTTCAGCCAGAGCGGTTCAGGGGCTTCAAAAGCCCCGAAAGTATGTCAAGGAGTGTAAAATATGCGTGATCCCCGTGTACATGAGATGGCCAAGGTGCTGGTTGATTACTCCACCCGGATTAAAAAGGGTGATCGTGTGCTTATATCTGCCGTTGGTTTTGAGGCAGCACCGCTGGTAAAAGAGCTGTACGCCCTTTGCCTGCAACGTGGTGCAGATTATGTTGAATATAGCTTTAATGAGCCGGAGATTGACCGTCAATTCTATAATCTGGCAACAAAAAAGCAGCTTGAGGTCTTCCCCCAGCATAAACTGGATTTCTTCAAGACCTTAACCGCCTATATCGGCATTTCTGCCTCTGAAAACTCTATGATTAACGCCAACAGCAACCAGAAGGCGATGTCAGCCCACCAGCGGCTGGTACGCCCCCTGGTGGATCAGCGGGTACGGCATACCAAATGGGTGGTTACACGTTATCCAACCCAGGGAGCGGCCCAGGAAGCAAGAATGAGCCTGGAGGAGTACGAAGATTACCTCTTTTCCGCCTGTAACATGGATTGGGCTGCCATGTCCAAAAAGATGGACAAGCTGACGAAGCTGATGAACAAGACCAGCCAGGTGCAGCTTAAGGCAGCGGATACTGACCTGACCTTCAGCATTAAGGGGATAGATAGTATTAAGTGTGATGGCCGCTTCAACATCCCTGATGGTGAGGTTTTCACTGCACCGGTGCGGGATTCTGTGCAGGGCTGCATAACCTATAATTGCCCCACCATTTACCAGGGCAAGGAGTTTAACAATATCCGGCTGGAGTTTGAAAACGGCAGGATTGTCAAGGCCACAGCCGGGGAGATGACCAAGGCACTTAACAGTATTCTGGATACCGATGATGGTGCCCGTTATGTTGGTGAGTTTGCAGTTGGTGTCAACCCCAACATCAGCACTCCTATGAGTAATATTCTGTTTGATGAGAAGATTTCCGGCTCGATCCACTTTACCCCTGGCCAGGCCTATGATGAGGCGGATAATGGCAACCGTTCTGCCATTCATTGGGATATGGTCAGGCTGATGAAGGATGGCGAAATCTGGTTTGATGGCCGCCTGATTCAGAAAAACGGACGTTTTGTACTGCCAGAGCTGGAACCGCTTAACCCTTAGCAGAGCAGGTAAATATAAATGTTAATCACCATAAATACGGATCATCCCCAACAACGTAAAGTCACCCAGGTGGTGGACTGTCTCAAAAAGGGGGGGATTATTGCCTAT
>CAZRKG010000168.1:0-2111 GCA_964600635.1 uncultured Geobacter sp. | reverse complement strand
CATCAAGGTTGTTACCGACCGTGAATACGGTGCAGTCCAGTCAGTCTCTGAAATAGCTGCGGTTGGACACCGCGTTGTGCATGGTGGTGAAAAATTCACCTGTTCTGTTGAGATAGATGACGAGGTTCTGAATGCGGTCAAAGAGGTACAGCATCTGGCACCACTGCATAACCCACCCAACATTGAAGGGATTGAGGCTGCACGCTCGCTGATGCCCAGTATCCCCCATGTAGCTATTTTTGATACAGCCTTCCACCAGACCATGCCCAAGAAGGCCTATATGTATGCTGTACCCTACGAGTGGTATGAGCATCATGGCGTACGCCGTTACGGCTTCCACGGTACATCCCATCTGTATGTTTCCAAGCGGGCTGCTGCCCTGCTGGACAAACCAGCCTCAGAATGCAACATAATCACCATGCATATCGGTAACGGTGTGTCGCACTGTGCCATCCAGAACGGCGTTTCCATAGACACCACCATGGGGCTGACACCCCTGGAAGGTGCTGTGATGGGTACCCGCTGCGGTGATCTTGATCCTGCCATTCCGGCCTTTATGATGCAGACCGAAAACCTGTCTGCCAAAGAGATTGACAGCGTTCTTAACAAAAAGAGCGGCATTATGGGGATTACTGGCCGCTATACTGACCGCCGTGATGTGATAGAACATGCTGCCAAGGGTGATGCCCGTTGCCAGTTGGCCCTTGATATTGAGTCCTATCGTCTCAAGAAATATATCGGTACCTATCTGGCTGTTATCGGTAAGCTGGATGCAATTGTATTTACAGCCGGTGTGGGTGAAATGGGTGCGGCAATCCGTGAAAAGGCGATTGAAGGGCTGGAGCATATCGGTATCATTCTGGATCGTGACCGCAATGCCAGTGCCATGACCAAAAAACGTGAAACCCTGATTACCAGCGATGATTCACCGGTCAAGGTATATGTCATCCCCACCGATGAAGAACTGGTCTTTACAGAAGATGTGGTGGCAATTCTGGAAGGTACCTACACTGATCACATGAACTTCGACTACTCATTTGCCAGTCAGGATTTTGTCCGCAAATAGCCAAACCGGCCTTGCAGATTTCAACCGAAAGGGAGTGCATCAGCACTCCCTTTTTTCGTCCCGGTTGCGTCCCTGCAATCTCTGTAAACTTTAAGGCAGGGTTTTCTTAAACTGCTCCTGCAAATCCTTAACAATCGCTTTGGCATCGGCAATGGTATCGGCAGCCAGGGGTGAGGTCTCATATTGCAGGTAAAGCTGCAAATGCTCAAGTGCATCCTCCATCAGGTCATGATCCATATAGATTGAACTCAACAGCAGATACGGCATTGCAAAATCCGATTCCAGCCAGATCGCCTGTTTGCTGCATTCCTCTGCATCATCAAAAAGATCAACATCATAGTAAACCGTGGCCAGCCCGTAGTGAAAGCTGGCTTCTTCAGGTTCAAGCCCAATGGCCTGCTGGTAGTAATCAATGGCCTGCTGAAAATCCCCCCTGTCCTGGTGCAGCTCGCCCAGGGCAGATAACACAAAGGCATTGTCTGGCACCAAAGCCCTGGCCTTATTTAATAGATTCAACGCCTCATCTGCCTGCCCGTTGGCCAGACAGGCCATGCCCATACTGACAATTATTTCTGCATCATCAGGTTCCAGTTTCAGGGCCGCTTGATACTCCTTTATGGCACCATCTAAATCACCATTATCAAACAGTTGATCCCCCAGAAGAGCCATCACCTCAACATTATCAGGGTCAAATTCCAGGGACTTCCGGTAAAAGGCTATGGCCTGCTCAAGATTATCCATAATATCCGCAAGATTACCTTGCATAAACCAGGCAAGGGCATCGTCTGGATGTTCCTTCAGGTGGCTTTCCAGCAGCTTGTAAGCCTTTTCATGCTGTCCCTGCTCAATCAACTCTTCGGCACGCTTTAAATCAGGGTGAATATTATCCATTAAATAACTCCTTTCCGATGTTAAACAGGTCGTAATTACAGTCAACTAATTCCAATTCCAGATCAAAGATGGATTCCAGGCGGCGAGGAGATCGGCGATGAAGGCGTACACGTAGTACGTTGAGGAGCCGATAACGAGCCAACGCAGAAGACGC
>CAZRKG010000167.1:0-2155 GCA_964600635.1 uncultured Geobacter sp. | reverse complement strand
CCTGGAACACCGCACTACTGTATGCAGCACCTGACGCACCTGAGCTGGATGCTGATCTGACCAGTTTTGAACAGATGGCAAATGAATTCCGCCAGCTTTACTTTGAAAAAATATCCGGCCTTGATGCTGCCGAGATTATCTCTGCAATTAAGGAATATGAGGCGATGCAGACCCGCATGGCAAAGCCGTTTTGCTATGCCCACTTGCTGTTTGCATCTGATTCTGGCAATGAAACCCACCGTGCATTATCGCAACGGTGTTCAGAGCTGGGCAGTCGTCTCTCACAATCACTGCTGTTCTTTGATCTGGAGCTGAGGCAACTGCCTGATGATCTGTTTGATCAGGTCTGCAATCAGCCGGAAGCAGCAGAATTTGTCCATTATTTGAGTGGTATACGTAAGTTTAAGCCCTATACTTTGCAGGAAAATGAGGAGCGGCTTTTAACCCGTAAGGATCTGACCGGTAGCCGTGCCTTTACCAAGCTGTTTGATGAGCTTTCCGCATCCCTTAGCTACCAGATGGAGTTTGAGGGGGAGGAGCGGCAGTTTACCGGCGAAGAACTGCTGTCCCTGTTGCACCATCCTGATGCTGATCTCCGCTACAAGGCCCAGACCTGCTTCCTTGAAAAGCATGGCGAGGGGGCCAATGCCCTTGTTTTTAATGCTGTTTTTAACAACATGGCCCTGGATCATGGTCAGGAAATGGAGCTTAGGGGCTACAGGTCTGCTATCCAGCCCACCAATATCGGTAATGAGCTGAGTGATGAAGCAGTGGAGCATCTGATGCAGACCACCGAGGCTAACTACGGTCTGGCCCAGGATTACTTCCGCCTGAAGGCGAAGCTGCTGGGGATGGACAAGCTGCGTAACTGCGATGTCTACGCACCGGTGGCAGAGGTGCAGAAAAAGTATGATTTTGATGAGGCCCGTGATCTGACCATTGCTGCCTATCGCAATTATGAACCTGATTTTGGCGATATTGTGCAGGCTTTTTTTGATGAACAACGGGTGGATGTAATGCCACGGCAGGGGAAATCCGGCGGTGCCTTTGCAATGGGGGTTTCACCGGTTGATCCACCGTTTCTGCTGCTTAACTTTACAGGCAACCTGCGGGATATTGCCACCATTGCCCATGAAGCAGGTCATGGCCTGCATTTTGTGCTGGCACAAAAGCAGAACAGCCTTAACTACCATGCTCCGCTGCCCCTGGCCGAGACAGCTTCTGTTTTTGGAGAGATGCTTTTAACCAGAATGTTGCTGGATCAGGAACAGGAGCCGGAGGTCAGAAAAGCCCTGCTTTGTGCCAAGATAGAGGATATTATAGCCACCACCTTCCGCCAGACCGTGCTGACCCGTTTTGAGATCCGTCTGCACCAGGAGCGGCAAAAGGGGCTGCTTTCCAATCAGCATTTGAGTGAAATCTGGCTGGAGGAAAACAGCAGGCTGTTTGGCGATTCAGTGGAGATGATACCGGCCTACAGTTGGGGCTGGTCATACATCAGCCATTTTATCCATAGCCGTTTTTACTGCTATTCCTACACCTTTGCAGAGCTACTGGTGCTGGCTCTTTACCAGCAGTACTGTGAACAGGGTGAAGGCTTCAAACAGGGCTATCGCAGGTTATTGGAGTCCGGCGGTGCATTATCTCCGGCAGACACCGCAAAGCTGGCGGGGATTGATATAGAATCCGCCGGTTTCTGGCAAAAGGGGTATGATTTTCTGGCAGGTTTGATTAAAGAACTTGAGGCAATTGTCTGATTTTCTCTTTGATGACGGTGGTTTATAACCTCCCGTCACTGCGAGCGACTGCAAGGAGCGTGGCAGTCTCAATATATGAACAGATAGAGATTGCTTCGTCGTTACACTCCTCGCAATGACCTGGAAATTGTATGATACTGTATTTAATATGCTTTTTTCGTGGAGATTCGTGTTCATTCGTGGCCAAAACCTATGTTTTTGATTTTCCTCTGCGTTCCCTGTGGCTCTGTGTTTCAAATGAATTTCTATGATAAAGCAACTTAAAATTGATCATAATGGTGGTCTGACCATACCGGCAGAGCTGCTGTCTGCCCTTGGCCTGCAACCAGGGGATTCTGTTGAGCTGTCCCTGTCCGACGGTCAGGTCTGCTTACAGAAGGCAGTACAGCAGCAGGCAG
>CAZRKG010000166.1:0-2179 GCA_964600635.1 uncultured Geobacter sp. | reverse complement strand
CTACCAAAGGTTTTATAGATTTGTGAAGATTCGTGATCATTCGTGGTTAAAAATCATAAACCGCCGATTAACACCGATAAACGCCGATAGCGTCGGATAAATATGTAGGGGCAGACCGATGTGTCTGCCCTTGTGATTCTGTGTTTAATTCATGATTTTCTCTGCGGTTAATTTTTTATTTAAAGTTTCTGCCAACCACACCGATAAAGTTTAGTAAGGCCAGAAGGCCAAATCACACTACACCCTAGAAAGGGGAATTATCATGGCTATCAACGACGTCTCTCTCACCAGCGGTATGCGTAACAACCTCATCCAACTGCAAGGCACATCCAAACTGATTGACCGTACACAAGAGCGTCTTTCAACCGGTAAGGCTGTAAACAGTGCGTTGGATAACCCAACCAACTTCTTTGCTGCACAGGCACATACAAACCGTGCAGAAGACTTTAACACACGTAAAGATGGTATGTCTGAAGGTATCCAGACTGCCAAAGCTGCTGATGCTGGTATCACCGCAATCAGCTCACTGGTTGAAGCTGCCAAAGGTCTGGCATCTGCTGCCCTTTCAACCAACAACACAGATGACCGTTCAACCTATGCAGCACAGTTTGAGACAATCCGTGCACAGATTGATACCCTGGCCAGTGACTCCGGCTACCGTGGTACCAACCTGCTGGACAACGAAACCCTGACTGTAAACTTTAACGAAGATGCTACTGCAACACTGGATGTAGTCGGCTTTGATGCAACCTCCTCTGGTCTGTCCCTTGCTTCTGCTGATGGTAACTGGGCTGCCAAGACTAGCATTGAACAAGCACAGAATAACCTGACCACAGCTACTACAACCCTGCGTTCAGAGGCAAAGTCACTGGCTACTAACCTGAACATCATCACCACCCGTCAGAACTTTACTGACAAAATGATCAATACCCTGCAAACCGGTGCTGATAACCTGACCCTGGCTGATATGAACCAGGAAGGTGCTAACATGCTGATGCTGCAAACCCGTCAGAACCTGGGCGTTACAGCTCTGTCCCTCTCTTCACAGGCTGCCCAGTCTGTACTGAGACTGTTCTAATCAGTAATCAGCCTTAGCCAGTAAGCTGAATATGTAACTTTAACAAGGCAGGGGGGATGGGTTTACCATCCCCCCTGTTTGCGTTTAAGGAGGTGACCATCATGGATGTTGTAGCCACCGATAATATTAGCACAGCCAGCCAGGCGGCAGTTCAGTCTGCCCAATCTGCAAAGGCTGTCCAGCAGACACCTGTTGCAAAAGAGGCGGAAGTCAGTTCATCGGCTGCCCTGCAACAGTACCAGCAACAACAGCAGCAAAGCAGCTCGGTCAGCAAAGTGCAGGACCCTGTGCAGATCAGGTCTTCTGCGGATGTATCCAAAAACCTGAATACATTGCGTTCCATCGAGCAGATGCACAACCAGCGTAGTGAGCTGATAAAAGGGGTGCGTGAAACCAACGAAGAGCTTAACAGGGCGGTGCAAACCATTGACCAGATGCAGAACACCCTTGCCACTGTGGTTAAGAACTTCCCACCCTATAATACCGAAAACCTGGAGCGGAAAGAGCTGCTGATGAGCTATCTTTCTCTGCGGAAAGAGATTGAAAGCCTGATGGTGCCACCACCACCACCACCGGTCTGGCAGCAGGTCCAATCTTTGTGGAAAGAGATGTTTGCAGCAAATGGTCAGCTTTCACCCACCGCTGTGCCGGCCCTTGAAACCAGTGCCGGCGGTAAGCAGGTGCAGATGGCTATGGAAGACCTGACTAGCCTTTCCAATAACCTGGGCGGACTTAGCAACAGCCTTACCCAGACTTTGATCGGCGATTAAAATGGCACTTAAACTGGCACTTAAACCACAGGAAAAGGTTATAATCGGCGGTGCTGTCATTACCAATGGCAACACCGCTTGTAACCTGCTGATTGAGAATAATGTCCCGATCCTGCGGGAAAAGGATATTCTGACCGAGGAACAGGCCGATACGTTCTGCAAAAAGATCTACCTTGTGGTGCAACTGATGTACCTTAGTGAAGGGATTAACCTTGAGCTGACTACACATTACACCAGGCTGGTGGATGATCTGCTGACCGCAGCACCAAGTATGAAGGACTTGATTTCCGGCATTAGCGGATATATCCTGAATGGTAAATATTATCAGGCT
>CAZRKG010000165.1:0-2182 GCA_964600635.1 uncultured Geobacter sp. | reverse complement strand
GTTGGCAATGGATGCCGAAACAAGATCTACCGTGAGAGGATTTACTTTAGTTGGTAGTGTAAAAAGGAAAGGAAAGGAGGGGGCTGAATCCCCCTCTTTTATTGGTATGTCAAAACTGTTTTGATATGGTCAAGACAATCGCTGCGATGATTTATCACGTTTTTGGAGCACGGATTATCTCGCCGCTTATGCCTGCAAGAAGCTTGCAGTGCCTGTTAGTTGCCATTATAATTTTTTGTTCTGAAAATACAGACAAATTAAGGAATAAAAACTATGAACATCAGATTACCGGCTGAATGGGAGCCTCAGGATGGCGTTATGCTGGCCTGGCCCCATGCAGATACAGATTGGCAGAATATGTTGCCAGAGGTGCAGACAGTCTATCTTGAGCTGATCCAACAGATCATCCGTTTTGAAAAAGTACTGCTGGTTACCCCTGATCCTGACCAGACTAAAACAGTATTACAGGCTGCAACGATCCCGCTTGATCGGATCACCCTCTGTCAGGCTGAAACCAACGATACCTGGACAAGGGATTATGGCCCGATAACAATCCAGGTAAACAACCAGCCGGTTCTGCTGGATTTTGGCTTTAATGGCTGGGGGCTTAAATATGCTGCCAACCATGATAACCAGGTAACCAGAATCCTGAAACAAAAACAGGCATTTGTACCACGGATCAACACCATTGGTCTGGTACTGGAAGGGGGCAGTATTGAAAGTGATGGTATTGGCACCATTATGACCACCAGTCAATGCCTGTTATCACCCAACCGGAACCCCCAACTGAACCGAGCAGATCTGGAAGATGCCATGCAGAACCTGTTTGGAGCAAAGCGGGTGATCTGGCTGGAGCATGGCCATCTGGAAGGGGATGACACCGATGCACATATTGACACACTGGCCCGGCTTTGCCCTGATAATACAATCATACACCTGACCTGCGATGACCCGGAAGACAGTCATTACAAACCAATGCAACTTATGCAGCAGGAACTTCAGCAACTGACCACCTCAGACGGCAAACCATACCGCCTGTTGGGACTGCCCTGGCCCAGCCCCAGGTTTGATGCCGCCGGCAACCGGCTGCCAGCCAGTTACGCCAATTACCTGGTAATCAACAACGCTGTCCTGGTACCAACCTACAATGACCCGGTTGATAACGGTGCCCTGGCAATGATCGGTCTGGCATTCCCTGGTCGTGAGATAATCGGTATCAACTGCCTGCCGCTGATTGAACAACATGGTTCATTGCACTGCATCACCATGCAACTACCAAAAGGGGTTCTGCCATGAAACAACTTAAAACAGCCCTGATACAACAATCATGCACAGACAATCAGGCTGAAACCTATGAAAAGACTGCTCGCATGGTTAAGGATGCTGCCAAGTCTGGTGCCAGACTGGTAGTGTTGCAGGAGCTGCATAACGGCACCTACTTCTGCCAGACCGAAGATACCAGCCAGTTTGATCGGGCAGAACCGATACCAGGGCCATCCACAGAAAGGTTGGGAAAACTGGCCAGGGATAATAAGATTGTGCTGGTAACATCCCTGTTTGAGCGGAGGGCAGCAGGGCTTTACCACAACACAGCCGTGGTGTTTGAGCAGGATGGCAGTATTGCAGGCAAATACCGCAAGATGCATATACCGGATGACCCGGGCTTTTATGAGAAGTTCTATTTTACACCTGGGGATATGGGCTTTCGCCCGATCCAGACCTCGGTTGGTTCACTGGGACTACTGGTCTGCTGGGATCAATGGTATCCAGAGGCGGCCAGACTGATGGCCCTGGCTGGAGCTGATCTGCTGATCTACCCCACCGCCATTGGTTGGGATAAAAATGACACCAGAGAAGAACAGGAGCGACAGCGGGATGCCTGGGAGACAGTCCAGCGTGGCCATGCCATTGCCAATGGTCTGCCTGTGCTGGTGGTCAACCGAGTTGGCTTTGAAGCCTCACCTGACCCAACTGCAACTGGAATTGATTTCTGGGGTAACAGTTTTGTGGCCGGACCACAGGGTGAGATGTTGGCAAAAGGCAGTACAGATCAGGAAGAGGTAGTTTTATGTGAAGTTGACCTGGCCCGCAGTGAAGATGTCCGCCGGATCTGGCCTTTCCTGAGGGATCGGCGGATAGATGCCTATGGGGAGTTGACATTTCGTTTCAGGGATTGAAGGTT
>CAZRKG010000164.1:0-2195 GCA_964600635.1 uncultured Geobacter sp. | reverse complement strand
TTACACGTGAAAACAGGATTGTGGGTACACTGGTCACTAAAAAACCAGGAGGTGCGACAGAATGATACGCCAACTGATAGCAATTACCCTGATTTGTCTGTTCTCAATATCATCCGGCTTTGCCGCTGAAAAGCCTGATCCCCGCACAATGAGTTTTCCGGTGCTGAAATTTGAAATCCCCAAGGGAGAGCGGGTCCTGCTGAACACAGGCACGCCGGTTTATCTGTTGCAGGATAGTGAACTGCCGATTGTAACCATCACCGCCATGCTGCGTGGTGGCTCTTTGTACGATCCTGTGGAAAAACAAGGTCTGGCAGCACTTACCAGCAGTCAGATGAGAAGTGGTGGCACAGCAAACCTGACACCTGATGAACTGGATCAGGAGCTGGAGTTCATGGCATCCGGCATAAGTGCTGTATCCGGCAGTGATCTTCTGACCATCAGCATGACCAGCCTGACCAAAAACCTTGACCGCACCATGCATCTTTTCAGCGATGTTATTTATAAACCACGCTTTGATGAGCATAGATTTGAGCATGGTAAAAAACAGGCCCAGGATGGAATCCGCCGTCAGGATGATGATCCCAAGGCGATGGCTGGCCGTGAACTGCAACGGGCAATTTACAGAAACCACCCAGCCGGTAATTTCCCCACTATGGAATCCGTTGCGGCGATTACCAGAGCTGATATGCAGGAGCTGCACCGCCGCTATATCCGCTCTGACAATATGATTCTGACGGTTAGTGGTGATTTTGATAAAGCCGAGATGCTGGAAAAGTTAAACAGACTGATTCTGCCGGTGCGGACCAGGGACAGGTTTGTGCTGCCGCCACTGCCGGATCTGAATCAGAAGCTGGAGGCAGAGCTGATCCATCTGCCAAAACAGGTCAATCAGTCGGTGATCAGAATGGGGCATCTTGGTATCAGCAAGGATGATCCTGATATTTATGCCGTACGGGTGTTAAATTACATCCTGGGCGGCAGTTTTACATCCCGACTGATGACAGAGATCAGGACAAACCAGGGGCTGGCCTACAATGTTGGCAGCAGCTTTGAGCCGGGCCGGTTGTACCGTGGCAGTTTTATTGCTGAGACAGAGACCAAGGCCGAAAGTACTGTCAAGGCTATTGGCCTGATGAAGTCGATTATTGCAGGGATCAGGAATGAACCGGTCAGCCAGCAGGAGCTGGATCTGGCCAGGGATGCAATTATCAACTCTTTCATCTTTGCCTTTACTACTGCGGATGCGATTGTTCAGCAGCAGGCCAGACTGGAGTTTTTCAACTATCCGTCTGATTATCTGGACAGCTATCGGGATAAAATAGCTGTTGTAACACAGGAAGATGTTATGCGGGTTGCCCGTAAGTGGCTGCACCCCGATGCCCTGAAGCTGGTGGTGGCGGGTGATGAAAAACAGCTTGATCAACCACTTGCAACCCTGAAATAACCTGCACAACACGGAGAAGCCACTTGCGTAAAAAAACCGTCTTCAGTTGCAGTGAGTGTGGCTGCCAATCCCCCAAATGGCTGGGTAAATGCCCTGACTGTGGTGCCTGGAACAGCATGGCCGAAGAGCAGCTTATTCCCTCTGCAAAGGGGCGAATGACCACCACAGGCAAGTCAGTCCCGATGCCGATTAACGAGGTGCCGCCCCAGGCAGAAAAGCGGCTGTCCTGCGGTATTGTTGAGCTGGATCGGGTGCTGGGGGGCGGCCTGGTGCCTGGCTCTCTGGTGTTGATTGGTGGCGATCCTGGCATCGGCAAATCCACCCTGTTGCTACAGGCCATGCACCATCTGTCCAGGCAGGGAACCGTGCTTTATATATCCGGTGAAGAGTCTGCGGCCCAGACCCGTCTGCGTGGTGAGCGTCTGGGTGTAACCGACAGGCAGTTGCTGGTTTTGGCCGAGAACTGCCTGGAAGAGATCATCAACCAGATTGAAAAGATTAAACCAGCTACCGTTGTGGTGGATTCAATTCAGACTGTCTGGACCCAGAGCATGGAGTCTGCACCAGGCTCAGTCAGTCAGGTACGGGAATCTGCCGGAAAGCTGATGCTGCTGGCAAAGGGTAGCAGTATTCCTGTTTTTATAGTGGGCCATGTCACTAAAGATGGTGCCATTGCCGGCCCCAGGGTGCTGGAACATATGGTGGATACGGTGCTGTATTTTGAGGGGGACCGTGGTCACCCCTACCG
>CAZRKG010000163.1:0-2203 GCA_964600635.1 uncultured Geobacter sp. | reverse complement strand
GGTCTGCCCCTTGTATTTTAAGATTTTATAGATTTGTGCAGATTCGTGTTCATTCGTGGCTAAAAAAGGTTTTCTCTGTGTCTCCGTTTTCCATGTTTCAAATGCTTTTTTGGGATTAACTTTTAGAACCAGACCACCCCTTTTTTGAACCTGAAGAAGTTTTTCTGCCTCCTGCTGCCCTGGCCCGGCCTGCTGGAAAACCGCCTTTGGCTGCTGGTTTACCTGCCTTGCCCTTGCCTTTAGCCACACCCCTTCTGCTTTTTTGTTCCGAGGTTTTCAACCTGATGGTTGGCTCCAGTCCGGCTATGGTCTGCATTGCAATGGTCTGACCGGTATATTTCTGTATCCGTTGCAGGGAGACCGCATCAATCTCTGAAACCAGAGAGATGGCAACACCGGTGGCACCAGCTCGGCCTGTACGACCGATTCTATGTACATAATCTTCTGCTGATCTGGGCAAGTCAAAGTTGATGACATGGCTGATGCCATTTATATCAAGTCCACGGGCCGCCACATCAGTAGCCACCAGCAGATGCACCTTGCCTGACCGCAGGTTTGCCAGTGTGCGATTGCGGGCATACTGGCTCATATCACCATGCAGAGGTGCTGCTGCATAACCCTGCTCATACAGCTCAATGGCCAGATTATCGGCATCCCGCTTTGTGGCAGCGAAGATAATTGCCTGACTGATCGGGCTGGTTTCCAGAAGCTCCCGCAACAACCTGTGCTTGTGCCTCAGGTTGTCAGCCAGGTAAATCAGTTGCTCAATCTGTGTGTGAGCTGCCTTGGGGCTGGCAATGGCTATTCTGGCTGGTTCTTTCAGCAAACGTCCTGCCAGCCTGGCCATGGGATCATCCATTGTGGCAGTAAACAGCAGCGTCTGGCGGGTTGCCGAGGTTTTGGCCGCTATCTGATCCACAGCATCGGTAAAGCCCATATCAAGCATCCGGTCGGCCTCATCCAGCACAAGCAGCTCTACATTGGACAGATCAATCCGCCCCTGCTCCAGATGGTCAATCAAGCGGCCAGGAGTTGCCACAATCAGGTCAACCGGCTGTCTCAGCAATTTCAACTGGGCCGGATATGGCATCCCGCCAACTATGGTTCCGTAACGCATTTTGACAAAGCGGCCATAACGGGCCACAGAATCAGCCACCTGGGTCGCCAGCTCACGGGTGGGGGTCAGGATCAGGATGCGTGGGCCACGGACAGTTGGAGCAGGCTTTGCCAAACGCTCAAGTGCCGGAATAACAAAGGCGGCTGTCTTGCCAGTACCGGTCTGTGCCGATGCGATCAGGTCTTTGCCGGCCAGTGCCTGCGGGATTGCCGCAGACTGAATCGGTGTTGCTTCAACATAACCACAGGCAGAAACTGCCTTCATGATTTTTGGTGAAAGGTTTAACTCTACAAATGACATTTTGTACTCTCCTGGTGCTGCACAGGTATAACTGCCAGGCTCGCCTTAAACTGCACAGCAACTAAAATAGATAAAAGGAGATGGGCAGGTATACTGGAAATACCATATTTCCATAACAGGCACACAAACCACATCTGGTTGGCAGAACTCATACGGATTCAGGGCAGACTGCTGCTGCCGTCGAAGGAATCCTTCGTCGCAAACCAAACGCGGTGCTGTATCGGGAACAATAACCGGATGCAGGAGAGAGTCAGTCAGCGAGGAGACGAGGCGAAAAACGTTGAATTATATGTAAGACCAGTTGATAACTCAAGTAAATTCTTGTTGGTACATGAAGATTTATCCGTGAGCTGTATTTGAAGGGGGTTGGGCTGGGTGTTTTATGGCGAGTATCCAGTATTGACAGGGCTGGTAAAACGGAGTTTGCAGAATTGGAAAAACCATATTATCAAAATAATAGATAGCTCTGCCGATAATAAACGGCAGGTTTTGAAAAAACATTTAAGATGATTTCTGGTTGTAACTGCATTAAAAACTATGTTGCAACAAACCAGTAAGGCTATGCAGGGCACATAGCACCGCTTTTTGCCAGCATCCCTAAGTTCTTCAGCTTTTGCCACATCAGGGCGATATGTTAGCCTGAACATGACCTCACCACCTGTCAGCGAATCCGTCCCTGTAACCTCAGCAGACCATCCAGAATAGTGGCTGGGTGCGGCGGACAGCCAGGCACGTAAAGATCCACCGGCAGCAGACTGTCAAGCCCCAGACTGACCTGTGGTGATC
>CAZRKG010000162.1:0-2215 GCA_964600635.1 uncultured Geobacter sp. | reverse complement strand
ATAAAATGTTCGATCCTGCATTACATGGGTTGACTTGAATAACAGTATCTACAGTGGTGATGAATTAACCAACGGCTTTTTCCCTCCCCCTGGGCTCAAATATGTAGTCGTCTCAGCTCACCAAGGACTTGACAGGGTAAGGAGACATCCTTACTGTATCTTCAAAACTATCAGGGGGGCTAATATGCAGGCTATACGTGAAGTTGCAACTATTACATCTAAAGGACAGATCACACTGCCTAAGTCTATTCGACAGGCTCTAGGTGTTGACACTGGTTGCAGGCTTGCCTTTGATTTAATTGGTGGCAGAGTCACAGTTACCCGTATAACTGATGATTTGCATGAAGATCCAGCTATCCGCAGCTTCCTGTCTTTGCTTGAAAACGATATTGCGGCAGGGCGTAATATTGCTTCGCTGCCTGCCAGTCTGGTTTGTTCAATGCGGTCTGCTATTGATAATCAGGTGGACCTTGAGGAAGAGATTACTGGCGATGTGGTGCTGTGATGGAGTGTCATGGATGGACACTTCTGTTCCATGATTGCCTGATTGGTCAGCTCAAGAAGCTGGAAGCTGCCTCTGTACGTGCCAAAACGCAGGATCCTGAAGGCTTTGAATCCAATGCCAATGTTAAGCTGTTTAATGCCATAGCAAAACTGATTATAGAGGTAATTCCCAATGATCCCAGCAGGGATGAGTACCGACAAGGCAATACTATGGGATCAGAATTTCGTCATTGGCGTAGAGCTAAAATCGGGCAAAGGTTCCGCTTGTTTTTTCGCTTTGACTCCAGGAGCAAGGTGATTGTTTTTGCATGGGTGAATGACAACCAGACCTTGAGATCATCAGGTGCAAAGACCGACCCTTACGCTGTTTTTCAGAAAATGCTTAAATCAGGCAATCCGCCTGATGAATGGGCGGCATTGTTGGCGGCCAGTAAGAACGGTTGGCATTGATTGGGGGCTGGTTGGCAAGAATTATGGAACCAATCACCTTATATGTGAGGGGGTTCACCCGCATGAACAATCTTTTTGCAAGAGCCTCAACTGTTATGCTTTTAAAGGGGAAATTAATTTAAAAAAGTGAAGAAAATCAATTGACATGCCGATAAGGAGAAGTACAAGAATTTAATTCCTTCAAGGCACCGCTAACGGAGTTTCAATGAAGCACAGCACAACACAACACAGCAAGAAAATGGCTTAGTCCATCCATTGCATAACGCATTCCAGAGCTGTTCTTCCGGCATCCTGACGGGAGAATGGCTTTTTTGTATTGAAAGAGGGTAACGACATGGCGATTTCCAATATTTCACTGACCGCAGGAATGAAGAGTTCACTGCTTTCGCTGAAAGGCACCAGTATCAAGATTGATCGCACCCAGGAGCGTCTTGCCACTGGCAAAAGGGTCAACTCCTCCCTTGATAACCCCACCAATTTCTTTGCCTCCCGTGCCCATCTGGACAGGGCCTCTGATCTGGGCTCCCGCAAGGACGGCATGGCCGAGTCTATCAAGACCGGCGAGGCAGCCGGTGTCGGACTCGAAGCCATCACCAGCCTGATTAACAACGCCAGGGCAATCGCCAATTCCGCCTATACGGCACCCCTTCCCCGAAACGAACAGGCGAACCTGTTCAACGGCATCTTGAAGCAGATCGACAGCCTGGCGGAAGATTCCGGCTACCGTGGCCTGAACCTGCTAAAGAATGAGGAACTTACGGTGATTTTCAACGAAAACAGCAGTTCCACCATGACCATCGAAGGCGTGAATGCGGCCTCTGCGGCTCTGGGGATTGCGGAAGTAGGTACAGGCGGTGATACGATTGCTGGTGGAGGGCATCAGGGTAATACGATTGCCGCTGGACTCACTTCTACATTTGTCCTGAAGGATGACGGCTCTGTAGTTGCCTGGGGGCGTAACGAATCTGGTCAAACAACTGTACCGCCTGCCGCCCAATCCGGCGTGGTGTCAATTGCCGCTGGACAATATCACGCAGTGGCCCTGAAGGATGACGGCTCTGTAGTTGCCTGGGGGAATAATGGTTATGGTCAGACAACCATACCCCCTGCCGCCCAATCCGGCGTGGTGGCAATTGCCGGTGGATGGGCTTATACAGTGGCCCTGAAGGATGACGGCTCTGTAGTTGCCTGGGGGGATAACGGATTTGGTCAAACAACTGTACCGCCTGCCGCCCAATCCGGCGTGGTGTCAATTGCCGCT
>CAZRKG010000161.1:0-2269 GCA_964600635.1 uncultured Geobacter sp. | reverse complement strand
TATAATATTGCATCCCTTGTTAAACGTTTACAGCAGGATGGCAAGACAACCCTGATGGTAACTCACGATCTGCCCACAGCCTTTGCCACCTCACAAAGATTTACCATGCTGCATGAATCGCAACTTGGTTTTGAAGGCACAGGCGAAGAGCTGAAGGTAAGTCAGTTGCCCTTTGTGCAGCAGTTTTTAAACCCTGACGAAAGTGCATTATTTGTGCAGGAGGCCCAATGAAACGCAGCAACCAGATCGGCTGGGCCCAGATAAGGGCAGGGCTGTTTATATTGGTAACTTTACTGGTGGCAGCCGGTGCAGTTTTACTGATGGGACAGAAAACCAAGCTGTTTGTACCCACCACCACCATCAACATCACCATCAAGGATGTAGTCGGACTGAAGGAAGGGGCACCGGTCTGGCTGGCCGGTGTGGATGTGGGAGTTGTCAAGCAGATCAGGTTTGAAAACCCTGAGCATTCCAATGAAGTCCTGATTACAGCCGATGTAGACTCAAAAGCCCATAAGAAAATCGGGCCAGACTCTCTGATCACCATCAAAACCCGTGGTCTGATGGGTGAAAAATATGTTGATATTTCTCCTTCCGCCAGCTTTCACGAAAAGCCGCTGGATAACTTTAATGGCGTAAACGTACATACCATTGATGATGTGGCCCAGAAAGCCGGCGTAACCTTTGAGAAACTGAACAGCATTGTAGATAATATCCGGTCTGGCAAAGGTACATTGGGGCTGATGGCAACAGATACAAAACTGTATCTGAACGCAGTCCAGCTTTCCCGTGAGCTGAATATTCTGGCCAACAACATAAATCAAGGTGAAGGAACACTGGGGCGACTTGCCAGAGATGGTGAACCATACAACAAGCTGGTTCAGATCCTGTCCCGTGCCGATCAGACCCTGCATGATATTCAGAATGTAGATGGCAGCCTTAACCGTCTGATTTATGACCGTGAGTTATATGGCAAGCTGGTGGCTCTGATAGAAAAAAGTAACCAGGCTGCCGATGATGTCCGTGAATTTAACCGCAGACTGACCTCACAGGATAACACCCTGGGGATGCTGTTAAATGATAAGGAGCTGTATAATAAGGGCTTAACCCTGCTGGAGCGGGTAGACAATGCCATGCAGGATCTGGAGACAATTACTGCACAGATCAAGGCTGGAGAAGGCACAGCCGGCAAGTTGATTTCAGAACAGGAAGTATATGACAAGCTTAACAGGGCGATTGAAAATATGGATGCCCTGATGGTGGATATTAAAAAGAATCCGGGACGTTACGTTAAGTTTTCACTTTTTTAGGAACTGAAGGGAGTATTGATGATCAGATGTTTACGAAACATTATCATGCTGACCATGCTGTTGATGGCAGCTCCGCTATATGCAGCCAGCCTGGCTGACAGGGTGGTTGAACACACCTTTGACAATGGGCTGAAACTACTTATGGTTGAACGGCACACCTCGCCTACGGTATCGGCCTGGATTCGCTTCAAGGTGGGTAGCGTGCATGAAAGAAGTGATGAGCGGGGTATTGCCCACCTGCTGGAACATATGCTGTTTAAGGGAACCAAGACCCTGGGAACCACCGACTATGCTGCCGAGCTTCCGCTTCTGGAACAGATTGAACAGACCGCCCAGCAGATGCTGGTGGAGGAAGCCAGGGGTCATCAGGCCGATGCTGACAAGGTTGCCAGCCTGAGGGAAAAGCTGGTGCAGCTTGAGAAACAGGCCGGTCAGTATATTATTAAGGATGAGTTCTTTGAGCTGTATGCCAGAAACGGCGGCAGCGGTTATAATGCCTTTACCAGCCGTGATGGCACCACCTACCTGATTTCCCTGCCATCCAACAAACTTGAACTATGGGCTGCCATTGAGTCTGACCGGATGAAAAACCCTGTCCTGCGGGAATTTTATACTGAACGTGATGTGGTCATGGAAGAACGCCGCCGTACCTACGATGCCAGGCCATCGGGCAAGCTGTGGGAGAACTTCATCGCCACCGCATACCAGGCCCATCCCTACGGCCAGCCGATCATCGGCTGGATGTCCGACATCAGGCAACTTTCACGCACCAAGGCCGAATCCTTCCTGCAACGCTACTACGCACCCAACAATGCAATTATGGCGGTGGTGGGTGATATAAACCCGGATGAGGTAATCAGTCTGGTAGGACGTTACTTCGGTGATATTCCGCCCGGTACACCAGTACCAACTGTGGCTGTGCAGGAAGAACCACGCCAGGGTGAGCGGCGTATGGAGGT
>CAZRKG010000160.1:0-2385 GCA_964600635.1 uncultured Geobacter sp. | reverse complement strand
GTGGCAGTCTGCTTGAGATTGCTTCGTCGCTCCACTTCTCGCAATGCAGTTGTAGAGGTGCTGCTTGCTGCACCCAGACTGCTTGAATGGGCGGAGCAAGCACCGCCCCTACATAAGCATAGGATGACATGGATTTAATCAAATACAATATGCAAGGGGCAGACCAGTCTGCCCTGATAAACCTGTGTAAATAAACGGAAAAGGGCAAACACGTAGATTTGCCCCTACTTAATGCCTCACAATGGCGACTATAATTTCTGCATTAACTTTAACTTGTTGATTAACAAAGGCAGGTGCAACCATGAATAAATCTTATCGTCTGATCTGGAGCAAGGTAAAGGAAGCCTGGGTAATAGCAGCAGAGCTGGTAAAGGGCAATGGCGGCCCAACACCGGTAACTGTACGCACTCTGATGACACTGGCTGCTGTTACTCTTAGTGCAGCCACTGCCCTGGCCCTGCCCACCGGCCACAATGTTATCAGCGGCAGTGCCAACATAGCCACGGCTGGCAGCACCATGACCATCACCAACTCTGCCGGAGCAATCATCAACTGGCAGGGCTTCTCAATCGGCAATAATGAAACCGCCCGCTTTGTGCAGCCCAACGCCGCCAGCTCTGTGCTTAACCGGGTAATTGGTGCTGATCCATCCGCCATTCTGGGTGCATTGCAATCCAACGGCAAGGTTCTGCTGATCAACCCCAACGGCATCCTGTTTGGCCCCAACAGCCGTGTGGATGTAAACGGTCTGATCGCCTCCACCCTCAACATCACAAATGAGGATTTTCTGGCTGGTAAACTTAAATTCAACGCTGGTCTCAACGCCGGCAATATAGAGAACCAGGGTAGCCTTAACGCTGCCAGGGGCGGTGAAATCTACCTGATAGCAAAGGATGTTGAAAATAATGGCGTAATTACCGCACCCAATGGCGATGTTCTGCTGGCAGCCGGTAAAGAGGTGCTGCTGGTGGATAAAAACCATCCTGAAATAGCCGTGGTGCTGGCAGCACCGGAGGGTGGTGAGGCGATTAACCTTGGCACCCTGGTTGCCGATGCCGGACGGATCGGCATGTACGGCTCTGTTATCCGCCAGAAGGGGACGGTATCTGCCAGCAGTGCGGTGGCAGATGGGGGCAGAATCTTCCTGCGGGCCACAAAACAGGCAGAGCTGGCAGGGGGCAGTGTTACCTCGGCTGATGGTTTAAAAGCAGCAGGTGGCAGCATTACGGTATCAGCACCGCTGGTCATGGCAGATGGTGATCTGACTGCCAATGGCACAAGTGGCGGCTCCATCAGCGTTAATACAAACAAGCTGTACCAGCATGGCAGCTTTAAGGCCGATGGCAGCAATGGTGCTGGCGGCAACATAGAACTTTCAGCAACAGCACGGATCATACAGGATGCCGGTGCAACCATTTCTGCATCTGGCAACAGCGGCGGAAAGGTGGCGGTGCAGGCTGGCGAGCGGCTGTTCAGCTCTGCCAACTTCCATGCCGATGGTGGCAGCGGCAAAGGTGGCACCATCCATCTGCTGGGGCCGGATATTACCCTTTTGGGGGTGACAGCCACTGCAAATGGGCAGACAGGTGGCGGCACATTGCTGGTTGGTGGTGATTACCAGGGCAAAAACCAGTCCATAGCCAATGCCGATACAGTGGGGATCAACTTCTCCACCGTGCTGAAGGCCGATGCAGTTGAAAATGGCGATGGCGGCAAGGTAATTGTCTGGGCTGATAACAGTACCGATTTTTACGGCACCGTAACAGCCAAAGGCGGGGCTTTATCCGGTAATGGTGGCCTGCTGGAGGTTTCTGGCAAAGAAAAACTTATCTTTGGTGGTTTTGGTGATGCCTCTGCAAAGAACGGCATTGCCGGCAAACTGCTGCTTGATCCCAAAAATATTATTATTGATGAAGATGGAACCGGCGGATTAGCCAGCTTTCAACTTATAGACCCCAATGCTGCACCAGAGAACCATTTTGGCGAAAGCACAGTGCTGTTACCAAACGGTAATCTGGTGGTTACTTCATCTGGCGATGACCTGGATAGTGATCAGGATTTAACTGATACAGGTGCTGTTTATCTATTTAACATTGCAGATGGCAGTATTATCTCCACCCTGCGGGGAAGTCAGCAAAATGATGCCGTGGGGTCAGGCGGAATAACGGTTTTAGATAATGGTACCTATGTTATCAATAGCTATGGATGGGGCGGTTACACAGGTGCCGTAACCTGGGGCAGTGGTACAAGCGGCATCAGTGGAACAGTTGACAATACCAACAGCCTGCTTGATACCGGGTTTGCGGATATTACAGCACTTTCCAACGGCAACTATGTTGTCAGAAACTCTAATTGGGACAATTACAAAGGTGCCGTAACCTGGGG
>CAZRKG010000159.1:0-2408 GCA_964600635.1 uncultured Geobacter sp. | reverse complement strand
CCTT
The DNA here is from genome assembly GCA_964600635.1 of uncultured Geobacter sp. GTDB lineage: Bacteria > Desulfobacterota > Desulfuromonadia > Geobacterales > Pseudopelobacteraceae > Trichlorobacter. The sequence goes on along the minus strand of CAZRKG010000159.1, from coordinate 2,404 downwards.
CGTCGCCGATCTCCTCGCCGCCTTGAATCCATCTTTGATCTGAAACTGGAATAACTGGCCACTTCCATCTGCTTTCAGCTCTGCCTTCATACCTGCAATGGCCTGTTTAACATGGTCTGCCGAAGCCATTACAACCCCAAGAGACCAGTCCACCTGCTGATTATCCGACAGTTGCCAGGCAACCCTGGCTGCACGGCATTCACCTGCCAGATCATCGGTAAACAGGGTTGATGCCTGCATCCTCTGGTACATCAGATCCCGCTCATGCCAGGTGCGGCTTGCAAACAGTGCCGCTGATTCCCCCAGGCTGTAGCCCAGAAATCCTGATGGTGTGACACCAAAGCTGCGGATAAGGTCACTGATGGCACAGCCGGTTGCCACCTGACCAAAGATAACCGCCTGGTGGTTGTTGTCCAACTGTTCAGGTTGGCTGTTGTGCCAGAACAGATCCGGCTGGAACTGATCTTTCAGGTAAAGGTTTTCCTGATCCTGCTGTCGCAGGATAGAGGGCCAGAGGGTCAAAAGTTCACGTCCCATGCTGGTATAATGGTTGCCTGAGCCAGGGAAGATAAAGGCGATTCTGCCTTCTTTAGCCAGAGGTGTACTGGTGTAGAAGAGACGCTCTCTCAGGTGAATCGGCAGGTTGGCAGGCAGGCTGTTATGCTGGATTGACTGGCGGCCATACTCAATCAGTTCTTCCAGCAGTTGTCCTGTATCTGCAATCAGGGCGATGGCACAGGGTCTGGTATCCTCTGGCCGGATTCTGCGGCAGTATTCGGCGGACAGGCCCGCCAGGTTGTTTTCAGCAGCCCTCAGCCGCTGTTGCAGCAGATCCAGCTCTGCCAGCAGCTCATCCCTGTTATCGGCCATCAGTGCAAAGAGCTGTTCATTGCATGGCCCAAGTGGAAAGCGGCGTTCATCATCGGCAAAGGCTGGTTGCGGACCATCCCATCCCTCCAGCAGCAGTTGGCTCTGTGAGCCATCAACACTGCTACAGGCCACAAGGGCACGTCGTGGGCCGTCGGCACGGTTACGAAGCCAGTATGCGGGCGGTTCAGCATCAAAATCAGCAGGTATGATTTCCTGATAAAGGGCCAATGTTGCCTGTAAAATAGCAGCCATACCACTGACAGCACCGCTTTGTCCCAACCTTGATGCAGGCATACAGAGGGAAGCAGTTTTGTTACTGATCGCCTCCAGACTTTCGGGTAACTGTCCGCTGGCTGTAACCAGACCAATATTTTCCTGAGTGAGATCAGTCTGTTGCAGCAACTGGTTTGTCAGTCCCTCCGATCTGCTCTGGCCTGCCTTGTTACCAGACATAACAGCATTTACCAGACCGTAGATCCGGTCGCCGTCCCGTTCTGCATCCTCCAGCCTTTTAATCACCAGGGCACAGGCCCCTTCACCGATCGGATATTGGGGCTGGTCACTACTTGCCACTCTGGCAAGAACTGCCCTCGGATCGCCTGCCAGATCAACAGCACCCACCAGAGCCTGATCAAGTTCACCCTGTTGCAGCAGCCTGACCGCTGTTTCCAAGGCACGCAGGCCAGAACTGTCCTCACTTGAGATTGTAAAGCTGGGGCCACCGATACGAAACTCCCTGGCAATCCGGCTGGCTACAATATTGCCAAGGCTTCCCATGGTACGGTTGGCGTTCAGCACCGGAGAGATGCTGTCCCGCAGTTCTGAAACCCATTTTGCAAGCTCTTCTGCATCAGGTTGCAGATCCAACCGCACAGACCAGCCGCTGGCTTTTTGCTGTATTGGCCAACGCAGTGAAAAACCGGTGCTGTTCAGATCAAAAGCAATCCCGATCAGACAGCCGGTACGCTGGTTCTGTTTCAGATCACTGCCGGCATTTTCCAGGGCATTAGCAGCGGTTTCCAGCATCAGAAGCTGTTGTGGCTGCATCTCCTCCAGCTCTTTGGGGGGGATTCTGAAACGGTTGGCAGTTACCTGAACCTGCTGCATATACCAGCCTTTGTAACTATCCCTGTCAAACTCGGCCTGCCTGAACCAGTCCCGTTTCTGGATGGCATACCAATGCTGGGGTGGTGTTGGCGGCAGGTCATCTCTGTCTGACAACAGACGCTGCTGGACTGCTTTCAGTCCCTGCCAGGGGCCGAAGCTGGCATCCAGACCAACAATGGCTATCTGACTTTTTGTTGACTTTGCAGCGGTTACTCTGTCCTGGTAATTGGCTGTGTTGCTGCTGGTCTCTGTTGCTGAACCAAGCCATTCTTCCACCAGCAGATGTGCGTTTATGCCACCAAAACCAAAGGCAGATACAGCAGCACGGCGGGGGGTGGTTTCAGAACGGCGTGGCCAGGGGATAGCCTGTTTCAGGATTTTGAAAGGGGTCTGTTCCAGCTCCATTGTCGGTTGTGGTCTGTTGAAG
>CAZRKG010000158.1:369-2415 GCA_964600635.1 uncultured Geobacter sp. | reverse complement strand
ACGTAAAGATCCACCGGCAGCAGACTGTCAAGCCCCAGACTGACCTGTGGTGATCCGGCAAAAGGTCCACCGGCAATGGCACAGGCCCCGCAGGCTATGACTATCTTTGGTGCCGGTATCGCCTCCCAGGTTTTCAGCAGTGCATCCTTCATATTATTGCTGATCGGGCCAGTTACCCAAAGCCCGTCGGCATGGCGGGGTGAGGCCACAAACTTGATGCCAAAGCGGCTTAAATCCCAGCCAATGGTGGTCAGCACGTTACTGTCCGCCTCACAGGCATTGCAGCCACCGGCACTGACCTGCCGGAATTTAAGGGAGCGGCCAAACAGCTTTCTCAGATCCAGTGCCAGTGGCTGTGCAAAGCTCTGTTCATCCCCTGGCCTGATTTTAAGTTCATCCCTGCTGGACACAGCCAGTTGAAAGTCATTACTGAAATTAAGCTGTTCTGCTGCCGGACAATCAGCACAAAAAAGGCAACGCCCCAGATCCAATTGCAAACTGCCCTCCTGATAATCCAGTGCTGCAAAGGGGCAACCCTCCAGATAAGCCGTTGCCTGTTCCTGTGATAGTGATCCTGGGTTTAAGACAGGATACCCCCTGAACCGTTCCGGCATTGGCAACGGCCCGTCAGGATAGCTGAAGGTGCGGTGTCCCTGGATGGTCAGACGTTCTTTTAAGGCACGCAACATGGTTACACTCCCTTGTGTCTACAGATCAAACCCGCAGTAGGACAGGTTAAAGCTCTTGTTACAAAGCGGGAAATCGGAAATCTGCTCATTACGCAACGCCATAGCCAGACCAGACCAGTTGTGGAAGGATGGATCACAGACCTTGTAATGTTTGAAGCGTCCTGTGTCATCAGTAATGGCAAGATGGCAGATTTCACCCCGCCAGCCCTCTGTCAGGGTAGCCACCAGATGGTCAGCAGGCAATGCTGCCCTGTATTCTGTTTTAAATGGCGAGGAAGAAGAAAGCTTTTGTAACTGTTGCAGGCAGAATTCCAGGGAATACTGGCACTCCTGCCAGCGTACCAGACTGCGGCTCAGTACATCACCCTGGTTGGAAGTGGCTATGGGTAATTGCTCCTTTTTCCAGATACCAAAGGGATGGCTGCAACGTATATCCCTTTCCAGACCACAGGCCCTGGCAGCCGGCCCCACCAGACCAAGTTCCTGGGCTGTTTTTCTGGTAACCACTCCGGTACTTTCCAGACGGGCCATTACAGAGGGTGTCCCCCATAGCAGGTTGATTGCACTGGAAAGCTCTTTTTTTGCTGTTTCCAGACGCTTCTGAATCTCTGCCACCATCCCCTGATCCAGACCAAAACCGGTACCACCAGGTTGCAGCAGACCCCGCCCGAAGCGGCTGCCGCAGATCAGGGCGGTCATGTTGAGAAAGTCACCACGGATCCGTCCGCAAAAGGATGATGTGGGCAGATAGCCAACATCACCGGCAATTGCCCCCAGATCACCAGTATGGTTGGCAAGACGCTCCAGCTCCAGGGCAATCCCCCGTATCTTCTCGGCAGAGTCAGGAACTTCAAGCTCAAGCAGCCCTTCCAGGGCCATGCAGTAAGCCAGGCCATGACCAATGCTGGTATCCCCGGCCATCGCCTCCGCCTGCCGCAGAGTGGCTGGTTTGGGGCCACCTTTGAGGAGCTGTTCAATACCACGGTGCTGATAACCGAGGGAGATTTCCAGGTGAAAGACCTGTTCACCGTGGCACTGGAAGCGGAAATGTCCGGGTTCAATCACCCCGGCGTGTACCGGCCCCACCGCAACCTCATGGACTTCCTCCCCCTCCACCCGGTAGTAATCCATGACCCCTACCTGAATCGGCTGATCTGCCTGCCTGTGCCAGGCATCCCGTCCCTCAACAGCACTGGGTGTAAAACGGACCGGCTTAAACCAGGGATGGCCAATAAAGCGGATACCGCACTGCTCGGCAATCTCCCGCTCAAACAGTTGCACCTGGGGGCAGACAACAGCAATGGATGGAAACTGGGCACCGTTACAGATGGTATTCAGCAGTCCAAGTTTTGCTTCC
>CAZRKG010000158.1:0-359 GCA_964600635.1 uncultured Geobacter sp. | reverse complement strand
GGACAGCAGACAATAAAGGCTGGTCTTTTCCCCTTCCGGCAGACCAAAATAGCTGCTGACCCGCCAGCCAGCGGCAACCCTGGCGGTAATCAGTCCTGTAAAGGTTTCATTATTGCAGGGTGTAAGTTCAGCACAGGGGATCGTCTGACCATTATCAAGCAGCAGCAGATCGTTTTTCATGGCTGAACCTCCAGCATGGCTGCACCATCCCTTAAAAGCTGTAATAATGCTTCAGGTGGATTCAGCCCGAACCAGAGCATGATCAGTAGTGCCACCAGTGGCGGCCCCACTGTAATCCAGCTATCACGGTAATGTTTCTGGGGTAGATCTGCACCAGGAGACCCCATCACCATAGGTAG
>CAZRKG010000157.1:0-2446 GCA_964600635.1 uncultured Geobacter sp. | reverse complement strand
TTAAGCATAAGCCCTTGCCCCACAGAATCAGCTACAGCGGCAGGGTGCTGCGGCATACAGAGCAGCAAAGTGGTCAGAACCGTGAAATCATGCAGGCCGGTGTGGAACTGATCGGTCTGGATTCCCCTGACGCTGATGCAGAGGTGGTTGCACTGGCTGCAGAAGCAATGACAACCATCGGACTACAAGGCTTTAAGATTGACCTGGGACAGGTGGCGTTCTGCCAGGGTGTCTTTCATGCTTCCGGCCTGGCCGGCCAGGCATTAAAGCAGATGCAGCAGGCTGTCGCCCTTAAAGATGTCAGTACTGTCAGGGAACTGCTGAAAAAAAATCAGGTTCCCCAGGCAATTCAGTCCGAGCTGCTGGCCTTGCCAAGGCTGTTTGGCGGCTGCGAACTGCTGGATGAGGCTGCCGACATAGTCAACAACCCTGAATCAACCAAAGCCCTGCAAAACATCCGCAAGGTGGTAGAGCTGCTTAAACTGCATGGTATCAGTGATGACTGTCTGACATTAGACCTGGGTGAGACCCGTGGCCTTGATTACCATACCGGCCTGACCTTTGAGGGTTTCATGCCTGGCATAGGCACGGCACTTTTCAGTGGTGGCCGTTATGATGACCTGATTGCACGCTATGGCCCTGCCCTGCCAGCCACCGGCTTTACCTGTAATCTGCTGGGGCTTTTACAGGCAATTGAGATGTCGTCAGGGAGTACTGTTGAACCTGTTGGGCAGGATCTGCTGGTTGTGGCTACAGCAGAACAGCTTGTTGCTGCCCTTAAAATTACCGGCAGTTTAAGGCAAAGGGGTTACGGGGTTTCCAGAGAGATCATTAAGCGTGATCTGCAACAAACAGTTGAGTATGCCGCCGCAACACACATCAAACATCTGCTGGTTATGGAAGGTAATGGTAAGCCCGATGCAGACAGCCTCTGTTTAATCAAAGTTGCAGATCAGACCAGGACAGATATAAATTCAGAACAGCTCTGGCAGCTATATCCCGCCAGGGGCTGATAAAATAAGGAGTGAATGGACAATGGCAAACGTAGTCGTTGTTGGTGCCCAGTGGGGCGATGAGGGAAAAGGCAAAGTGGTGGACATTTACACTGAGTTTGCCGATGAGATTGTACGCTTTCAGGGTGGAAATAATGCTGGTCATACCCTTGTGGTGGGGGATGAGAAGGTTGTACTGCACCTGATTCCATCCGGTGTACTACATGCGGGTAAACGCTGCACAATTGGTAATGGCGTAGTGCTTGACCCTGAAGTCTTTATCATGGAAATCAACAGATTAAAGGCCGCTGGCAGGTTGCAGGACGACAGCAGTCTGCTTCTGTCGGAGTCATTGCATATCATCATGCCATACCATAAGGCGATTGATCTTGCCCGTGAGGCTAAAAGTGGAGATAACAAGATCGGTACAACCGGTCGTGGAATTGGCCCCTGTTACGAAGATAAAATCGGCAGACGTGGTATCCGTCTTATGGATCTGGTGGATCCGGTGGTGTTCAGCCGCAAGCTGCGGGAAAACCTGGATGAGAAGAACGCAATTCTGGAGCGGTTGGGAGAAGAACCGCTGAACTACAACGAGATCTACCGGACTTATCAGGATTTTGCACAGGTACTTTCAAAATATATGACCGATACCGCACTGGTACTGGACAAATCACTTAAAAGCGGCAAGAGCCTTTTGTTTGAAGGTGCCCAGGGTACCTTGCTGGATATTGACCACGGTACCTACCCGTTTGTAACTTCATCATCAACCTGTGCCGGTGGTGCTGCAACCGGCTCTGGTGTTTCACCCCGTGCCATTGATGAGGTGATCGGGATCTCCAAAGCCTATGTTACCAGAGTTGGCAGCGGCCCTTTTCCAACCGAACTTCTGGGTGAGGTCGGTGAAAATCTGCGTCAGGTGGGAGGAGAGTTTGGTGCCACCACCGGCAGGCCCCGCAGGTGCGGCTGGTTTGATGCAATGGTAATTAAATACGCTGTCAGGGTTAACGGACTGACCGGCATTGCCCTTACCAAGCTGGATGTGTTGAGTGACTTTGACACAATTAAGGTCTGCACCGGCTATAAGTTTGAGGGTAAGCAGCTTGAAAGCCTGCCTGCCAAGCTGGATGTCTTCCAGAATTGTGAACCGGTATATGAGGAGTTACCTGGCTGGAAAACAGATATTACCAAGGCAACAAGCTTTGAGCAACTGCCGGAAAATGCCCGCAAGTATGTGCAATATCTGGAAAAACTTGCCGGCTGTCCAATTGTGATGGTATCTGTAGGGCCACGCCGTGATCAAACCATTACAATAAAAAACCCATTTGAAGAATAAAACCTGTTGACATTATCAGCTATCTCGTTATATATAGAGATTCCTTTGAGCCGCTAGCTCAGATGGTAGAGCACCTGACTTTTAATCAGGTGGTCGTTGGTTCGATCCCAACGCGGCT
>CAZRKG010000156.1:0-2462 GCA_964600635.1 uncultured Geobacter sp. | reverse complement strand
CAGAAAACATGATGGGCAGCTTGCAGCCTTCAGCCATGTATGGTGTGGTGAAGCATCTGCTTGATGTAGTTGGGGTTTTTATACTTCTGCCACTTATATTACCAATTATGATAGTGACTGCTATTGCTATTGTTGTAGACAGTAGAGGTGGTATTTTTTACATACAGCAACGTATGGGATTCAATGGAAAAGCATTCAAGATGTATAAGTTCAGAAGTATGCGTACAGATTTGGAAGGCAAGGCATTTACAGTGGGAGAAGCTGATCCACGTATCACTAAAGTTGGAGAGATAATACGCAAATATCGTATTGATGAATTACCTCAAATACTAAACATCCTTAAAGGTGAAATGAGCTTTATTGGCCCAAGGCCAGAGTCTCTTGAATTATCTAAATGGTATGAAAAGGATGTTCCGTTTTTTAATTATCGCCATATTGTAAGACCTGGTATATCTGGATGGGCACAAGTTCAACAAGGTTATGCTGCTGAGGTTGATGGCATGAACCTGAAACTGCAATATGATTTTTACTACATCAAGCATTACTCATTATGGCTGGATATTCTGATAGTAGCCAAAACAATCCGTACTGTTCTTACCGGTTTTGGTGCCCGCTAGGTTTAAACTACTTATATCTGACAGGACAGTTGAATGAACATACGGATTTTTATGCTGGCTATAATGGTAGCTGGCCTTTACATGACACCTCCCGCCTTTGCTGCAACACTTTCCTCTTCTAACATCCCCCTTGACAGTCCGGCCTATCTTTATCTTGAAAAACTGGCTGGCCTGGGGCTGATTACCAATGATGTCAAGGGGCTTAAACCTTTTTCCAGGGCAGAGGCTGCCAGACTGACGCTGGAGGCTGAAGAGAATCTCTTTAAGCTGCGTGGTACTGCTTCAGGTGGCTTTGCTTCTGACCTTATCAAGCGGATAAGGGAGCTGTTCCCCCGTGAGATGTCGTTGTACGGGAATGATCTGAAACCACGATTGTTTGATTATAATCCGTCATTATCCAGCCGCTTGCGTTATGTTTATCTGGATGGAGAGGCACGCAGTTATGAGCGTAAGGCCAGGGATTATGGCGATGATGGGGTGTTTGGCATTGGGCATGGCCTGCGTCCAAAGGTGACTACTGATGTGCAGCACCACGGCAGTGAGGGTACACCGCTGCTGGAAAACAGTGAGGGTACCAGATACAAAAAAGGCAATAATCTGGAGCTGAGGATGACGGCAGAGGGTTATATCAGCCGTTATGTTACCTTGCTGGCAGAGCCTAAGCTTCTTTATCATAGTGACAGAAGCAAGCCTGTAGTTACCCTTAACAGAGGTTATGTGAAACTTGGTGGCGGTGCCCTGGAGCTTGAAGCAGGGCGGGACAGTACCTGGATGGGGCTTGGTTACCGAGGGTCGATTACCCTTTCAAACAATGCCCGCAATATGGATATGATCAAGCTTTCCAGCCCTGAGCCGTTCAGGGTTGGTTGGCTGTCCTGGCTGGGTGATCTTAAATATATGCTGATGTTTTCACAGCTAGATTATACTGTTACCGATGGTAAGGAGCGTGAACCCTGGTTCTATGCCGCCAAGCTGATCAGCAAACCTACGGAGAATCTGGAAATCGGTTTCAACATGGGTAAGCAGGCCGGTGGCAAGGGGCTGGATAATAGTTTCAGGCAGTATCTAAACGGTATCTTTGGCGGTACCAGCTCGGATAACTCCAACGGCATTGCAGGTTTTGAAGTCCGCTACCGCGCCCCCTGGCTGCGTAATACAGAGTTTTTTGCAGAGTTTTCCGGTGAGGATACAGCCAGCTTCTGGCCGATAGTGGAAAGCTACCTGGCCGGTTTTTTTGTTCCCAACCTGACTGCCGATGGCAGAAATGATCTTCGCTTTGAATATTTTCGTGGTAACAGCATTCTGTATACTAACGGCACCATGCCCCAGGGGTATTTGTACGATGGCCTGCCGCTGGGCCATGCCCAGGGCGGTGCGGTGGAGGACTTTTTTGTACGTTATTCCCACTGGTTTGGTGTACGCAATAACCTGGCACTGGAATATTTTTTTACCAGACGGGGCAGCTTTGGTCTTGTGCCGGGACAGGCTGTTGAGTCGAAACATGCCGGAAGGGTCAACTGGAGTCTGCCAATTTACGGCGACATGGATGCCCTGGCCAGTTATGGCATAGAGCGGATCAAAAATATGGATCTGGTGGGTGGTGCCAGAAAGACTAACCAGTTGGTGCGGTTTGAGCTTAGGTACAGGTATTAGTGTTTCAAATGATTTCTTTGTGTAAATTCGTGTTCATTCGTGGCTGCACTTTTGGTTTTCTCTTTGCTCTCCGCAACTCTGTGTTAAAATGCTCTCCTTGTGCAGACTCGTATACATTTATGGCTTACAATAACAATCCGTATTTATAAAGATTTAATTAAAGGAGTATCAGGGGATGATTAGAAAGGTTTT
>CAZRKG010000155.1:0-2485 GCA_964600635.1 uncultured Geobacter sp. | reverse complement strand
TCCATATCGAAGCGTCTTCTTCGTTGGCTCGTTATCGGCTCCTCAACGTACTCCGTGTACGCCTTCGTCGCCGATCTCCTCGCCGCCTTGAACCGATCTTTGATCTGTAATTGGAATTAGGATAAAGTCTAGGCTACAAGTCGATCAGGGTCGTGGTTTTTGGCCCGTTTCAGAAGCAGTAGCAGAAAATCACTCATTTTTTTATCCAGTGCATGGAAACAGACCCCGATACCAGGGGCATGGCGTAGCCCCCAGGACTGTTTCCAGCTTATTGTGGCTGTAACTGTGGCCTGTGGTTCCTGAAAGTAAAGCTCTACCTGATCGCCAATCACAAAGCGTTCCGGGTTGAAATCCACAACAAAGGCCCCAGACCATGAGATGTTCAGGCTGAAGGCTCTGGTTTCAGTCCCTTTGAACCTGATGGAAAGGGATACACCATTGGGGTGGCGGCTGTGCTGTCTGAGCGGCCTGGTGGCAAAGCTGCTACAGGCCCGTTCTATAAAGTCTTGCAGGCTGCTTTCCTGTCTGGCGGTGCCAGGCATTGTCATCGGGATCAGCATGTTACCCATTACCCTGACCCGCAGGGTTGGGAAAAATGCAGTCAGAGAACAGGCCACAATTTTTTCTTCACCCTTGGCCTTAACTATGGATGGCAGATCCAGCAGAATGCCGCTGTAAAGCCCGGACAGAGCCAACATTTCAGCCTCCACAAAACTGGAGCAGGCAACGGAGTTGACACTGAATGGAGCCAGGCTTTCCATAAGTAAATTGCGTGTATCATCATTGGTGGATACTACCAGTATGGGATTTGGAGGTGCTGTTTTTGGCACTTAAGATCCTAAGTCATGGAATTAAAGTTGATAACTTTACTTGAACTGAAGCAGAACTTCAAACAGATAAAAAATGAAAACAGACCAGATGACAACACTTCTTATTTATCCCCCCAATACCAAAGCTACTGAACCACCACCAGGGCTGGCCCGTCTGGCGGGGGTGTTGCAGGCCAACAACTTGCCACACCGGCTATGGGATGCCAATCTGGAGGGGCAGCTCTGGCTGCTGGATCAGCCACCTGTTGCGGATGATACCTGGACAACCCGTGCCTGGCGTAGCCGTCACCAGCATTTGCAGTGCTTGAGGAGTGCAGAAACCTACAGCAATTCTGGCCGATACAGTAGTGCGGTGAACGACCTGAACCACCTGTTGCAAATGGCTGGTAAGCCCTCTGGATACGGACTTGGACTGGCTGATCTCCGCCACAACAGTCTGTCTCCTGTGAACAGCCAGGATCTGCTCCATGCAGCAGCAAGCCCCGATAAATCTGTTTTTCACAGTTTTTTTCAACAACGGCTGGCAGGGTTGATGGAAGGTGTTAAAACTGTTGGCATCTCTCTCTGTTTCCTGAGCCAGGCATTGCCGACCTTCTGCCTGATCGGTCTGATCAGACGGGATTTCCCTTTAGTCAAAATCATGCTGGGGGGTGGCCTGGTAACTTCATGGTTGTCCCACCCCAACTGGTGCGACTGTTTCAGTGGCCTTGCGGATGGTCTGGTCAGTGGGCCAGGTGAGCAGCATCTACTGCAATTTCTTGGGTGTAACTCAACCTGTACACAGACTTTGCCTGATTACAGCCAGTTTCCTTTACATGACTATCCAAGCCCTGGTCTGATCCTGCCCTACAGCAGCTCCAGCGGTTGCTGGTGGAACCGGTGCTCATTCTGCCCAGAGCAGGCCGAAGGGTCTGTTTATAGTCAGACACCATACGCAAAGGTGACGGAAGAGCTGCAACAGTTGGTGCAGCAGTACCAACCCACACTGTTACACCTGCTGGATAATGCCATAAGTCCGGCACTGCTCAGACATCTGATGCAACAACCACCTGGGGCAGACTGGTATGGTTTTGTGCGTTTTGGGAAAGAGCTGGAAGATCCTGATTTCTGCCAGGCATTAAGGGCTTCCGGTTGTCTGATGTTAAAACTGGGGATTGAATCTGGCGATCAGCAGGTGCTGGACAGGCTGCACAAGGGGATCAGGCTGGAACAGGTCAGCCGTATACTGGATAATCTGCACAGGGCAGGCATTGGTGTTTATGGCTACCTGCTGTTTGGCACTCCGGCGGAGGACAGGTTGTCAGCGGAAAAAACAATGGAGTTTACATTGCGGCATTGTCATCAGATCAGTTTCCTGAACCTGGCGATCTTTAACATGCCGATCTACGGCACTGAGGTGGAGTTGTATGAAACCGAGCCGTTTTATGTTGGCGATCTGTCACTTTATACCGGTTTCAAACATCCATCAGGCTGGGGCAGGGGAGAGGTACGCAGATTCCTCAGGCAGCAATTTACCAGGCAGCCTGAGATTGGAGAGATCATCCGCCGTGACCCGCCCCACTACAGCTCTAACCATGCGGCCCTGTTTGTCAGAGAATGGGGTTATGGCAGAGGAAAAGTGCCGGCAGCCTGGGTTAGCAGATAATATTCATCCA
>CAZRKG010000154.1:0-2586 GCA_964600635.1 uncultured Geobacter sp. | reverse complement strand
ACGCCTTCGTCGCCGATCTCCTCGCCGCCTTGAATCCATCTTTGATCTGAAATTGTAATAACACTCTACTCTATTCCAGCTTCTTCTTAAATTTCAGGACAGAGAGTGACAGAATCAGGGCTGCAAAGGCCAGCAGGAACAGTGCCTGGGGCCAGAGGATTTCCAGGCCAACATCTTTCAGATAAATCCCACGCAGTATATTTACAAAGTAGCGTGCCACCACAACATGGCTGACCGCCTGGATCGGGGCGGGCATGTTTTCCAGTGGGAAGATGAAGCCGGACAGCAGAAAGGCAGGCAGTACGGTTACTGTCAGGGCCAGTTGGCTGGCCAGTAACTGGCTTTTGGTGATGATGCTGATCAGCATTCCCACCGCCAGCGAGCCGGTCAGAAATAAAAGTGACAGGGCCGCCAGCAGTATCAAACTACCTTTAAGCGGTACGCCAAACAGGTAGTAGCCAACACCGATGGAGAGGATCAGATCCACTAAACCGATGCAGAAATAGGGGGCCAGCTTGCCGATGATCAGCTCCCATTTGCGGACCGGCATGGTGATAATCTGCTCCATGGTGCCGGTTTCCCATTCCCGTGCCATGCTGAGCGAGGTCAGAAGTGCGGCCACAACCATCATAATGACCGGTATCAGGCCAGGAAAGATGAAGTGCCGTGAGACCAGATCAGTGTTAAACCAGACCCTGGGCCTGATCTCCAGCGTTGGTGTCATGGTGTTTGGTGCGGCCTGTCCGTTGCTGTGCCTGATCTGCTCAATCAGTACCTGCCTAGACCAGGTCAGTACCACCGCCTCGGCATAGCCCTGGGCAATGGTGGCGGTGTTGGGGTCACTGCCATCCAGTATTACCTGTACAGCAGGGGCGGTCTTTGTGCCCAGCCGGTTACTGAAACCTGGCGGTATCACCAGTCCGATCAGGGCATCACGGCGGTCAATTGCCTTTTCAAGCTCTTGATATGATTGAATATGTCCATTCAGGCTGAAATAGCGGGAGCCGGTGAAACGGCTGGTCAGTTCTCGGCTTTGGGTGGTGTTATCCTGATCCCAGACCACCAGTGGCACCCGATCCACATCCAGGGTCAGGGCATAGCCAAACAGAAACAGCATGATCATCGGCATCAGAATCCCCAGGGCCAGGCTGCGGGGGTCCCTGATTACATGGAGGAATTCCTTGCGGCTGACCGCTGTTATTCTGCGTTGCCAGGGCTGCATCAGTTATTGGCCCCCTTCAGCTCCAACTCCTGGTCAAACTCCTCAATCAGGTCTATGAAAACCTGCTCCAGGCTGGGCAGAACACCATCCTTTGCCTGTTGCTGTTTAAGCTGCAACGGTGTACCCACAGCCACCAGTTCACCACGGTAGATCAGGGCCAGGCGGTCACAATATTCAGCCTCATCCATGTAATGGGTGGTCACAAAAACAGTGACACCTCTGGCAGCAAGGTTGTGGATCAGTTGCCAGAAACGGCGGCGGTTAAGGGGATCAACCCCGGCAGTTGGTTCATCAAGAAAGATGATCGGAGGACTGTGCAGCATGGCACAACCCAGGGCCAGCCGTTGTCGCCAGCCTGCGGAAAGCTCACCAGCCTTTGAGTTGCGGCGTTCGGTCAGTCCGGCCATTTCAATCACCCAGTCTGCACGTTCTTGCAGGGTTTTTGATGGCAGGCGGTAGATACCACCATAGAAGTTGATGTTTTCCTGCACAGTCAGGTCTTCGTACAGGGAGAACTTCTGGCTCATATAGCCGATGTTTTCCTTGATCTTTTCCGGCTGCTGTTTGATGTCAAAACCTGCTACAGTGCCGCTGCCTTCACCAGGCTCCAGTATTCCGCACAGCATCCTGATGGTGGTGGATTTGCCAGCACCATTTGGCCCCAGAAAACCGAAGATCTCGCCCTTGGGAACAGTCAGCGAGATCCGGTTGACCGCCACAAAATCGCCAAATTGTTTGCCAAGTTTATCAATGGTTACAGCCTGTTCCACCTGAGTCAGATCAGGGGCTGTACGCTGCCTGATGGCTGTATCTGCACCTGCACCCAGCATTGTGATGAACACATCTTCCAGGGTGGGGTCTGAAATAGCAGGATCAGCCAACTGTTTCAGGTTTTGCGGGGTATCGCAGGCCAGCAGCCTGCCCTGATGCAGCAGCCCGACACGGTGGCAACGCATCGCCTCATCAAGATAGGCGGTGGCCACAAATATGGTGACACCATCCTTTAACAGGGCATCCAGAATCCGCCAGAAATCACGGCGGGAGACCGGATCAACCCCGTTGGTTGGTTCATCCAGAAACAGCACCTGCGGGGTATGGATCAGGGCACAACAAAGCCCCAGTTTTTGCTTCATACCGCCTGAAAGGGCATTGGCACGACGTTTTGTAAAGGGGGTCAGGCCGCTCATCTCCAGCAGACGGGCTGATCTTTCAATCAGTTCCTGCCTGGAAACACCAAAGATGTCAGCATGAAAACGGATATTTTCAGCTACGGTCAGGTCAGGGTAAAGCCCGAAGCGTTGGCTCATATATCCGATTTTACCTTGAACCGGATCAAGCTGACCGCAATCATGGCCCAGCACTTC
>CAZRKG010000153.1:0-2606 GCA_964600635.1 uncultured Geobacter sp. | reverse complement strand
GAGGCAACTATCCGGAAATTCCGGATAGTTCAGGATGAAGGTGGGCGGCAGGTGTCACGCGACACGTGGCACTACAACTTGCAAGCCATCATTGCGGTGGGCTTCAAGGTGAACAATCCGCGTGCAGTGCAGTTCCGCAAATGGGCGGGGCAGATCGTCAAGGACTACACCATCCAGGGTTGGACGATGGATGTGGATCGCCTGAAAAAAGGCCACCTGTTCACAGACGAATACTTCGAGCGGCAACTGGAGTACATTCGCGAGATTCGCCTGTCTGAGCGTAAGTTCTACCAGAAGGTGACGGACTTGTATGCCACGGCTTTTGACTACGACAGCAGTTCAAAGACCACTCGCGAGTTCTTTGCCCTGGTGCAGAACAAGCTGCATTGGGCGGTGCATCGGCACACTGCCGCTGAAATAATTGTGGTGCGTGCCGATGCACAGAAGCCCCACATGGGCTTGACTTCCTGGGAGTCTGCTCCGCACGGAAAAATCATCAAATCTGATGTATCTGTGGCTAAGAATTACCTGAATGCCGAAGAGATGGACTATTTGCAGCGTATCGTTACTGTTTATCTGGATTTTGCCGAGCTGCAGGCAGTGCGTAAGATCCCGATGTCGATGGCGGACTGGGCCAGACGGCTGGATGGTTTTCTGGAGTTCAACGGCAACGAGATTCTCACCGGGTCGGGCAAAATTTCGCACGAGCAGGCCAAGCTGCACGCCGAAACTGAATTCGAGAAATACCGCATCGTGCAGGACAGACTGTTTCAGAGCGATTTTGACCGGCTGATCCTGCAACTGGCAAGCCGTGGAAATATCTGCTGATTCCCCATGATGAAATTAATGAATCACGGCAACTTACAGACTTTTTGCAGTTTAATGTCTGAAATAGTAGGTTGTTACCTGTAGAGATTGCTGGCAGAAATAGCTAAAGCAATCAAATCAGTAAAGGAGAAAAAAATGAAAACAGATTGGAAGGTTCTGGCGGTTTGTTTTGGGCTTGTTATGGGTGCCCAGACCGCCTTGGCAGATGTGGTGGAGATGAAAAACGGTGACCGGATTACCGGTACGATTGTCTCCAAGGCTGGTAACAGCCTGACCATCAATACCAGTTATGGTGAGCTGGTGCTTCAATGGGATGAGGTTGCAAAGCTGTCAACCGAAGCTGCAACAGAGCTGATGCTGGATGATAAAACAGTGCTGATTGGCAATATCTCCACTGACCAGCCTGGCAGCCTTAAAATTCATTCTGATGTTATCCCTGAATCGGCACCGATTGATCTGACACGGATCAGCTATATCAATCCGCCGCCAGAGGTGTCTGGTAAAGGGCTTAAGATCAATGCCCGTGTTAATGCCGGAGCCGGTATTTATAAAGGGAATACCGACACACAGAATATCTATCTGGATGGCGAAGTGGTTGTACGCAGCCTGTCTAACCGGTACACTGCCGGAGCGGTTTACAACCGATCCAAGGAAAGCGGTGAAAGAACAGCCGATAACACCGCAGCCTATATCAAGTATGACCACTTTTTCACAGAAAAGCTGTACGGCTACCTGAATGGCAGTATTTACAAAGACAAGTTCAAGGATCTTAACCTGCGTACCACCATTGGCCCTGGTCTTGGTTATCAACTGTTTGAGACAGACAGGACAAATCTGGCACTGGAGGCCGGAGTTACCTATGTGAATGAGGATTTTATTACAGAGCCGGATGATGATTATGCCGCTGGTCGCTGGGCGGTTAAGTTTGATCACTACCTGGTTCCCGACAGGCTGCAACTGTTCCATAACCATGAGTTTTTACTGGGCTTTAAAGATACAAAGGATATGATTCTGCGTACCCAGACCGGATTGCGGATACCGCTATTCAGTGGCATAAATGCCGGTTTACAGTTTAATTATGATTGGGATCGCTCCCCTGCGGCAGGCACAAAGAAGGCGGATTATGGCTATCTGTTTACACTTGGTTATGCCCTGTAATTCCAATTCCATATCAAAGCGTCTTCTTCGTTGGTTCGTTATCGGCTCCTCAACGTACTACGTGTACGCCTTCGTCGCCGATCTCCTCGCCGCCGTGAATCCGTCTTTGATCTGGAACTGGAATAATCCGCATATTCAACCGTAATAAGCCTTTATCATCAGGATTACGTGTCAAGCCAGATAAAGTGTGTGATCATATATTTGTGAAACTGTGCTGACACATATTTCTGCCCCCCTGGCCTGTTTAGCAGGGGGGTAGCTGTTTTTATGTATTAAAACTAACCGGAGCTGCCTTTTTAAAATGCTTCAACTTGTAAACTTAACTAAAGATTTTGCTGGCAAGGTACTGTTCTCCGGCATTTCATGGCATCTGCGTAAAGGTGAGCGGGTTGCCCTGATCGGTGAAAACGGGGCTGGTAAATCCACCCTGATGAAGATCATCACCGGGCAGGAAGAGCCAAGCAGCGGCAGTATCCAGCTTGCCAAGGGTGCTGTGGCAGCCTACCTGCCTCAGGACGGGATTGTCACCAGTGGTCAGACCCTTTTCCAGGAAGCCCGTTCTGCACTGTCCCACCTGATTGATCTGGAGGTAGAGCTGCATCGTCTGGCAGTGGAGCTGG
>CAZRKG010000152.1:0-2639 GCA_964600635.1 uncultured Geobacter sp. | reverse complement strand
TTTCTGGCGTTCCTGCTGGGCATGACACAGTCAAACATATCATAGCCATGCCAGACCGCCTCCACCAGATCCTCCGGTGTGCCGATCCCCATGATATAGCGGGGATGATCCTGGGGCATGAACCCTGCACAGGCATCCATTACCTCATACATAATGGTCTTTTCTTCACCAACCGACAGGCCACCCAGGGCATAGCCATCAAAACCGATCTGTTGCAGCTCTTGCAGGCTCTGTTGCCGCAGGTCAGTAAAACGTCCCCCCTGCACAATGCCAAACAGGTGCTGATCTGGCCTGCTGTGGGCCTGTTTGCAACGCATGGCCCAACGGCTGGTGAGTGCCAACGACTTTTCAAGGTAGCCTCGCTCTGCATCAGCCGGTGGACATTCATCAAAGCACATGATGATGTCAGCCCCAAGGGCATTCTGCACTGCTATGGAAAGTTCCGGTGTCAGCAGGTGTTGAGAGCCATCCAGATGAGAGCGGAATTTAACGCCATCCTCTGTAATCTTTCGCAGTTCTGTCAGACTGAAGACCTGAAAACCACCTGAATCGGTCAGGATCGGCCCTTGCCAGTTCATAAACCTGTGAAGCCCACCCAACTGCTGCACCAGTCTGTGCCCAGGCCGCAGATAAAGGTGATAGGTGTTGGCCAGGATGATCTGGGCCTGGGCAGCCTGCAAATCCTCTGGCCGCATCCCCTTGACCGTTGCATTGGTACCAACCGGCATGAAGATCGGGGTGCTGATTTCGCCATGACCGGTTTTAAGCAGGCCGGTACGGGCACGGCAGCCAGTATCGCTATGTAACACCTTAAAGTGATCTGGCATTGCCTGCTCCTAAATAATCAGCATTGCATCACCATAGCTGTAAAACCTGTACTGCTGTTCCACAGCCTTGCGATAAGCATCCATTACAAACCGCTGCCCTGCAAAGGCAGACACCAGCATCAACAGGGTTGATTCCGGCAGATGGAAGTTTGTAATCAGAGCATCCACCAGCTTGAAGCTGTAACCAGGATAGATAAAAATATCAGCTTCCCCCTGCCCTGCCCTGAGATTACAGTTTTCATCCGCCAGATACTCCAGGGTGCGACAGGCTGTTGTACCAACGGCAACTATCCGGCCCCCTGCCTGACGGGTGCTTGTAATGGTATCCACGGTCTCTTGTTGCACCTGGTAACGCTCTTTGTGGATAACATGCTCTTCCACCTGGCTGACCCGCACCGGCAGGAAGGTACCCAGGCCAACATGCAGGGTAATCCAGGTCAGTCCGATACCTTTATCCTGTAACTGCTGTAACAACGGTTCAGTAAAATGAAGGCCGGCAGTTGGTGCAGCCACCGCCCCGCTTTCAGCCGCATAAACTGTCTGGTAGCGTTGCCGATCAAGCTCTTCGGCCGGACGGTTCAGGTAGGGGGGAATCGGCATCTGACCACATTGTTGCAACCAGTTGTTAAAGTCCTGACTATCATCAAAGCAGATCAGCCAGCTCTGTTCATCCTGTCTGGACAACACCTTGGCGGTCATACCATCATCAAGCCTGATTGTCTGGCCTGTCCGACAGGGCTTGGATGAACGGACCATGCAGATCCAGCAGTTGTCTGCTTGCTGTTCAAGCAGAAACAGCTCCAGCCTGCCACCGGTATCTTTATGGCCGAACAGTCTGGCCGGAATAACCCTTGTGTTGTTAAGTACCAGCAGATCCCCTGGTTTCAGCCAGTCTGCAATATTGCTGAACTGCGATTCCTGAACATGCTGTTGCTCACGATCCAGTACCATTAACCGCGAGCTGTCACGTTCTGGCAACGGATAGCAAGCTATCAAATCATCCGGCAGATCAAAGCTGAAGTCAGAAACCAGCATCAGATGGCAGACTCTTTAGTGCAATTCAGACAGTTGCCCAAGCCTGGTGCCCGGGTAATAGTAGCTAAGAATTTCATTGTACTTAAAGCCATCCAAGGCACGTTGTCTGGCACCATACTGACAAAGTCCAACTCCGTGTCCGTAGCCCATACCACGGAAAAAGGCCGTATTGTCATCAACATGCACAGTAAAATTAGTGCTTTTAATGATGGTGGAACCGACTGCCATCCTGAACTTTGTGGCAGGAATATTGATTTTACCCTGCCTGGTGGTCAGAAGCAGGTTACTTATGCGGCCACGGCTGTTAAGTGAACCAGCCTGGATGTTGTTAAGACCGGAAACATTGAAGGAACGCAGTGATGACTCTATCTGGGATAAGGGTAAAGCCTGCTCCCAACTGCTGGTTGGAGCAGAAAGACCGTATCTGTCCTCCACCCCCTGCAAATATGGCAATGCCATACCCCATACATTCTGGGATGCCTCTGTACGTCCACCGCTGTTGGCATGGTAAAAAGCCTGTATGGCAGAGCCTTTGTAAATCAGCACCTCACCGGCTGTTTCCATAACACCACGGGCAGCACGTATATCTTCCAGATCACTGCCGCCATAAACCTGATCCATTACTGTTGATTCAAGGTCATACAGAGGCGAATTACGTTCCTTTTTTTTGGCAATGGCATATGTGCGGGCAATCACAGCCTGGGTTTTGATAGATTCCATCGGCCAGGTAGATGAGATTTCGCTGTTAATCAACCCAACCAGGTACTGCTCCAGAGG
>CAZRKG010000151.1:0-2645 GCA_964600635.1 uncultured Geobacter sp. | reverse complement strand
CCAGCGACACGTGGATTTTCAGTCCACTGCTCTACCGACTGAGCTATCTGGGCGAGACGGATAGTTATATACAGATTGTTTGTAGCTGTCAACTGATTTTACGGTTTTGACTTGATGGGTACATAATTACAGAAAGGTTCCTCTTCCATATAGTCTCCATAAACCGCATCTGCTCTGGCCCTGCAACCTCCGCAGACATTGATGAATTCGCACTCACCGCACTTGCCTTTATAGGCTTTGAAGTTTCTTAAATCCCTGAAAATTTCAGAATTTTCCCAGATTTCCCTGAAAGATGTCTGCTTTACATTGCCGGCTACACGGTGAAAATAGGAACAAGGCTTAACATTACCAAAGCAGTCAATCAAACAGATAGATTGTGCGGCTATGCAGCCTTTACCGCCACCGGTGGAGAAGGTCAGACTACGACGCTGAAACTTGATGCCTTCCTGTTTGGCAAGTTGGGGAACAAGGCGATAATAATGTGGAGCACAGGTTGGACGCATTAGTATGTCGTCTTCCTGTTTTTCCTGCCGGTAGTGCCACTCCAGGATCTCCTCATAATCTTCCTTGCTGATCAGCTCATTCATGATCTCTTCACCACGGCCGGTTGGTACGATCATAAACATATACCAGGCTGTGGCACCAAGGGATTTGGCCAGCTTGAAAGTGTCGGCAATCAGATGCTGATTACGTTTGGTAAACGATGAGTTAATCAGAAACTTCTGTCCATTACGCCGAAATGCTTCAGCGGCCCTGATAACGCCTTCAAAAGCACCTTCACACTGTCTGAAATCATCATGACTGGCAGCGTCAGAGCCATCCAGTGATAAAGAAACCATTTTTATATCTGCCTGCTTCATTTCTGCACAGACAGTATCATCCACTAAGGCTCCGTTAGTAGCCATGCACATCCTCAAGCCACGGGAGGTGCCATGTCTGGCAAGCTCAAAAATATCCGGCCGCATTAAAGGCTCTCCGCCGGAAAGTACCACAACCGGCTTAGAGAATTCAGCTATCTCATCCAGCAACCGTTTGCCTTCTTCTGTGCTGAAATCACCTTCAGATGAGGTTTGCTCTGAAGAGCAGCGGCAGTGTACGCAGCGGAGGTTACATCTTTGGGTGGTCTCCCAGGCAATCCATTTTGGAATGAATTCTGTAGACATATCGCCTCACTTTCAATGTTTTGTTAATCGTGCCAGTTTAACAAATATTCTTTAACAATACTCGCCTAAAATGTGGCTTTAAATTGACTTTAAGTCCATGCCAGACCGCTTTGTCAGTATCCAAACTTAATCAGCTTGTAACAAACAGGTGCTTCTGATATACAAAAAGGAACTGTATATTGATATAGATTCCTTGTAAATTTAAGGAGATAAGCATGTCCAGTTCTAAGATGGTCATGTATGAAGAAGAGTTTCAGGAAATAAATGCGGTCATAGAGAAGCTGCTTAAAGACTCAAACTCTAAAGTTATTTTTCTGGTTGATAAAAACGGTCAGCTTATTTCTGGTGTGGGTGAGACAACACGCTTTGATACCACATCCCTGGCTTCCCTTACTGCCGGTAACATTGCTGCCACTGGTGGCCTTGCCAAGCTGATCGGTGAAAAGGAGTTTTCAATCCTTTTTCATGAGGGTGAAAAGGATAATCTCCATATCTCCATTGTTGGCGGACGGGTGATTCTGGTGGTACTGTTTGATAACCGCTCATCATTGGGGCTTGTTCGACTGCGGGTAAAAAAGGCTTCAGAAGAGCTTGCTGATATTTTCGTGAGGCTGGTCAGGAAGACGGAAGAAAAGGCTAAGTCGGGTAACGATTTCCCGTTTGCAGAGATCACAGATGATGATATTGACAACCTGTTCAGCTAGTGGCGAGGTTTAGCTAAATGTCCTTTATTAACTATGCTTCACGTGAAATAAACTGCAAGATTGTTTATTATGGCCCTGGCCTGTGTGGTAAAACTACTAATTTACAGTATATTTACGAAAAGACGTCGCCTGATGCCAAAGGTAAGATGATCAGCCTGGCAACAGAAACAGAGCGGACCCTGTTCTTTGACTTTCTGCCCCTTGCACTGGGGGAAATCAGAGGCTTCAAGACCAGATTTCACCTGTATACCGTACCAGGGCAGGTTTTTTATGATGCTTCCCGAAAGCTTATACTGAAGGGTGTTGACGGCGTTGTTTTTGTGGCGGACTCCCAGGAAGAGCGTTTTGATGCCAATCTGGAGTCACTGGAAAACCTTAAATATAACTTGCAGGAGCAAGGTTATGAGTTGGATAATCTGCCCTATGTTATTCAGTACAACAAGCGTGATCTGCCTGGTGTGATGCCGGTGGAGGAGCTACGCAGAGAGCTGAATACCACCAATGTACCTGATTTTGAAGCCAGTGCCCTTACGGGTGAAGGTGTTTTTGAAACCCTGAAGGCGATTGCAAAGCTGATTCTGATTGATCTTAAAAAGGGGCGTTGATGCTATTGTGGCGGTAGTAATGCCTGAAGGTTGCTGATGGTTATTTAATCCTTGCTTCACCAGATAAAAAAGTGTATATCATATAGTTCTGTTCTGTGAGGAGAGATGGCCGAGAGGCCGAAGGCGCTCGCCTGCTAAGCGAGTATACTGGGAAACCGGTATCGAGGGTTCGA
>CAZRKG010000150.1:0-2665 GCA_964600635.1 uncultured Geobacter sp. | reverse complement strand
GAGGAGCCGATAACGAACCAACGAAGAAGACGCTTTGATATGGAATTGGAATTACTTCCCTGCTGCACGACGTACTGTAACTGTCTCTCCGGCTATGCCCCAGTTATCGGTCTCTACCTCATCAATCACCACCACTGTTGTGGCCGGATTCTTACCCAATACATCCACCAATAGCTGCGTTGCCCCTTTAATCAGGGCTGCCTTCTGTTCTGCTGTTGCACCTTCGCGGGTAATTTTAATGTTTACGTATGGCATAACAAATCCCTTTCTGCCTTATTTGACCGGCCTTACCTGAAAACCTTTATCCGTTGCCACCAGTACCGCACCAGCAGACACCACCAAACCGGCTATAATCAGTGATAATGTGAAACCACCCTGCCAATCAGCCAGAAAACCGGCCAGGGGTGGCCCAAGTACCTGTCCGCCACCAAAGCAGGCAGTAAGTACTGCTGCGGCACGGCGGCCATCCTTACCGCTTCTGCGGCCACCTTCCACCATTACCAAGGCTACTATCCCCATAAAGGTGCCGCCAAAGATAATAGCAGATAGAATGGCAGTAAAAACATTGCTGGCGATGCTGCTTAAAAATATACCAAACGCCTGCATGGTAAAAGCGGCAATCAATGCCTGACGGACACTAAAGCGGTTAGCCACCTGTTGCCAGATAATGGTGGATGGTGCTGCGGCAAGCCCTACAGCCACCCAGCTTAATGGTGCAAAACCAGTCAGGCCAGGGGTATTGACGATAATGGTGACCAGAAAAGTGCCGCTGATGATGTAGCCAAAACCTTCCAGAAAGTAGGCAATTGCCAATCTGGTAATGTTTTTCAGGCTGCCATGACCGGCCTGAACTGGTGTTGCTTCCGGTAGGTCAAGGGCACTTTTACGCTTACCTGCCAGCAATACCCCTGCTGTGGATAGCAGTACAGCCAGAACACCCATCCCAAACCAGGTGGTCTGCCAGTTACCCAGCCTGTCCAGTAATGGCACTGCAACACCGCTTATGGCTATCCCCAGGCCAACTCCGCCGTAAAGTGCTGTCCCCCAGCGGCTGTGGTTGCTGTGTATCAGGGCTTCGCTCACCTCTATCGCTATCAGCACAAACAGAAAGGCACTGGCCAGACCACCAGTAAACCGCAGCAGCCCCCATAATGCTGGTGATGTTGTCCAGGCCATTAAAAATGTGCTTAATATGCTGGTCAGCAACGCCCCTACATTAAAGATACTGCTGTTTAGCAGGCGTGGAGTTGTGGAGCAAAGCACGGCCCCCAGCAGATAGCCGATGTAGTTGAGGGCTGCCAGATTACCGGCCAGACTGTGGTTGATGCCAAGATCACGCTGCATCAGGGGCAGGATTGGTGTAAAGGAAAACCGCCCAATCCCCATTGCCACTATCAGCCCCAGTATACCACCCAGCAGTACACGTAAAGCCATGCGATCTGTATCACCTGTAACGATTCGGTACATTGGTAAGGCTCCGTTTACTGAAACTCCGCCACTGCCCTGTCAATCAGATAACGGGCAATGCTGCGGCTGGCTGGCAGGTTAGGCAGTGATCCGATGCTGAACCAGCGGGCATCTTCCACCTCAACCCCATCCACTTTAATCTCCCCGGATTGATAGTCTGCAAAAAAACCGACCATTACCTGGGATGGAAAGGGCCAGGCCTGGCTGGCAACATAACTGACGTTTTTGATGGTCACGCCGGTTTCCTCCATCGCCTCGCGGATGGCACATTCTTCCAGCGATTCCCCTGCATCCAGAAAACCGGCCACCAGACCATAACGACCGGAAACCCACTCTGGCTTATGGATCAGCAACAGTTGGTCATCCCGTCTGATCAGAACAATGGCACAGGGGTGGATCTGGGGAAAATGCTCATAACCACAACCATTACACCGTTTGCCCCAGGTATTGGGCATCTGCACCAGATTACCGTTGCAGATGGAGCAGAAGCGGCTTTTTTTCTGCCAGTGCAGTAGCTGTTTGGCAATACCAGCCAGGCTCATTATATCATCGGGAATCACCTGCTGTAGTGAGTTAAAAGGCTCGGCCACAATCCCTGTCGGCAGGACTGCATCAGCAACAACAGAGGCTGCCTGTACAGTAAAACCTTGCCAGTCAGCAAAACAGAGCGGCTGATGCCTTGGTTGCAGCCAGTCTGGCTGTGGCCCCCCTGGCAGACTCACCTTATCCCCATGTCTGCAAACCAGCAGATTGCCACCCTGGAGCAGCACCCAGCGGTTATTTTCGCTGATCTCAACTGTTGGCGATAACCTCATGCTGAAGTCATCCCCCAGGCAGTTGCGGTTAAAGGGCAGGTTCACCATTTCTGGATATTCATCGGTATGGTTGTCGAGCTGTTTTTTAAGGTCAGCAGAAACCAAAGGCCGCTTGCAGGCGGCCTGAAAGGGGTAGTTAAATGGTTGTGACATCTGGCTTCCTTTTTAAAATTTGACTAAAACCGGTGTTGAAACAGGCATTAGTAATAACAAAGTAACATGACTGCTAACAAGTAAAAACAGGGCAGCTGACCAGCAATCTGCCTATGTAAAATGTAATTGATTTTTAAGTTGATCAGATTCTATTAGCTTAAATCTGCGTTTATCGGTGTTAATCGGCGGTTAATATTTTTTCGTGCAGATTCGTGTAAATTCGTGGCTAA
>CAZRKG010000149.1:0-2676 GCA_964600635.1 uncultured Geobacter sp. | reverse complement strand
TTCGTCGCCGATCTCCTCGCCGCCTTGAATCCATCTTTGATCTGGAACTGGAATAGCGTCTTCACACGGTCCAGAATCAGATTGGCCAGCTCATCCTTTGACATCAGCTCCAACTGCTCCACCTGTCCATCACGGTGGATCAGACAGGCGATGTTGGTGGCTACATTAAAGCCTGCCCCTTCCTGACTGACATCATTGGCCACCATCAGATCCAGGTTCTTGGCTGACATTTTGGCAATAGCGTTACTGTGCAGATCATTGGTTTCAGCGGCAAAGCCCACCAACAAGGGACGATTCTCCATCTGGCCCAGGGCTGCAAGAATATCGGGATTTTTCACCAGCTCCAGAGTCATACCCTGTTCACCCTGTTTCTTCATCTTCTGCTGGCTGCGGTCAGCAGGACGATAATCAGCAACAGCAGCAGCCTTTATAACCACACTGCATTGACTGACCTGCTCCAGCACCGCCTGCTGCATATCAGCGGCTGAAACCACCTGCACCAGCTCTACACCCGTTGGCGGCTCCAGGTTAACCGGCCCACTGACCAGAATCACCCTGGCACCCCGCTGTCTGGCTGCCCTTGCCAGGGCATAGCCCATTTTGCCAGAGGAGTAATTGCTGATGTAACGGACAGGGTCCAGCTCTTCACGGGTGGGGCCGGCTGTAATCAGGATGGTCTCTCCGGCCAGATCCTGGGGGGACAGCAGACAGCAGGCTGTCTCAAAAATCCGGCCTGGCGGGGCCAATCTGCCGCCACCTTCCCAACCGCAGGCCAGAAATCCTGTTTCTGCATCCACAAAACTGTAGCCAAGGCTACGCAGTTTAGACTCATTCCCCTTGTAAATCGGGTTGGTATACATATTCACATTCATGGCCGGTGCCAGCAGTACCGGTGCCTTGGTGGCCATTACAGTGGTACTCAGCAGGTCATCGGCAATACCATTGGCAAGTTTGCCGATGAAGTTGGCCGTGGCTGGAGCGATCAGCATCAGGTCAGCCCGATCAGCCAGTGAGATATGGCCGATCTCCTGCTCCTGAATCAGGTTAAACAGATCAAGGTGAACCGGATTGCCGGACAGGCTCTGAAAGGTGAGCGGGGTTACAAACTCCGTAGCAGCTCTGGTCATTACCACATGCACTGTTGCCCCAGCCTTGGTCAGCAGCCGCAGCAGCTCCACCGCCTTGTAAGCAGCAATGCCACCGGTTACTCCCAATACAACCGTCTTACCGCTCAGATCAGACATAATAGCTACCCACGTACGGATTATGCTTTTTCTCATGGCCAATGCTGGTGGCAGGGCCGTGACCCGGGTAAACCTGCACCCCATCCGGCAGTACAAACAGGCGGGTTTTGATTGAATCCACCAGTTGCACGGTGGAGCCGCCCGGCAGGTCAGTCCGGCCAACACCATCGGCAAACAGGGTATCACCGCTTATCAGCAACTGTTCTTTCTCAAAATAAAGGCAACAGCAGCCCTGGGTATGGCCCGGAGTATGGATCACCTGCATAGCAAGGTTGCCAAAACTGATGATCTGACCATGTTCCAGATTCTGATCCGGTTGGGGCGAGTTCTCACCGCTAAGACCGTACATATTGGCAGTTGCAGTAACCCGTTCCAGCATCGTCGCATCAGCCGGATGGATATAAAGTGGTGCATCAACCGCCTGCTTCAGCCGGTTATTGGCACCAACATGGTCAAAGTGGCCGTGGGTGTTAATAATGGCTACTACATCAAGTTTATGGCTCTTGACTACATCCAGAATCCGCTCTGCTTCATCACCCGGGTCCACCACCACCGCTTTACGAGTTTCTTTACAGCCAATCAGAATACAATTAACACCCAGGGCACCAACAACAATGGTTTCAAAAATCATGGTTAAAATCCTTGTAATGGTTAATATTGTTATGTAGAGTTCATCCGTTATCCAACCGAGATGCTGAATCCTGTCAGGAGGTTAAAAGATGAAAAAACCGGTTGTAGATCAGGATCTTTGTATCAGTTGCGGCCTCTGTATCAGCACCTGTCCGGGGGTGTTTCAGTTTAACAGTGCCGGTAAATCAGAATGTTACAACCCGGAAGGCGACACAGAAGATGAAATTCAGACCGCAATTGATGGCTGCCCGGTGCAGGCCATCAGTTGGGAGTAGAACGAACAGCCTTTTATAACAGGGCTGGATTAAACACAAAGGAGAAAGAACAAAATGGAAAAGTATGTCTGCACAATCTGTCAGTATGAGTATGACCCAGCCGCTGGTGATCCAGATAATGGCGTTGAGCCTGGCACCGCTTTTGAAGATGTTCCAGAAGATTGGTGCTGTCCGCTTTGCGGTGCTGGCAAGGATGTATTTGAGCCAGCCTGATTCAGATTTTATGCAACTTCAGGGCGATCAATCAGATCGCCCTTTTTTATTTGTTTGAGCCATGGAGCTGCAAAGAAAACAATTAACCGCCGATTAACACCGATGAACGCTGAGAAAAACAAGAATAGGGCACAGAGTACACAGAGAAAACCTTTTTAGCCACGAATTTACACGAATCTGCACAAATCTATAAAACCTTAAAATGCGTAGGGGCAGACCGATGTGTCTGCCCTTATAACATACCTGGAAACACACACAAATGGGCGAACACACCGGTTCGCCCCTTGTATTATGTTTTAGTATTTAATCATACA
>CAZRKG010000148.1:0-2821 GCA_964600635.1 uncultured Geobacter sp. | reverse complement strand
AGACGGTGAGGAGATCGGTGACGAAGGCGTACACGTAGTACGTTGAGGAGCCGATGACGAGCCAACGAAGAAGACGCTTTGATATGGAATTGGAATAACAGCACGTTATATAGATGAAAGGAACCATACCCATGTCAAGCCAACTTACCCCGCAGCAGGCATTACGCTGTGCCAATACCATCCGTTTTCTATCTGCCGAAGCTATTGAAAAGGCCAATTCTGGACACCCTGGTCTGCCGATGGGTGCTGCTGATATGGCAGTGGCCCTCTGGAGCAGCAGCCTTAAATTCAACCCGTCAGATACAAAGTGGCCCAACCGCGACCGTTTTGTTCTATCTGCAGGTCATGGCTCCATGCTGCTTTATTCCCTGCTGCATATGTATGGTTTTAATCTGCCGATGGAAGAACTGGAAAACTTCCGCCAGTGGGACAGCAAAACACCAGGTCATCCTGAATACGGTCATACCGATGGTGTAGAGGTCACCACCGGCCCGTTGGGACAAGGTGTAGCCAATGGTGTAGGCATGGCCCTGGCATCAAAAATGGCTGCCGAGCGGTTCAACACACCGGATTTCTCACCGATTACCCACAATGTTTTTGCCATTGTGGGGGATGGCGACCTACAGGAAGGGATCAGCTACGAAGCCGCCGCCCTGGCCGGACACCTTAAACTTGGTAATCTGGTCTACCTGTACGACAGCAACAGCATCACCATTGAAGGCAATACCAACCTGGCCTGGTCAGAGGATGTGGCCACACGGTTTGAGGCGGCAGGCTGGCATATCCAGCAGGTAAACGGGCAGGATCATCAACAGGTGGTGGCAGCCATTGAGACTGCTGTTGCAGAAACCGGACGGCCCTCACTGATCATCGCCAAAACAGCCATTGCCTATGGTTCACCCAATAAACAGGGTTCTTCCAGTACCCACGGCTCACCTCTTGGTAAGGATGAGATCGCAGCAACCCGTGCCAACCTGGGCTGGGAGGAACCGGCTTTCACCGTACCGGCGGATGTGGCTGCCACCTGTGCCGCCCGTGTGGCAGAATTGAAGACTGAATACGATGCCTGGCAACAGGGATTTGAAACCTGGCGTAAGAATAATCAGGACAAAGCAGCCCTGTGGGATGCAACCTGGCAGAAGCAGGTGCCTGAAAACCTGGCTGAGGAACTGTTGGCAGCCGTTGCTGATAAAGATGGTGCTACCCGTGCCCTGTCCGGCACTGTGCTGCAAAAGACGGCACAACTGCTGCCAGCCCTGGTTGGCGGATCTGCCGACCTGTCACCATCCAATAACAGCGACATCAAATGCTCGCAATCAATCACAAACAACAGCTTTGGATGCCGCAACATCCACTTCGGTATCCGCGAACATGCAATGGCAGCCATCTGCAACGGCATGGCCCTCTATGGCTGCTTCACCCCCTACTGTGCCACATTCCTGGTTTTCTCAGACTACTGTCGCTCGTCCATCAGGCTTTCTGCCCTGATGCAGCAGCAGGTTATCTACATCTTCACCCATGATTCATACGCTGTTGGTGAAGATGGGCCAACCCACCAGCCGATTGAGCAGACCGCATCCCTGCGGATGATCCCTGGCCTACAGGTGATCCGCCCTGCCGATGCAGTGGAGACCGCCCTGGCCTGGTATGCTGCCATCAAATATCATAACGGCCCAACCGCCCTGATCCTGACCCGCCAGAAACTGCCTCTGCTGTCCCGCAAAGCAGGCACCGAGGCCCAGGCACTGGCTGGTGGCTACGTTCTGACGGATGCTGAAAACCCGTCAGTAGCCCTGATGGCATCCGGCTCTGAAGTCAGTCTGGCATTGGAGGCTGCAAAACTTCTGTCAGACAGAGCTATTACATGCCGTGTGGTATCCATGCCTGATATTGGCACCTTCCTGCAACAACCCGATGAATACCGTGCCGCAATCCTGCCAAAAGGTGTCAAACGTGTAGCCATAGAGGCGGGCCGAGGCGAATCATTTGGCAGACTGCTGGGAGAGGATGGGATGTTCATAGGATGGGAACAGTTTGGTGCATCTGCACCTGCCGAGGTACTGGCAGAAAAATTCGGCCTGACACCAAATGCAGTGGCAGACAAGATTGCAGCATTTGTTAACAGATGACAGGATAGCTGATGAAAATGATTGAACTGCTTAAAAATTCACTACTTTTTTCAGGACTTGATGACAAGGATCTTGAAGCCCTGGCGGCAATTTCTGTCCGTAAAAGCTTTGTTAAAGGTGACTCTCTGTTTGGTGAAGGGGATAAGGCCACAGGTTTTTACCTGCTTGTAAAAGGACACATCAAGATGTGTCGCATCTCTCCAGAGGGACGTGAAAAGGTTCTTCACTTTGTACGGCCAGGTGAAACCTTTGCTGAAGCCGCCTTTTTTGGTGATGGCAGCTACCCGGCAGAAGCCAGGGCAGTGGAAAGCGGCGAGGCTGTTTTCCTGCCTAAAAAAGGTTTTATGGAACTGATGAACACCAATCCCCAGTTCACCCTTAACCTGGTGGCATCATTATCGCTCTCCCTGCGACGTTTTGCCCGTCAGATAGAAGAGCTGACCTTTGCCGATGTCACCTCAAGGCTGGCATCATTTATGGTACAGCGTGCAGAGGAAAAATCCACCACCTATAATGGCATCACATATATGGAGCTGGGCATCAAAAAAGGTGAACTGGCAGCAAAGCTGGGTACTGCCGGCGAAACAATCTCCCGAACCTTCCGCAAGATGAAAGAGGAAGGGATTATTGAACTGGAAGGCCGCAACGTAACAATTCTGCAAATGGACAGGTTACAGCAGTTAATCCATAAG
>CAZRKG010000147.1:0-2828 GCA_964600635.1 uncultured Geobacter sp. | reverse complement strand
GTGATGAATTAACCAGAGGTTGCGTAGGGGCAAACCTGTGTGTTTGCCCAAACCATTAACCGCCGATTAACACAGATAAACGCCGAGAAAATCATAAATTAAACACGGAGAAACCGAGACACAGAGAAAGACAACAACCATAGGGGCAAACCTGTGTGTTTGCCCTTTTTGTTTATTCGCCCAAATTTAATAAGGGCAGACACATGGGTCTGCCCCTACGGTAGTGATGAATTAACCAGAGGTTGCGTAGGGGCAAACCTGTGTGTTTGCCCAAACCAGAAACTTGCTTGTCATTGCGATGGTGACAGTCTACCCCAGACAGCGATACCAGACATTCATGCTTTCCAGGCCGCCGGAAATCTGGGTGTTACGCACCAGGGTTCCGCCAAAATCATAGCCCATCCGGCTGAAGGTGATGTTCATTCCAAAGGAGGTGGCACGGGCAATGGTGTAGCCGATTCTGATGCCATGCCCTGGCATCTGCTGTTCCAGAAAATCCAGCAGATGCTGTGCAAAGCCCTGTCCTTGCAGGTCTGGCCTGGTGGCAAAGTCTGTCATTTCTGCATGTCCGGCCTTGCAGTCCATCTCTGCCGATGCCAGTGCCAGAAGTTGATTGCCATCCCAGATACCGGCATAGCAGACACTATCCTGCATGGTCTGCAACAGGTATTCCGGTTGATGGATCGGAAAGGGATAACTGGCAAATATCTGGCAGTAAAGCCGTGCCATCTCATCACAATCCTTTGGTGTTGCCAGACGACAGACAAGCCCGCTCTGTAACGGATTTTTTACAGGCTGGCTGGTTTGCCGTGCTATGGCAGCCTGCAACACCTGCTCTATTACCGCAGCATCGGGGTCCTGACTCCGCTCATGCTGAATAAAACGGGCCAGAAAAAGACCATCCTGCTGCATGTTGTAAAAGCCTGGCACTCTGGCTTCGCAACAGTAGCCGTTTTGCAGAAACAGTTCTGCATGTTCTTCCGGCAGTTTGGCAAACACCTTGGAATAGCCGTTACGTTCCACCAGACCGTTAATATGTTCCAGTATGCCGGGCAGATCAGCAGGGACCAGCTTCATAAGATAGACCCGATCACTGGCAGGGCCATGCTGCAACAGCGAGCCGCCGTAGCTTTCCACCTGATCAGCCTTCATTGCGACGCTCCAATCGGGCTGTCTCCATCGGTGTCAGACTGATCCGGCTGTCATAGTCACTCAGCAGCAATTCTATACCGGTGGCATCGGTCTCTTCATGGGGTTCCAGGTTCAACTGCAACTGGCAGTCTTTGCAGTTGCGGTCACAGAAGTTGGTCTGGTAACTGTCCGGCTCTTTGTAGGTGGTGATTACCCCTTCATAGTTACGCAGCACCACCTTGTTGGTTGAAAGGGAGATCAGGTAGTTGGGGGTCAGTGGAATCTTACCGCCGCCACCAGGGGCATCAACCACATAGGTTGGTACGGCAAAGCCGCTGGTATGGCCGATTAACGCCTCCATGATCTCAATCCCCTTGCCCACCGGTGTGCGGAAGTGGGTCAGACCTTCAGAAAGGTCACACTGGTACAGATAATAGGGACGTACACGGTTTTCCACCATCTTGTGCATCAACATCTTGATTATCCGTGGGCAATCATTTACTCCCGAAAGCAGTACGGCCTGGTTACCCAGGGGTATACCGGCATCGGCCAGCTTCTGCAATGCTGCACGGGCAGAATGGGTCACTTCACGCGGATGGTTAAAGTGGGTATTAAGCCAGAGCGGATGGTGTTTTTTAAGCATATTAACCAGCTCATCCGTAATTCTGTAGGGTAGTACCACCGGCATCCGGGTGCCGATACGGACTACCTTGACATGGCTGATCTGACGCAGCTCGGTCAGAATCCAGTCCAGGTATTCATCGTTCAGCATCAGTGGATCGCCGCCTGAAAGCAGCACATCACGGATGGTTGCGGTGTTACGGATGTAATCCAGTCCGGTTTGAATCTGGTTGCGGTCAGGGATGGAGTCAACATCCCCAACCTTGCGTTTGCGGGTGCAATGACGACAATACATGGAGCAGATGTTGCTGATATGCAAAAGCACCCGATCAGGGTAACGATGGGTGATACCTGCCACCGGACTGTCAATATCCTCTGCCAGCGGGTCTGACATATCACCCTGTTCTATATGCAGCTCATGGGGGTCTGGAAAAGCCTGGCGGAAGACCGGATCATCCTCGTAGTTATCACGGTCAATCAGAGATAGGTAGTAGGGGGTAACACTTAATGGGAAAATACTGACTGTCTGTTCAAGCTCTTTGCGGCGTTCTCCTGTAAACCTGATGCCAAGCAGATGTTCAAAACTGTCAATATCACGCACAGAATGGTTCAACTGCCAACGCCAGTCACACCAGGCAGACCGAGTTACCTTTCCATTGGACAGCTTTTTGGCAAGCTGCTGCTGGGAAGGTGTATAGATACTCATTACAACAAGCCTTTCTGACTAACAAAACCTGCTTTGATTAAACGCAGCAGACTGGAAATACACAGGCATTACAAACCGTTAGCCTGGAAGACAGCCAACTTTCCAGTAAGCTATGCTGTCTCCCCGTCGGGGTGGGACTCTGCTACAAAGCCCCCAATACTTTCATCAGATGGGGTACCATCTGTTTTTTGCGGGACATGACACCTTTCAGTTCATAAAGATGCGGCTCCACCTGGGGGTATCCCATCAGATGGGCCAGTTCATTTTTACCTTCAGCCAGAAACAGGGTGGATTCACTGTAGATGTCAGTGACCATCAATCCCACTAGATCCAGCTTGTCCTCCTGCTTTACCCTGCTTAGTGCTTCACG
>CAZRKG010000146.1:0-2964 GCA_964600635.1 uncultured Geobacter sp. | reverse complement strand
AAAAAAGCCCTTGAAAATCAAGGGCTTACATTGCTAAATGGCGGAGGGGGTGAGATTCGAACTCACGGTACCTTGCGGTACAACAGATTTCGAGTCTGTCACCTTCGACCACTCGGACACCCCTCCAAAAGAACATCTCAAAAACAGACGCTGTTTATACATGATTAACCTTCTGGACTCAACCAGCTTGATGATTTGCTTTACGTTTTTTGCGTAACTCTGCAAAAAAACTGCTTAAAAGTGCGGAACATTCCTCTGATTTAACACCCGATACCACTTGAAAGCTATGGTTAAGCCGGTTGTCAGATGAAAGATCATAAAGTGAACCGGTTGCACCTGCCTTGGGGTCATGGCAGCCAAA
The DNA here is from genome assembly GCA_964600635.1 of uncultured Geobacter sp. GTDB lineage: Bacteria > Desulfobacterota > Desulfuromonadia > Geobacterales > Pseudopelobacteraceae > Trichlorobacter. The sequence goes on along the minus strand of CAZRKG010000146.1, from coordinate 2,603 downwards.
GACAACTTGCGGTATCCGGGCCAGTATAATGGCACCGGCACACATCAGGCAGGGTTCCAGCGTAACATACAGGGTTGTATCCAGCAGCCGCCAGCTTTGCAGCTTGCGTGCTGCCTTGCGGATTGCCAGCAGCTCGGCATGGGCAGCAGGGTCCTGATTTGTTTCCCGCAAGTTGTGGCTGCGGGCAATGATTTTATTCTGGTGGACAATTACGCAACCAATCGGTACTTCACATTTTTGGGCAGCTTTTCCGGCCTCTGTAAGTGCCTTAGCCATCCAGTATTCATGGCTGCGGTTCATCCTATCCTTTGCCCATCAGACCACGGACAGCAGCCGGCAGATCAGCCGGGATCACCACCATTTTAGAGTTCTGGGAAGTGGCCATTTTGTTAAGTGCATTGATGTAACGATCCCCCAGCAGGAACAGTGTCGGCAGGTCACGGTCACTGACTGCACCGCTGATGTCAGTAATCGCCCTGGCAGAAGCCTCGGCCAGCCTGATCTGGGCATCGGCCTCACGTTTGGCAGCCTCCAGCTTACCGTCCGCCTCACGGATCATCGCCTCACGTCTGCCCTCAGCCTCCAGAATTGTGGCCTGTTTGAAACGCTCGGCACTGGCCTGCTGCTCCATTGCCCGCTGCATGGATTCAGACGGCTTTATATCCTGAATCTCCACCGACTGAACATAAATACCCCAGTTTGCCACCTCTTTTGAGATGTTATCCTGCAACCTGGCTTTGATATGCTCCCGCTCTGAAAGGGCGTTGTTCAGTTCCATCTGACCGATGATTGCCCGTAACGAAGTCATCACCAGGTTCTGAATGGCATATTCATAGCTCTGGATCTCATAAACCGCACGGATCGGGTCGGTCACTTTAATAAATGCAACGGCATTTGTAATAATTACAGCATTATCCTTTGTGATAACCTCCTGTGAACCGATGGAAAGCACATCCCCCTTGGTGGATACACGGTAGGCTACAATATCCACGTAGGGGATAATGAAGTTCAGGCCAGGTTTAAGGGTTTTAAGAAACTTGCCCAGCCTTTCAACCACCCACTCCTGCCCCTGCGGAACAGTCTTGACTCCGGCAAAAATGGTTGCCGCCACCAGAATCAGTAAAACCACCGATACAAACATCATTGCCGGCATAACGTCTCCCACCATAGCTATGTCTTCCTCACTTTCAGAATTTGTCCTTCAATATCATCCACGGTCACTGTATCACCCACGGTCAAAACCTCGTCAGCAACACAGACCCACTCATCTGCCCCAAGCACCGCTATCCTGAACCGGATTCTGCCTTTGCCGTAGCTGTCCTCAGTACCTTTTATGATCATGCCGGTTTCACCAATAATCCCTTCCTTGGAAAGTCCGGCACTTGTGCCATATTTCTTTGGCTTGAAAAAACGGAACCAGGCCACGGCAAAGCTGATGGAAAACAGAATCCATAGCAAAACCTGTCCCCAATCTGCCAGAGATGGTAAAAGCAGCAGCACAAGCCCCACCAGTAAAGCACCAAAACCAAACCAGATGATGGTGAATGAAGGAACCACCAGCTCCAGTCCGATCAGTAGAAAACCAGCCAATATCCAGTACCACCACTCTATTTTCATTACTGCCTCCAGGTCTTTTGAATGTGTCTGGTTAAGCATACCAGAAGTTACAGCCAGAAAAAGTCTGATCAGGAAACGGTTGCATTCCTGACCGCTAAGTGAGATAATTAATACATTAAAAGGAGGTAACAAGCTATGGAAATCAGCTCTATTGCAGGTGCAGCAGCAATGGCTCAGTCCTCACAGACCCATCAGGCTCTTTCAGCATCACTGATCAAGATGAACATTGAATCACAGGACAAGGTTGCTGAAATGTTGGATAAGAATGCCAGGCAGATCAACCAGACAGCCCAAAGCTCTGGTTACAATTTTTCAACATACGCCTGAATAAAGCATTAACGCTGCTATTTTTAGCCCTTGAGATGACAATTCTCAAGGGCTTTTTTAATCATGCTCCAGGAACAAGACCATGAAAAGAAACCTGCTAATACTGCTTGCAATCTGCATTGTCATCAGCGTGATCATCGTCAAAAACATCCGTAAAAACGGCTATGGCAGTGATCTTAAAATCAGTGGCACCATTGAGACCACAATTGTTACCGCATCATTTAAGGTGCCTGGCCGCCTGATGGAGCGGCTGGTGGATGAAGGCCATCAGGTTCATCAGGGACAAATATTAGCTCGGCTGGATGACGATGAACTGCATGATGAACAGAGGCTGCGTCTGGCTGAACAGAGATCCGCCCAGGCAATGCTGGCAGACCTGAAGGCAGGCAGCAGGAAAGAGGAGATAGCCGCTGCAAAAGCCACGCTGGCCCGCCTGAAGGCAGAGGCAGAACGGGCCAGGCAGGATGGTCTGCGGGCCGAAGCCCTGTTTAGCAGGGAGGTAATCCCCCGTAAAGAGCTGGATGCTGCCAGGGCCGCAAAAGATGCCACAGCAGCAGCAGTACTTGAAGGAGAAGAACGTCTGCGGTTGCTTAAAGCCGGACCCCGCCCCGATGCAGTGGATGCTTCCAGGGCAAGGCTGGCTGCGGCCAGTTCTGCAT
>CAZRKG010000145.1:0-3110 GCA_964600635.1 uncultured Geobacter sp. | reverse complement strand
GCTGGGGCCGCTGACCTCCCTTGGCATTACCCTGGCCGTGCTGATACTGGCTGGCTTCATCAACTGGTATGCCTGGCAACAGGGGCTGGTGCTGCCACTGGCAACCCAAATACTGCTCTTCCCCCTGCTGTTTGCCTTTAACACCAGTTACGGCTTCCTGGTGGAATCCCGCTCCCGTCGCCAGATCACCGGCTTGTTCGGTCAGTATGTGCCACCTGAAATAGTCAACACCATGAGCAAAGATCCGGCCCAGTTTACAATGGCGGCAGAGGCCAGGGGGATGACCGTACTGTTTACCGATATGGTTGGTTTTACATCCATCTCGGAAAAGCTGACCCCCCAGGAGCTGGCCAGTTTTATGAATGAATACCTGACCGCCATGACGGAAATCATCTACCAGTACGGTGGCACGGTGGATAAATATATCGGTGATGCCATCATGGCCTTCTGGGGTGCACCGCTGGATGATCCAGACCATGCAATCCACGCCATCCAGGCTGCCACTGCCATGCGTAAGCGACTGGTTTCCCTTTCCAGTGATATGGTGGCCAAAGGCTATCCAGAGTTACAGATCGGGGTTGGTGTCAACAGCGGCATCATGCGGGTTGGCAACATGGGTTCCAGCTACCGTGTGGCCTATACTGTGATGGGGGATGCGGTCAACCTGGCCTCGCGGTTAGAGGGGCTGACCCGCCAGTATGGCATCTGGTTGATTGCCGGTCAGGATACACGTTCGATGGTTGATGGCTATGTCTGGCGAGAGCTGGATCAGGTGCGGGTAAAGGGCAAGGTTCAGCCGGTTGCTATTTTTGAACCGTGCGGAGAGGAATTGTTACTTGAAAATACGTATTTATACGATATAACATCATTCAATAAAATGGTTGCTGCCTATCGCCAGCAAAACTGGCAGCAGGCGGCTGAACTGCTTGACCCCCTGATTACAGATAAGCCGGATCTTAAGCTTTACCAGCTTTACAAGCAACGGATAGAGCAGTACCAGCAGGAACCACCAGGCGATGATTGGGATGGTGTGTGTACTTTTACAACCAAGTGATATTTGTTATTTTAGTCACGAATTTATTGTGGATTTTCACAAGTCCAGTTATAAACCGCCGATTAACACCGAGCAACGCCGAGAAACCATAACGAATAAATCAATACAGACTGTCACTGCGAGCGACTGTAAGGAGCGTGGCAGTCTGGCTTTTCTTGATGAGATTGCTTCACTTATGTTTACAAAGGCGGCACAGTAAATTCTTTTTGCCGCCATTCCGCACATAGTTGCGGAATCAACAAATCTGTTTACTTGTTTTTCGGCGTTCATCAGCCTTTATCGGCGGTTTTAATGGACCATGTTTTAATCAATATTTTGGAGTTGCCATGAAAAAGACAATTTTGCTCTGTACCGCCGGCCTGATGCTGGCCAGTCAGCCAGCCCTGGCAGAACAGGAGCTGGTACCGCATTTTGATATAAGCCGCATTCAGCTTGATGGCAACACCCTGCTGACAGAAGCCGAAACAGAGCCGGTACTATCCAGATTCACCGGCCCCCAGAGGGATTTTGGAACCTTGCAGGAGGCGATTGATGCCATAGAAAAGGTCTATAAAAAGCGGGGCTACAACCTGGTAACTGTAATTCTGCCAGAGCAGGAGCTGAAACAGGGGGTGGTGACCCTGCGGGTGATAGAGCCTGTTCTAAAGGATATAAATGTTACCGGCAACCAGCACTACAGCACAGAATCTGTACTGCGGATACTGCCTACCCTCCGCCAGGGCGAGCCGCCCATGCTTGATGAAATCTCGGAAAACCTGCGGGCCGTAAATGAAAGCCCCACCCGTAAACTGAACATCCAGTTTAAGAGTATGCAGCGGGATACAGACTTGCAGGCACTGGTCCAGGTCAAGGATCAGAAACCCTGGAAAGTGGCCCTGAGCGGTGATAACACCGGCAGCAGGCAGAGCGGCTACTACCGGATGGGGCTGACCCTGCAACATGCCAACCTTTGGGGACTGGATCATATTGCCACCCTGAACTACACCACCTCGCCGGATCATGCTGATAAGGTTAAGGTTATCAGTGGTTCGTACCGGATTCCGATCTACAGCCTGGGGGATACCATTGACATCTTTGGCGGTTATTCCGATGTGGATAACGGCAAAATCGGCGATATTATCTCTGGCGGCAAAGGTACCATTGGCGGTATCCGCTACAACATGATGCTGCCCAGGCTAGATGCCTATGAGCATAAACTGATCTTTGGTCTGGATTACCGCCACTATGAAAACACCCTCAAGATCGGAAGCTATGATTACGGTGTCCTGGCCCCTGACCATGTTGTACACCCATTCAGCCTTGCCTATGGCGGAAACTGGACTGGTGATTGGAGCAGCTTTGAAGGCTCGTTAGGGGTGGTGCATAACGAACCCTGGGGCGGGCGTGGCACACGGGATTACTTCAAGCAGGCTTTCCAGTATTCCCGCCCTGGCACCAAGGTGGATTACTGGGCCTTCCGTTACGGCTTTAACAATATGAGCTATCTGCCCAAAGACTGGATGATCCGTACCTTTGGTTCTGGACAGCATTCACCGGACAGGCTGATCCCGGGTGAACAGTTTGGTCTGGGCGGATCAACCACTGTACGGGGTTATGAAGAGCGTGAAGAGACCTGGGATGGTGGCTTTGCAGGCAGTATTGAAGTTTACACCCCTGATCTGGCTCGGCTTTTATCCATCCCTAAGACACAGTTCAGGCTGGTCGGATTTTTTGATGGTGGTGCAGGTTACAACCAGCGGCCAATGGCGGGTGAATATGAAGATAATTACCTGACCAGTACCGGAGTTGGCTTCCGGCTGGGGATAGCAGAATATTTCAGCTTCAGCCTGGATTGGGGCTATGCCCTTAAAAACTCTGTGCGTGATACCAGGCAGGGTGATCATGCCGTGCATTTCAGGGGTGCGGTGGTGTTTTGATTTTGGTGTGCAGGGGGAAATCTCTTTAGCCACGAATGAACACGAATCTAACAACTCTGTCACTGCGAGGAGACCAAAGGCCGACGTGGCAGTCTGCTTGAGATTGCTTCGTCGCTCCACTTCTCGCAATGCAGTTGTAG
>CAZRKG010000144.1:0-3121 GCA_964600635.1 uncultured Geobacter sp. | reverse complement strand
CGAGACACTGGAAGCGATTGAAATGGCCAAACGGGCAGGCTACACCACCGTAATCTCACACCGTTCCGGCGAGACAGAAGATACCACCCTGGCGGATCTGGCCGTAGCAGTTAATGCTGGTCAGATCAAAACCGGCTCACTCTGCCGCACTGATCGGGTTGCCAAATACAACCAGTTGCTGCGGATAGAGGATGAGCTTGACACCACCGCTGAATTTAAAGGGCATGATGTTTTCTACTGCATCAAAAAATAAGCTCTGTCAGTAGCACAGTAGCTGTAAACCCCAAAGGGGCCGCTTTAACATGCGGTCCCTTTTTTTATATTCTTTAACCGCCGATCAACACCGATGAACGCCGAGACAATCAAGGGGCGAACCGCTTTGTTCGCCCTTTTTCATTTATTCGTCCAAATGTAACAAGGGCAGGCACAAGACCTGACCCTACGCATTTTAAGGTTTTACAGATTTGTGCAGATTCGTGTTAATTCGTGGCTAAAGGAGATTTTATCGGTGTTAATCGGTGGTTTATGTCTTTTTATGAAGATTTGTGTAATTCGTTAGATTCGTGGCTGAAAGACTTTATAGATTTATCAAAATAGTCTGACTCACTGCTTCTTACATGCCTGAAACACCAGCCCATGCAGCAGATCTGCTGCCAGACCACCACTTTTCATACCCAGATCAACATTGTAGATTGCAGTATGCAACTGTTCTAACTGCCTGATACTGTGCTTTCTGGCCTGGGCCAGCTCACCAGCCAGAAAGAACTGATTGATTTTCAAGCGTGTACCGATCTGGCTGGCGGACAGGTTCTGATCCAGCAGCTCACGTATCCGCCATAACTTGCGGAAATGACTGCTTAAAGCACCAAGCACCATCACCGGTTCGCCACTATCCAGGACAGATTGCAAGGTATGCAACGCCTTGGCAAGATCCTTCTCCCCCATAAAACGGGCCAGTTCAAAGGCATTAAAGTTTTTACTCTGGCTGGCGATCTGCCTTATATCTTCCAGGGTAATTACCGCTGCAACCCCCACATACAGGGATGCCTTTTCTATCTGAGAGGTTAGCTCTTGCAGATCATTACCAACTATAAAGGTCAGAAGTTCAGTTGCAGACGCATCAATCCGCTTACCAAGACGCTGGGCTTCCGCGTTGATAAATGGTGCCAGACGGTTTTCATACAGCTTTTTAAACTCAATGCTGCCGGCATTTTTTTTAAGCTCTGAAAAAAACTTACGCCGGAAATCCGCCTTGACCGCCTGAAACAGCAGGACTGTATCTGGTGCAGGGTCTGCAAGATAGCTTTTCAGCAGAAGTTCCTGGGCATCGTCTGGCAGTTTATCCGCTTGGCGAACCACAACCAGACGGCGATTACTGAACATCGGCAGAGTCTGGGCAGTCTCAATGATTTCAGCACCGCTGCAATCTGCCCCAAAGTAAATATTAAGGTTGAAATCCTGCATGGCTGGATCAATGGCCTGCTCCATAATCCTGCGGACAGCCCGATCCGAGAGAAAGGTCTCTTCTCCAAATAAAAAATAGACCGGCAAAAGATTGCCGGTCTTCAGTTGTTTATCAAGTTCCTGCTCTGTCATCAGTAGTTCTGCTCCAGATTCCAGATCACCTGCTGGGCCAGTTTTTTACTGGCTGCAACCAGGGCGGTCTCTTCATTATCCCGCTGAACCTCCAGGTTCTGAGTGGCCGGATAATCCTGCCAGGCTGAGATAGTCCCCTTCCAGAGCGTTTTCTGCTGTTGATCACCGTTCAACTGCTGGCTGACAGTAATTTCAGCCGAGATGGTCAGGCGATACTCCCGCACATGGTCATCGGCAGAATAGCTTACACCAGAGATGCCATATCCGGTTACAGTACCAGACACAAGCAGGTCAGCCTGAGCCGCACCGGTGGCAGGCAGAATCCCCCGCAGTTCTGAAAACTGGTCAAAGATGGCCCGCTTTAGTGACACCTGAGCCAAAGGGTGGGCGGTGTTATTTTTAAAGAAAGGCACCCAGACCCTCTGACCGGCATCCAGCCGTGTACCACTATCTGCTGTAAAGTGGTAACCACAGCCAGCCAGCAACAATAGCATCGGCAGCAGCAACAGCCATGTGAGCTTCATTCTGAATATTCTAGCTGACAACAATGTTCACCAACTTTCCTGGTACATAGATCACCTTACGGATCTGCTTGCCATCGGTAAAGACCTTAACCTTTTCATCTGACAAGGCCAGTTCCTTGATCTGATCTTCGGTAATATCCACCGCCACAGACAGCCGTGAACGTAGTTTGCCATTAACCTGCACCACCACCAGCAGTTCCTCATCCACTACCGCTTCAGCATCCCAGGCAGGCCAGGCCAGATCAGACAGGGAACTGGTCTTGCCAAGCTGTTGCCACAGCTCTTCCGTAATATGTGGCACAAAGGGGGCCAGCATTGTCACAGTCAGCTCCAGAGCCTCCTTCATAACAGCCTTGGCCTGGGGTGTCTTTAGTCTGGCAGCCTGAAGGGTGTTCATCAGCTCCATCACCGCTGCAATGGCGGTGTTAAAATGGAAACGTTCATCAATATCGTCAGTCACTTTTTTCAGGGTTTTATGGACTGCCCTTCGCAGACTGCGTTCATCATCAGCCAGGGCTGAAGGATCAAGGGCCGGTGCTGATTGCAGTGCTGGCAGTTGGTCATGTACCAGTTTCCAGACCCTGTTCAGGAAGCGGGAGCACCCTTCAACCCCCTGCTCGTTCCAATCCAGATCCTTCTCTGGTGGGGCAGCAAACAGGGAGAACAGGCGGGCAGTATCGGCACCGTAACGCTTGATCAGGGCATCGGGATCAACAACATTGCCCTTTGATTTGCTCATCTTGGCCCCGTCTTTAATCACCATCCCCTGGGTCAGCAGGTTGGTAAACGGCTCATCAACATCAACATAGCCAAGATCCCGCATAACCTTGGTAAAGAAACGGGCATAGAGCAGATGCAGTACAGCATGTTCTATACCGCCAATATACTGATCAACTGACATCCAGTACTGGGTACGTTTTTTATCCAGCATCCCCTGATCAAAATCAGGGCAGCAGTAACGCAGGAAATACCAGGATGATTCCACAAAGGTGTCCATTGTG
>CAZRKG010000143.1:0-3361 GCA_964600635.1 uncultured Geobacter sp. | reverse complement strand
GGGCGAACCGGCGTGTTCGCCACAACACATAAGAACAGTGACAAAAACCGGTCATTGCGAGGGCTTCAGCCCGAAGCAATCTCATGAATGAAAAACAAGACTGCCACGCTCCTTGCAGTCGCTCGCAGTGACGGATTTGTGAATATTCGTGTTCATTCGTGGCTAAAGCAAGGTCTCCTCTATGTCTCCGTTTCTCCGTGTTTCAAATGGTTTTAAATCGGCGTTTATCCGTATTTCTCGGCGGTTAATGCTTGGTCTACTCGCAGTAAGATAAAAGAATGCTGGCTGGTATTAAGCAGCTTATTCCGCTACAATAATCCTCCATGTCCTCAGATTTTTCCCGTACAGCTTTATTGATTGGTAATCATGGTCTTGCCCGCCTGGCTGATTCATCTGTTCTGCTGGCTGGTGTTGGCGGTGTTGGTGGTTTTGCTGCCGAGGTACTGGTGCGGGCTGGTGTTGGCAAATTGACGCTGGTTGATGGTGATCTTGTCCAGCCAAGTAATATCAACCGTCAGATCCACACCCTGGCCAGCACTATCGGAAAGCCAAAGGTGTTTGTCATGGCTGAACGCCTGTTACAGATAAATCCTGACCTTGTTTGTAATCCGATTCAAACCATCCTGACACCGGAAAACCTGCCGGAGATGGTATCTGCGGAATACGATCTGGTGCTTGATGCCATTGACAGTTTTACAGCCAAGCTGGCTTTGCTGAAACATTGTCACGGCTTGCAGATTCCGGTGGTTGCCAGCATGGGGGCTGCTGGCAGGCTTGACCCAACCAGGGTAAAACTGGCTGATATTGCTGAAAGTAAAGGTTGCCGCCTGGCCCGTAAACTGCGGAAAGAACTGCGACGTAGTGGTGTTGCCAGTGGAATCAGGGTGGTTTATTCAGATGAGCAGCCGCTTGATGATTATCTTGGACAGGCCGAGCAGGCAGGTGAACGGCGGCCTTTGGGCAGTATCTCTTTTCTGCCAGCCACCTTCGGGCTGTTTATGGCAGCAGAAGGGGTGCGGTTGCTGCTGGCTGATTCATGATATTTCCCACTACGAATCTGTACATGATAAATATTAACCGCCGATTAACACCGATAAACGCCGAGAAAATCACGAATTAAACACGGAGAAGCGGAGACACAGAGAAAGACAACAACCGTAGGGGCAAACCTGTGTGTTTGCCCAAACCATTAACTTGCTTGTCATTGTGAGAACTGCGAACGAAGTGTGGCAGGACGAAGCAATCTCTATCAGATCGCCACGTTCCTTGAAGTTGCTCGCAGTGACGAACAACAATTAACCGCCGATTTATTCAGGGATAAAGAAATTGTAATTATGTATTCGATAGACTACAGTGTAGTGTAGTTTTTTACTGAAGGACTTCCTGATGATTGAGATTAAGCGTTTACCTGAATTTGACCGTTGGTTTGCCAGCCTGCGGGATAGTGTGACCAAGGCGAGACTGGTTGCACGCCTGAAAAAGGTTTCACAAGGTAACTTAGGGGATGTTACGCCGGTTGGTGAAGGAGTTAGTGAGATGCGAGAGCATTTTGGCTCTGGTTGGAGGATGTACTTTGTGCAGCGGGATAAATGCTTAATTGTAATGCTGGGAGGCGGCAATAAGTCCACACAGCCAAAAGATGTGGAAAAGGCAATTGCTTTATCAAAAACATTGGAGTTTTAAAATGGTTAAAGTATCTGATTTACCAGGTTTTGATGCGGCTGATTATCTTGATAGTGAAGAAGCTATAACAGCCTACCTAAATGCTATTCTTGAAGAAAATGATGATGCACTATTGGCCAGTGCCCTGGGAGATATTGCCAAAGCACGTGGTATGACACAAATTGCAAAGGATGCCGGAATTGGCCGTGAATCTTTATATAAAGCTCTGCGTAGCGGTGCAAGCCCCCGTTTTGATACCATCAGCCGGGTACTTGGAGCATTGGGGATTAAGCTGATTGCTGTGCCTGCCAAGTAGTTTTAGTCCACAAAGGGCTTTTTCCCATATTTCATTTCCAACTCTAAAACCACTTTTGCAAATTGCCGATAAAACCAATATTAAACACAGTGGCACAGAGGGTAAAGAGATTCAGGAGCAGCCGTATTTGCGATGACTTCAGCGACGAAGCAATCCCAAGATAACCAGGAGGTAATCAATGAAAACACAAAAAGAATTGGATTTTTTGGAAAGCCATATTCCTGCACTTGCTAGTAGTGCTGTAAAAAAAGCATATATTGATACCCTAAGTGCTGGTCTTAGTGTTACCAAGGTAATAAAAAATAAAATTTATGAAGTATTTCCAGACGGTTCAAAGACGTTTATAAAAGATATAAAGCCTTCTATAAAAGTACAAAAGAAAGAATTTGATATATGAGCCAAGATATTCCAAGACTCAGAATGTTTGCTGGACCAAACGGGAGTGGTAAAAGCACTATAAAAGGCGTGATAAATGAGAGTTTATTAGGTGTTTACATCAATCCAGATGAAATAGAAAAAGACATCGAAGAGCTTGGATTTATAGATTTTGGAAAATATGATATGCAAACAACAAATGATGAGGTTATAGATTTTTTTAAAGATTCAACTCTTCTAAAGTCTGCAGGGTTGGAGAGTAAAGCAGAGCTTTTAAAGTGGCATGATAATAGGCTTGTATTTCAAGATCAGGTAGTAAATTCTTACTTTGCATCTGTTTGTGCTGATTTCATAAGGAAAAAACTATTAAACCTTAGAAAATCATTTACATTTGAAACTGTTATGAGTTCTTATGATAAGATTGAACTTTTAAAATTATCAAAAGGAATGGGATACAGAAACTACTTATATTATATAGCCACAAGCGATCCACTTATAAACAGCTCAAGAGTAAAAAACAGAGTGAAATTAAATGGTCATAACGTACCAGAAGACAAGCTGAAAAGTAGATACTACCGTTCTTTGGGCTATCTTAAAGAAGCAGTGAAACTAAGTGACAGATCATATATTTTTGACAATTCTTCAGATGAAATAACATGGATATGTGAAATAACAGATGGTGTAAGAGTAGATTTAAAGGTTGAAGATATTCCAAGCTGGGTTGACGAGTATCTGATAGGTGTAAATGGATAAAAACCCCATAAATATGTTGACCAGCGGCGACAAACGTGGCCCCAAAGTGGTTTTTCTCTCTGTGTCCCTGTGTTTCAAACGGGTTTTAATCGGCGTTTATCCGTCTTTATCGGCGGTTAAGGGTTAAACTGCAAGTTAACATCTAAGCAGGTAATTACATGTGTCAACTACAATATTTTTAATGGATGCCAGATAAACTCATAAAGGATCAGAAAGATGACACCAGATCAGATTAAAACCAGGGTGGAAGAAGCA
>CAZRKG010000142.1:0-3406 GCA_964600635.1 uncultured Geobacter sp. | reverse complement strand
TGTTCGACCACAACAACAACGGCATAAGAACATCCACAGGCTGGATCAGCGGTTACAACAACCATCCCCATTAAAAATATAAAACAGCGGTTCATAATAAATAGTCTGAAAATAGCTATTTAGATCAGTCTTCATAAAAATAAGCATAAAATCAGTATCTTATCTATTATTGCTGTTTTAATTAAACTTATCAGCTTTAATTGCTTTGCCATTCCAATCTTTTGTTTTATTCTCTGTAGCCTCTATACAAATTCTTGTATTTTAAAAAAACATCCCCTGCCCCCATAAGGAGACTAGCAGATGACTGAAATTCCCATCAATCAGGAGAGTTTCTACTTTGTTGAGGTTGGTCTGCTCTGCAAGCGGGCACCGGTTGTCTGTACACCGGATGCAAGCCTGGTGGAGATGGCTGCCATTATGCAGGCTGAAAACATCTCTGGCATTGTGGTGGTTGAAGGTGATCTGCCGGTAGGGATTGTAACCCTGCGGGATCTGCGTAATCTGGTGGCAAAAGATTACCTGTCAATCGGTAATCTTAAAGTACGGGATATTATGCAGACCCGCCTGATTACGGTTAAAGACAGTGAGCATCTATTTAAGGCTATCTTCAAGATGGCCCGCCATAATATCCATCGTCTGGTGGTTACAGGCGATAACGGCAGCCTGGTTGGAGTGGTTACCAACAGCGACCTGCTGAGGGTGCAGAGCAGTTGTCCGCTCTACATCTCACAGGAAATTGAGGCAGCAGAGGATTTTGAGCAGTTGCGTACCACCGGCAGCCGTCTGGTGGAGCTGGTGCAGTTTGTGGTCAGCACCGGTGCTGATATACAGAGTATAATCGCCCTGATCTCCCACTTTAACGACCTGATGACCATGCAGGTGATTGAACTGTTGAAGCAAGAGGAAAGAATAACACTGCCCAGATCAGCAGCCTTTATGGTGCTGGGCAGCGAAGGCCGTGGAGAACAAACCCTGCGGACTGATCAGGATAACGCCATTGTGTATGCTGATTCCACCACTGTGGAAGAGCTGCAACAGATTCAAATCTTTGCCGACAGGATGGTCAGGCGGCTGGAATATATCGGTGTGCCGCTCTGCCCAGGTGGCATTATGGCCAGTAACAAGCAGTGGTGCCACAGCCTGACCACCTGGAAACGGATCATCACCGCCTGGGTCAGCCGCCCCAGCCAGCATAATGTGGTCAGATTTGGTATGTTTCAGGATATACGGGTGGTGCATGGCAACCTTGCCCTTGAAAAAGCACTGCGTAACCATATCATCAGTAATACGAGGCAAAACCCGCTGTTTTTATCCCATGCCGCTAATAATGTGATGCAGTTCAGCCCGCCACTGGGGATTTTTAACCGGATTAAGCTGGAAACAGAGGGGAACCACAAAGGACAGCTTGATCTGAAAAAGGCCGGTATTTTTGCACTGACCCAGGGGATTACCCTGCTGGCATTGCAACAGGGTAATATGGGAGGTAACACCTGGGATAAGATTGATATGCTGCGGAAGAGCCGCAGCATATCAGCCGATGACCTGGATGTTGTTGAGCAGGCATTTGGACTGCTGGTTAAGTACAGGCTGACAGCACAACTGGCAAAGCTGGCCAAGGGTGCAGAGCCTGATAACTACTGCACCCCCAAGCTGCTTAGTCACAGAGAACTGGAGCAACTGCGTGAATCGCTAAAGGCGGTCAATCTGCTGCTTCAGATCCTTAAAAGCAGCTTTAAGCTGGATTTAATGAGATTTTAACAGGCCTGCCCGGCGGACAATCGCATAAATCATCTCAACATCATCCGGCAATCCAAGCTGTCCGGCTATCTCTTCAGGATCATCCCTGTCAGGATTCTGCGTCAACCATTCAACCACCTTTTTTTGCAGCTCTATAATGCTGCCAGCAGCTTTTTTACCTGCCTCAACCCCTGGCTGGTGGTAGGCGTTGATGTTGACCAGAGCGGCGTACAGTCCAACAGTACGCTCAAACAGGGCTATCAGGCTGCCGATGGTAAAGTCATCCAGCTTCTCCACCGTAATGGTCATGGATTCCCGCCTGTTTTCGGTCAGAGCAGCACGGCTGCCGTAAAGAAAGCCAAACAGATAATCACCACTGGTAACACCTGGCTCCACCTCCATTGATGCTGTCTCCCTGTCCTTCAACACCTCTATAAAGGTCACAAAGAAGTTATGCACCCCTTCCCGCAACTGCTGCACATAGGCATGTTGGTCAGTGGAACCTTTGTTGCCGTAAACCGTAAGCCCCTGGAAGACCTGTTTGCCATCCAGATCAAACTCTTTACCGATGGATTCCATAATCAACTGCTGTAGATAACGTGAAAACAGCAGCAGTCTGTCTTTATAGGGCAACATAACCAGATCTTTTCTGCCGTTGCCCTCGGTGGCATAGTGCCACATCAGGGCCATCAGGGCCGCCGGGTTAAAGCTGGTAATTCTGTTGCGGGTAATCTGGTCACAAAGGCCAGCACCTTTTAAAAGAGAGCGTATATCAAGCCCCTGCAAGGCCGCCGGCAACAGCCCAACTGCCGATGTAACCGAGGTACGACCACCAACCCAATCCCACATCGGGAAACGCTCTATCCAGCCTTCTTTAATGGCAAGTCGATCCAGTTGGCTGTCTGCACCGGTAATGGCAACTGCCTGTTTACTGAAATCAAGGCCAACCTTTTGCCAGGCAGCCTGGGCCTCCAGCATCCCGTTGCGAGTCTCTTTGGTGGAACCACTTTTGGATATAACCAGCACCAGACAATCCCCAAGATCACCAATCTGGCTTAGTGTGCGGTCAATACCATCCGGGTCAGTGTTATCCAGAAAGAAAGGTTGCATTTTATCCGTTGCAGTCCCCAGGGCATCGGCTACAAACTGTGGCCCCAGGGCAGAACCGCCAATACCTATCACCAGTAACTTGCTGAATTTACGTCCACCAAGGGCTGTAACCTCACCGCCATGTACCCTGGCCACAAAGGTTTCAATCTGACGGATTGTTGTCTCAACCTCTGTTTTGATTTCATCATCTGGGGCAAGCTCCGCTGCCCGCAGCCAGTAATGCCCCACCATCCGGTTTTCATCGGGATTGGCAATGGCACCACGTTCCAGGGCCAGCATTGCATCAAAACTACGCTGCATGGCCGGTTCCATCTGCTCAAAAAAATCATCGTCAAACCCCATACGGCTTATATCAAGCCATAGGCCGATTTCAGGGCAGTGGCAAAGGTGCTGCTGAAAACGCTTCCAGTTGTTGGTACTCATGTTGGCTCCTTGTAAAGTAGTTTACAATTTTTCAGATTTCAGGCTATGCCGTATTACTATAACACAGATCTGCCACGCTTCAGCTTGATTTGAGCAACGCTGTCCCAAAAGAAACGGGCGACCCGATGGATCGCCC
>CAZRKG010000141.1:0-3445 GCA_964600635.1 uncultured Geobacter sp. | reverse complement strand
AATTGCTTGGCCCGCAATTCTTCTCTTTTACTATCCGGTTTTCAAAGAACAACTTTTTTCGTTGCGACAGACTTGTGACTATATAAAATCGTTTACTGTATGTCAATATCTTTTTTAAGGGCTAGTGATTTTATTTTTTGCTGCACAAAACGGACTGTCTATTTAGCCCACTACTGCCAAGGTGTCAACCTGTTTTTAAAAAATCTCATAAAATTTACCAGCACCTAGTTTGTGAACTTTCATCAGATTGGTAGATCCTCTGGCTTCTACGGGGGTTCCCATGATCACCACAATTATATCGCCTCTTTTCAACCCTGCACCGCAAAGTAACTGCTCGGCAAGAGCCACCTGCTGTTCCATGCTGTCGAGAATATCTATAATTCTGGCCTGGACTCCCCAGTAAAGCGATAGTTTGCGTTGGGTTTTAACTAAACCGGTAAAAGCTACAATGTTTATTGGTGGTCGGAATTTTGAGATCAGGGCGGCAGTACTGCCAGACTGGGTAAATACTGCGATGGATCTGGCTTTAAGACTGCTGGCCGCACGGCAGGCCGCATCACCAACCGCATGGGCAATACTTGGTGTTGGCAAAAAAGGAGTATCGGTTCTGCTGCCATATCCAGCAGATTCAATATCAATTGCAACCCGTGACATGGTTTCCACCGCTGCAATCGGAAAAGAACCCGCAGCAGTTTCACCGGATAGCATCACAGCATCGGTTCCATCTATAATGGCATTGGCCACATCCGAAGTTTCAGCCCTTGTTGGCCTTGGGTTGGACATCATTGATTCCAGCATCTGTGTAGCTGTAATCACTGGCTTTCCAGCCTGGTTGCAGGCTTTAATAATTTTTTTCTGTATCAGGGGGACTTTTTCAGCCTTCATCTCTACCCCAAGATCACCCCGTGCCACCATCACCCCATCTGTTACCTTTAAAATCTTGTTAAAGTTACGCAATGCTTCAGGTTTTTCAATTTTGGATATGACGGGCAGGTCTTTGCCTGAACTGTAGATAATCCGCTTAAGTTCCTCAACATCTTCAGCGGCACGTACAAATGAAAGAGCCACATAATCAACATCTTCGGCCAGGCAGAAGTCCAGATCCACCCGATCTTTTTCTGTCAGGGACGGTGCAGAAACCCGCACACCTGGCAAGTTAATTCCCTTATGATCCTTAAGCAGCCCCCCATTTACAACAATGCAATGCACACCACTTTCATCAACCGATTGTACCCGCAGCTCCATAAGGCCATCATCAAGCAGAATTCTGGAGCCAGCCTTAACATCCTGGGGCAGTGCCTTATAGGTAGTTGGAATCAGACTCCCTTCACCCAGCATATCCACCGTGGTAATGACAACCTCCTGACCCTTCTTGAGCTGCATACCACCTGCTGCCATCTTGCCGGTACGAATTTTGGGGCCTTGCAGATCAGCCAGGATAGCCACCTCCTTACCCAGGCGTGCCGACACAGCCCTGATATTTTTAATCAGCTCACGCTTGTCTGCCTGATTTCCGTGTGAGAAGTTCAATCTGAAAACATCGGCCCCGGCCTGAATCAGGCGTTCAATTATTTCAGGACTGTCACTGGCCGGCCCAAGGGTGGCAACTATTTTGGTTCTACGGCGTTGACGAAGCATCGGTGCTACTCCTTTATCATTGGCATGTTTCGGCATTAAAGATGAAAAGCGAAGCAAATGCCCCGCTTTTCTTGTAAATGCAACTACTCGCCTCAGCCCTTCAGAAACTCTCGCCCGAAGGGAGACATTTCCCGCAGTCGCTTGACTATCGGTGGCAGTTCATTGATGACCAGATCCACTTCAGCATCATTGGTGTAGCGTGAAAGGGAGAAGCGGATGGAACCGTGGGCACAGGTGAAGGGAACCCCCATAGCCCGCAGTACGTGTGAAGGCTCCAATGAGCCAGAGGTACAGGCACTGCCAGAGGAAGCACAGATCCCCAGCTCTGACAGCAGCAGCAAAATTGCTTCTCCTTCTACAAATTCAAAGGCGATGGAGGTTGTGTTGGGCAGACGCTCTGCACCACCACCATTTACCCGTGCATTTGGTATTATTTCCATCAGGCCGTTTTCCAGCCGGTCACGCATTGCCTTGACTGTACTGTTTTCAACAGCCATATTCTCTGCCGCCAACTGGCAGGCTTTACCCATTGCAATAATGGCGGCTGCATTTTCTGTACCGGCACGGCGGCTTTTTTCCTGATGCCCTCCCACTAATAACGGACGGTATGGCGTTCCCCTGCGAACATACAGGGCACCAACCCCTTTAGGAGCATGCAGTTTATGGCCAGAGAGCGAAAGCATATCTATCTCTGACTCAGCAAGGTTAATCGGTACCTTACCCACTGCCTGGACAGCATCTGTATGGAACAAGGCACCACAGGTATGGGCGATTACCGCTGCCTCTTCAACCGGAAAAATAACACCGGTTTCATTGTTGGCCCACATCAGCGATACAATGGCAGTATCATCATCAATGGCCTGCCTGTATTCATCCATATTCAGACGACCGGCACCATCAACACCGATCTCGGTAATCCGGTAACCTCGGGCAGCCAGATTACGGCACTGGGTCAATACCGCAGGATGCTCTACCCGGCTTGTGATGATATGCTTGCGATCCGGCAGTACTTCCAGTGCAGAACGGATGGCTGTGTTATCACTTTCCGTACCACAGGCGGTGAAAATCATTTCATCAGTGGATGCCCCCAGCAGATCTGCCACACGTTTGCGACCTTCGCTGACCTTTTTCTGCACCTGTCCGCCAAAGTAGTGCATGGAACTTGGGTTGCCGTACAGTTCACAGAAATAAGGCCGCATCTCTTCAAAGACCGCCTCATCCACCTTGGTGGTGGCATTATTATCAAAGTAGATCTCTTTCATACCTGAACCTCCTGCACCCGCAGTCCCTCATAGACCAGCTCGCGTAGTTTCATCTCTACATAACGGGCAGTGTTACCAGAGGATGAACAACCGGCACAGGCTTTACGGAAGGCGATCTGTACCTGATCACCATCTATATCTATCAGTTCCAGATCACCACCATCGGACCGCAACATAGGGCGAATATCACGCTCCAGCACCTCCTGCACCAACTGCATTTTCTTCAGATTGGACAGCTTGGGCTTTGCAGCCTCGGCAGCCTTACCCTCAGCAAGCACCTCAGAAATCAAGGTCTTGATCTTTGGGATACAACTTCCACAGGCTCCGCCAGCTTTGGTGAAGTTGGTTACCTGCTCTGTCGTCGTCAGATGGTTGTCTGAGATCACTTTTCTCAGAAAACTGTCGGTAATGCCAAAACATTTACAGATCAGGGTACCATCATATTCGGGGTAGGCATGTCCATGATCCTGCTCAGAATCATGGGCTGGCAGTTCCAGGCCACGGTACTTATAAACAGCCACCTCCAATGCCTCTTGACCCATGAC
>CAZRKG010000140.1:0-3530 GCA_964600635.1 uncultured Geobacter sp. | reverse complement strand
AGATTACAGCTTGAACAATTTACCCCGGCCGTAGCATCCCACTTACAGCAGTATAATAATATTGATATTGCCCTGGATACCTGGCCCTACAATGGCACAACCACCACCTGCGAGGCGTTCTGGATGGGGGTGCCGGTCATTACGCTGGCTGGTGAGCATCATATTTCCAGGGTAGGGTTGTCATTTTTAAAGGCAGTTGGCTTGCCAGAGCTGGTGACAGACAGTGCTGAAGAATATGTTGCCTGTGCAGTGAATCTCGCAGGTAACAGGCAAAGGTTGCAAGACCTTAAAGCAGGTCTCAGGGAGCGGATGACAGCTTCTCCGTTGATGGATACAGCCGGTGTAACCAGAGAGCTGGAAGCAGCTTATATGCAGATGTTGGGTCAGGAATCCAGCAAGATTGAAAATACTGTTAATCCGGCAAATTACAGGGATATGGAAAGATTGTCAGACTTTATGGATGAACTGGCAGCGGATGTTTATCCAGAGCTTCCCACCCAACTGCATAGCGATATTACAGAACGTATGATTGGCGAACTACGTAAACTTTATCCTGTTAATGGCAGGTGTAAGGTGCTTGATGTTGGTTGTGGTCAGGGGGCAGCACTTAAAATCTTCCGTAAACTTGGTGCAGATGCAATTGGGGTTACATTGGGTGATGAAGACCTGGCTGTGTGCAGATCAGAAGGGTTATCAGTACAGAAAATGGATCAGTCATTTCTTGCCTTTGCAGAAGATACATTTGACTTGATCTGGGCAAGGCATGTGCTTGAGCATAGTATTTTCCCGCTCTTTACCTTAAATGGCTTTTTCAAAGTCTTAAAACCAGGGGGTATGCTATATGTGGAGATTCCCGCAGCAGATACAGACTGCCATCACGAACAAAACCGGAATCACTACAGTATTCTGCCTCAAACATCCTGGCGTATGAACATACAGCGTACCGGTTTTCAGATTATTCAGGAACAGAGATTAAGTTTTCAGGTTATGGCTGGGCAAGATGAGTATTGGTGTTTCTTCTGCCGTAAGCCAAGAGACTGAAAGTAAAGGATTTTTATGAAAGTTTCCATGCCCAGATCACAGGATGTCGGCTGGGGTATTGCCGGCACTTATCTATCCCAGAAAATGTCACATCTGCCAGCTCTGGAAGATGTAACCCTGCACAGTATACGCAGCCATGCATTTAAACCGTATGACCAGCAGGACTGGAACAGCATCAACATTGGCTACTGTTTTTTTGAGCATGAAGTTCTGGCCTATCATTTCCTTCCAACCCAGAAGGATAAATGGGATTTTATAGTAGCAGGCTCCCACTGGTGTGAATACCAGCTAAGGTTGGCTGGTGTAAGACATACAACAACTATTTTGCAGGGGGTTGACGGGTCTGTTTTTCATCCTATTGACAGGCCGTTTGATGATGGACGCTTCATCGTGTTTTCCGGTGGCAAGTTTGAGTTCAGAAAAGGGCAGGATCTGGTGATTGAGGCCATGAAGATCTTTATGGCACGGCATGGCGATGTCTGGCTTTCCTGTGCCTGGCATAATCACTGGCCCAACTCCATAGCCACAATGGAGCAGAGCAGAATCATCAATTTTAAATACAAAGACCTGCCCTGTGACCAGCTTATGGCAGAAACCCTGGCTGCCAACGGCATAGATACCAGCAGGGTAATCATCAACCCCAGGTTGAACAACCACCAGATGGCTGCGGTGTACGCCAATAGTGACCTGGGGCTTTACCCGATCCGTTGTGAGGGTGGCAATAATATGGTCATGTCAGAATATATGGCCTGTGGCAGACCGGTTGTTGCATCCAACTGGTCTGGCCATGCCGATGTTATCACCAGCCAGAATGCCTTTGAGCTTAATCCGGTTGCACCAGTTATCTGTCGGTATGGTGGTAATATTAGCGGTGTCTGGTTTGAAACATCTGTGGAGCAGATACTGGAGCAACTGGAAATTGCCTACAGTAATCGGGAGCTGTTGCGGCAGAAAGGGGCTGAAGCAGCCAGAATTACACAAAAACTTGATTGGCAACAGGCGGCAGAGCAGTTTTACGCCATCGGCAGGCATCTTTCAGGCAAAAAGTCATCTGTCGGTGTGCAGGTCAGCAGACCAGCATATTCTGATGATGCCGAGGCCCTGTTTAATGCTGGCAGGTTTAAACAGGCAGAGACTGTCTGGCGTAAGCAGCTTGCAACTGATCCATTAAATCCAGAGCTTTATAACTGCCTGGGTACTGTCCTTAGCTGTCAGGGGCTACATCAGCAGGCCCAGCTTTACTACACAAAGGCGGTCGGGCTGGCCCCTGATCAGCATATCTTCAAGTACAATCTGGCCAATACATTAAAGGCCACCGGCAGGCAGGCAGAGGCCCGTGAAATACTGGAACAGGTTGTGGTGCAGGCCCCTGGTTTTACTGCTGCCTGGAAAAACCTTGCCGCAATTTATAATGACCAGAAAGAGTACCTGGCGGCAATCAACTGCTTAAATCATGTTTTACAGGCAGAACCAGACAATGCCGGTTGCTTGTCTGACCTGGCCTATCTGCATAGTAAAACCGGCAATAATCCCAGGCTTGGCCTTCAATATGCAGAGCGGGCCTTAAAAGCCAAACCAGAAGATGCAACCCTGCTTAACTCCTATGGCCGCCTGCTTTACGAGCTGGACAGGTTTCAGGAATCAATTGATGTTTTTATGAAGGGTCTGGCAATCAAGCCGCAGGAACCATATCTGCTTGGCAACCTGGGCAACTCCTGCCTGGCCCTGAAAGAGCCAGAAAAGGCGGTCTATTATTACAACCTTGCATTGCAACAGCAACCAGGTGAAACGACATTGCTTACAAACCGCGGCTTTGCCCGTTTAATGCAGGGGGATTACCAGCGTGGCTGGCAGGATTATGAAGCACGCTTTAACAAGGAAGAAAAAGTTAAGGCGTTTAATCAGGATCTCCCCCGCTGGCGGGGTGAAGAGATTTCCGGCAAGACGCTGTTGGTTTGGGCAGAGCAGGTTTATGGCGATACAATCCAGTTTGCCCGTTTTATACCTTATATAAAGACCATTGCAGGCAGTGGCGTAAAGCTGGTGTTTGAATCCCTTGATTACAACCAGACCCCGCTTTTTAAAAACTTTAATGGTATTGATCAGGTTTATACTCGTGGTGAACCACGGCCTGCTGCCGATTACCAGGTTCCGCTTTTAAGCCTGGCCGGTATTGTAATGGCAGACAGCAACACCATACCAACACCAGAGGGCTACCTGAAGGCAGACCCTGACCGCAAAGAACATTGGTGCCAACTGCTTAACAGCCTGGGTAGGGGGGATAAACCAAAAATCGGCCTGGTGTGGGGTGGCAGAAAACCCCGCCTGAATGCCAACCGTTCTATGGAGCTGCAACATCTGTTGCCACTGTTTGATGCCGTTGATGCCAACTGGTTCAGCCTGCAACTTGGGGATGACCGGCAACAGTTGCAGCAGTGTGACAATCCGGTGATTGACCTGGCTGATTATCTGACTAACTTTGGGGAGGC
>CAZRKG010000139.1:0-3581 GCA_964600635.1 uncultured Geobacter sp. | reverse complement strand
GTCTGCCCTTATGCGTTATGTGCCGTAACGTGAGCAAACACACCGGTTCGCCCCTACTTCACCTGTCCCAAACCTGCTGTAATGGCGGTCTGTACCTTCTGCATCAGCAGTTCTTCCAGCTCTGCCCGTTTCAGCCCCTCTGGCGGGATAATCGGATCATGGATGGTTATGCTGACCGGCAGGCCAAAGTTAAGCCAGAAACTACCGCCTGGATTGATGGCAAAACTACCGTTAATGGTAACCGGCACCACCGGCACCCTGGCCCTGGCAGCCAGTAAAAAGCCGCCCCGCTTAAAGGGCAGCAGCTCTCCGGTGCGGGTGCGGGTTCCTTCCGGGAAAATAATTACACTGCTACCAGCCCTGATCTGCTGGGCAGCCTCTTCCATACTTTTAAGGGATTTACGGCCATCACTGCGATCCAGCGGAATATAGCCACCACGTCGCATTGACCAGCCAAACACCGGAATCCTGAAAAGCTCCTGCTTTGCAATCCAGGCCAGGTGACGGGGGAAATATCCCAGCATAGTCAGAATATCAAAATTACTGGCATGGTTGCTCATCACAATCATCGGCCCCTGGGGCAGCTTTTCAGTTCCTTCAGCAGAGACCCTGATGCAGGCCAGCTTTAGTCCCAGCCGACCCCAGAAACGGGACATATAGCCGTACAGGTTGCGATTGAATGCAGTCAGGATAATGGCAAGCAGGGCAATAAGAAAGGTAAGCGGGAAAAACACCACCATATATAGAAGACCACGTATTACAGCCAACTTAAACACCTCGTATAAAGAATATATGACAGTAACTATTTTGTACCTTCAGGTCAAGAAAGCTGCTTATGCTGTAAAAATTCTGGTAGCTTGCATGGCTGCCGGTAGCAATGATATAAAGTTGAACAGTTTTTGAAACCAACCAAGGAGGTCTGCAATAATGGCAAGTCTTAACAAAGTAATGCTGATCGGAAATCTGGGCCGAGACCCTGAACTACGTTACACCACATCCGGGCAGGCAGTGGCCAGCCTGGCAATTGCCACCAGTGAGAAATTCAAAAATAAAAATGGTGAGATGGAAGAACGTACAGAGTGGCACCGTGTCACCCTTTGGGGCAAGCTGGCAGAGATAGCCAAGGAATATCTGGCTAAAGGACGCACTGTTTATATAGAAGGCCGCTTGCAGACCCGTAAATGGACCGACCGTGATGGTAACGACCGTTACACCACCGAGATTGTTGGTGACAGAATGCAGATGCTGGGTGGCCGTGGCGGTGATGGTGGTTCTGGTGGTGGGGCAGCACGCCGTGATAACTTCTCACAGGAGCCTGTGGCAGAACCGGTGGTAAATTATGATGAGCCGGTCTATCAGGATGATGACATTCCATTTTAGGGTGCAGGTTCCTGCATAAATCTGCATAACTTGGTGACTACACATGACTTTACGCCTGTTGCTGTTGTTGCTGCTTATAACCAGCAGCCCCATTGCCTTTGCCGCTGATTTTAACACAGCCCTTCATACCCCTGCCTACCGGCCTGGTGAGCTGATTGTCCGCTATAAGGATGATGCTGTTGGTGTAAAGAGCCTGGCTGCACTAAAAGCCAGTTCTGCACATAGTTTCAGCCAGATCAAGGCCCACCAGATCAAGCTGGATGAACAGACCAGTGTGGATGAAGCCCTGGAACAGTTCCGTGCTGATCCAAACGTACTTTATGCCGAACCCAACTATATTGTACGCAAGGCCAGCACTCCCAATGATCCACTGTTTTCTTCCCAGTGGAATATGACCCAGATCTCCGCCCCTACTGCCTGGAACAGCTACACCGGCCCGTTCTCATCCAGTAGCTCCCTGATTGTGGCTGTACTGGATACCGGCATTGCCTATACCCATAATGATCTTACAAACAACCTTTGGGTGAACCCTGGGGAGATCTGCGGTAATGGTATTGATGATGATGGCAATGGTTATATTGATGACTGCTATGGCATCAACCTGGGAGGCAGCAGACCAAAGGGTGACCCCTGGGATGATGATACAGAGGACAGCCACGGTACCCATCTGGCCGGCATTATTGGTGCTGTAGGTAACAACGGGATAGGCGTTACTGGCATCAACTGGAATGTGCGGATTATGGCTGTCAAGTTTCTGCATGGCCCCAAGGGTGAGGGTGATCTGGCCAATGCACTTAAAGGTACTGAGTATGCCCTGGCCAGGGGTGCCAAGGTCATAAATATGAGTTTTGAAGTCAATTATGATTCAAAATCGTTGCGTGATGCAATTGATGCTGCTGACCGTAAAGGTGTACTTGTAATCAGTGCTGCTGGTAATGGCAGCAAGAATATTGACAGCTCTCCAGTCTACCCGGCCTCCATCCGTACTGCCAACAACATCTCGGTGGCAGCATCAACCAATCTTGATACCCTCTCCAGCTTCTCCAACTATAGTAAAAATTCAGTTGATCTTGCAGCTCCTGGTGGGACCAAGGGTGGCGTTGCCATACTTAGTACAGTCTGGCTTGATAACGGTTCTGTCCTGTACCGTCAAACCGCCGGTACATCCATGGCAGCCCCACATGTAGCTGGTGCAGCAGCACTTATCTGGAACAAACATCCAAACCTGACCGCCTACCAGGTAAAGGCCCGTATTCTGAATAGTGTAGACAAGCTGTCTGCCTTTACTGACAAAACCGTAACCGGTGGCAGGTTGAATCTTTACAAAGCCCTTACTGCCGAAGATCTGCCGACAATCAGTGATGATACAAAAACAACGGCTTACCGTGGCAGCAGCTACAGTATCAGTGGTGTCAACTTTGGTAATCAGAAGGGTACAGTTGTGTTGACGGAAACCTCTGTAAGCCTTGCCAGCAAGACAGCAGTTCATACGCTGGAGATTGAATCCTGGAGTGATACTGCAATAAAAGTAAGGATTCCTGAAGATGCCAGCAGCGGAACCCTTAAGGTAACACCTGCCGGTAGCAGCAAGAGCGTTGATTTTAATCTGAAGGTGACTGATTCACCTAAATCCGGCGGCGGTGGTGGTGGCGGCTGCTTCATTGCAACGGCTGCCTGGGGTAGCTATCTGCATCCCAAAGTGATGGTACTGCGGGAGTTCCGAGATCAACACCTGCTTGGTAACGGCCCTGGCAGGCTGTTTGTAAAAGCCTACTATGCTGCCAGCCCGCCAGTTGCAGATTTTATCGCACAACATGAAAACCTGCGTACTGCCACACGGTTGATGCTTACCCCTGTCATCTGGGCTGTAGAGGCACCAATGATGGCGGGCATTACGCTGTTGCTGGTAATAGCCGGACTGACAGTTACAACGGTAAAGGCACGGCAAAGAATGGTGCTGGCTAAAGGTAAGGCCAATATTCAGGAATAGATTTATGGCTGTCCTTGTTGCATATATCCGGGCGTTATGCTCCTGACCCCTTGACCCCTCTCCAAAAGGAGAGGGGTTTTTAACATCTCAAACTTAAAACGGCAGTTAAATACCACAGAGCCACAAGGGCAGACACATCGGTCTGCCCCTTATATGTTATCCGACGCTATCGGCGTTTATCGGTGTTAATCGGCGGTTTATGATTTTTAAC
>CAZRKG010000138.1:0-3592 GCA_964600635.1 uncultured Geobacter sp. | reverse complement strand
GGAAATAACCAGACAGGTGATGGTGATGGGAATGACACTAACCACTGAAACGGCAGTTAAATAACACAGAGCCATCAAAGAAGAGGAAGGGGCGAACCGGCGTGTTCGCCCTTTTCCGTTTGTTTGCACGCACATCAGGGCAGACAGATCGGTCTGCTCCTACGCAAAAGCACATAACGTAAAGGTATGGCCACGCTTCTTGTAGTCGCTCGCAGGGATGGAAGTTTTTTTGCTTATGGGACAGCAGGTTGCCTGCAACAGAGATCAGCTTCCTGCTGCATCGGGAGTAACAAACCTGCCCAGCACCAGAGCCAGGCAGAACATTAAAAATGCCAGCAGTATGATGGTTGCCCCGGTGGGCAGGTTAAACAGTACCGATGCCAATATCCCCCCCACCACTGCCAGAACAGCCACGGTAACAGATAATATCACCGCTATTTTGAAGCCACGGGCCAGGTGCAGGGCAGTGGCAGCAGGCAGAATCAGCAACGCAGAGATCAGCATTATACCCACCAGTTTCATGGCCAGCACCACTGTAAGGGCGGTCAGGATTGCCAGCAGGTTATTAAGCAGGCTGACCCTGATGCCACTGGTTCTGGCCAGGTCTTCATTAAAACAGATGGCGGTCAGATCATTGTAAAACAGCCCCAGAAGCAGCATTACGGTGATAAAAAGCCCCACCGCCACCAGCAGTTCCGCCTCTGAAATCGCCAGTATGCTGCCAAACAGATAGCTGAAAAGATCAACACCATAGCCCTTTCCCAATGCTGCCATCAGTACACCCAGCGAGACCCCCACTGAAGAGACTATCCCGATGGCGGCATCACCACCCAGTCTGGAATGCCTGGTCAGTTTAAGTATCCCCAGAGAAGCCAAAAGCACCACCGGTAATGAAACCAGCAGCATGGCAGCACCGTTAAGACCGGCAAACAGTGCCATAGCAACACTGCCAAAGGTAACATGGGCCAGGCCGTCTCCAACCAGTGACAGCCTGCGAAGCACAAGAAAAATCCCCAGCACTGCCGACAGAATCCCCACCAGCAGACCAACCAGCAAGGCCCGTTGTATAAAACCGTAACTTAGTATTTCAATCAGTTGCATTGGCAGAACCTTTAATGGCGGTGGCAGATCAGATGTTGGGAATGTTCACCGAAGAATGATGCCATCTCTTCAGAATGGCAGAACTGTTCAAAGTTTCCAAAGAAGAGTACCTTTTTATCCAGATACAGCATACTGGAGGCATACATGCCGATGGTGCCGGTATCATGGGTCACCAGCAGAACTGTTGTACCCTGCTGCTTGTTAAGGTTATCCACCAGGGCATAAAAGCGGCCCCTGGTTTCAGGGTCAAGGGCGGCGGTCGGTTCATCCAGCACCAACAGTTCTGGCCGGTTCACCAGGGCACGGGCCAGCATAACACGCTGCTGCTGCCCACCGGAAAGCTCACCTATCATCCTCTGGCCCAGCTCTGCAATCCCCAACTGTTCCAGCAATTCCTGCACCTGCTGACGATCCTGACGGCCCATCCTGCGGGGAAAACCTTTGGCGGACAGCAGGCCAAGCTGTACAACTTCCCGCACAGTGGCCGGAAAGGAACGGTTAAACAGCCCCACGTTCTGGGGCAGGTAGCCGATCTTCTGCCAGTTATCAAACCCTGACAACTGCTGACCAAACAGGATAATCTGGCCACTGTGTATCGGCAAAAGTTTCAGCATCGCCTTTACCAGGGTGCTTTTGCCAGAGCCATTAGGCCCCACAATCCCCAGGTATTCTCCGCCGGAAAGACTGAAACT
Source organism: uncultured Geobacter sp. (assembly GCA_964600635.1). GTDB lineage: Bacteria > Desulfobacterota > Desulfuromonadia > Geobacterales > Pseudopelobacteraceae > Trichlorobacter. The sequence goes on along the minus strand of CAZRKG010000138.1, from coordinate 1,799 downwards.
GACATCAGACAGGGCTGTTACTGCCCCGTGACGGCAGTTAAGGTGTGATATTTGTATGATTTCTGGCATGAAATAACCTTCAACTGTTTTTTATAATATTAACCGATTTTCAGGCCAGATGCTATTGTCAACCTTGCTTTTTCAAGCGGGTGGTTTATATTATTCGACTACTCTTAACAACAAATAAAGGAGCTATACCATGGGATTATTTGGCGGGCCAAGCAAACAGGAGCTGCAAGCAAAGGAAAATGAAATCAGGAAGCTGATGCAGATGCTGGATAATGTCGATAACGTGGTTATGCTCTGTGACACCACCCACGATAACAAAATCTTTTATATGAACCGTAAGGCCAAAGAACTAATGCAGCAACAGCGTAACAATTTAAACAGCGGCCTGCGTGGTGCGGATGTGGCCAGTGCCTTTGGAAACACAATCCACCAGTTTCATAAAGATCCCAACCGTGTCCGTAATATATTTGCCAACCCCCGTGGCAATATGCCCCACACCGCTGATATACCGATCGGCTCTGTAACCCTGCAAACCACCGCCTACCCGATCTGGGATCCGACAGACAGCAGCAAGGTACTCTGTTACATGGCCTGCTGGAACGATATTACAGCAGAAAGGCATGTTAAGGAGCAGCAACTGGCCGAGATAGAACGCAAGAACTATCTGGAAGAGCGTGTGCAGCAGATCGCCACTGCTATGGAAGAGATGAGCATGACTGTTAATGAAGTGGCCGGCAATACCACCAATGCCGCTGATTCCGCTGCCCATGTTGCCAATACTGCCCACCAGGGACAACAGGTTGTGGGCCAGGCTGTGCGGGGTATGCAGCAGGTGGCCGAGGTGGTACGCTCATCAGCCCAGATTGTGGGTGATCTTGGTGCAACGTCAGAGAAGATTGGGGAAATTGTTAATGTTATTAACGAGATAGCTGATCAGACCAACCTGCTGGCACTTAATGCTGCTATTGAAGCAGCCCGTGCCGGCGAAATGGGCCGAGGTTTTGCGGTGGTTGCCGATGAGGTACGCAGACTGGCAGAGCGGACAATGGCTTCCACCAAGCAGATCGAATCAATGGTGGCCGAGATACAGTCCAACACCAGTCGAGCCGTGACATCCATTGACAGCGGCAAGGTTGAGGCAGAAAAGGGAGAGCAGCTTTCACATCAGGCAGAACAGTCTTTGATCGCCATTGTGGAATCAGCGGAAAACATCAGGAACCTGATCGCACAAATCGCTACGGCATCAGAAGAACAGGCTGCAACAGCTACGTTGATTTCTGGCAACCTGGAAGAGATTTCAAGGGCCTGACCAGTTTTGCATAGTAGGGGCAGATCCATGTATCTGCCCTTGTTATTTTGTCACATTTTTGGGTCGAACACACCGGTTCGCCCCTACAGCAGGGCACAAGTGCAAACAACAAAGCCGGAGGGAAATAATCCCTCCGGCTTTGTTGTTTGCAATCTGCATCTGATCCGGCCTGCTTATTGTTTTAATCAGAACACCTCACCTGCACCGCTCAGGTAATCCATCTCCTGGGCAGAGAACATCCGGTCAACATCCATGATAATCAGCAGGTGGTCAGAATGGTTAAACACACCGGTTATGAACTCCTGGTCAACATTTCCAGCCACCATGTTGGGTGGAGGCTGAACTTCGCTGGAGCGGATTCTGATCACCTCAGAAACAGCATCCACAATAAAGCCGGTCAGACCGCCAGCCACATCCATCACCATAATTCTTGTATGGCTGTCATGTTCTGCCTCCATCAAACCAAAGCGTTTACGCATTG
>CAZRKG010000137.1:0-3759 GCA_964600635.1 uncultured Geobacter sp. | reverse complement strand
AGAAGATCCTCACCCCGTTCAAGGCTGCGTCGCAGGTCACCATCTGTAATCACACCAACCAGCCTGTTGTCCGATGTTGTAACTCCGGTCACCCCCAGCCCTTTGGCGGTAATCTCAAACAGGGCATCCTTCATCAGCGTGTCTTCTGTAACCAGCGGAATTTTGTCACCACGGTGCATCATATCTTCCACCCGCAGCAACAATCGCTTGCCCAGGGCACCGCCAGGATGAAACATGGCAAAATCCTCTGCCCTGAAACCCCGCTCCACCAGCAGAGCCACTGCCAGGGCATCCCCCATGGCCAGGGTGGCGGTGGTGGATGAGGTTGGAGCCAGTTTTAAGGGGCAGGCTTCCTCTGCCACAGAGACATCCAGGTGAACATCACTATTCTGGGCCAGGTTAGAGCTTATGTTACCGCTCATGGCAATCAGGCTGGCCCCAAGGCGTTTGATCACCGGCAGGATTCTGATCAACTCTTCGGTCTCACCGCTGTTGGATATGGCGATGACCACATCACCAGACATGATCATACCCAGATCACCGTGGATACCTTCGGCTGGATGCAGGAAAAAGGCCGGTGTACCGGTGGAAGCCATTGTGGATGCAATCTTCTGACCCACCAGACCAGACTTGCCCATGCCGGTTACCACCACCCTGCCCTTGCTGTCCAGGATCATCCGTACTGCCTGCTCAAATGAGCTGTCAAGACGGTCAGCCAGGGCAGAAACAGCTTTAGCCTCGGCCAGAATCACCTTTCTTGCTTCACTGATAACATTGCTCATCGTGTCTCCTGGTTCGTAATTAATGAATCATTACAGCTTGTTATACTTTGATCTATTGTAAGATACAATCACAATACCAGCCAAGTACCATGCCTGCGGCCACCAATGCGTTCTATCAACCCTGCTTCCTTTAGCTTTTTCAGATTGTTTTCAATGGTTGTGGTGCTTACCTGCAACTTTACGGCCATTTCCATAACTGTTATTTTGGCGTTACTGGACAGCAAGTCCAGCATGGCCTGCTGTGTAACGGAAAGCTTTTTAGCCAACCCTTTACCCAAGTCCTTACCCCAGCTTCCATCTTCTTCTACTTGGGTTAAGCCTTGGGTAAAAGCAGAATGGATGGCCTGCAGCATAAACTCAACAAAGAACGCACATTCGGCAGCTTTAGTGCTGGCGGCCAAGGCTTGGTAATACTCGGCTTGACGGGCATTTACCAGAGATTCAACAGGTAAATCTGCAAATACGGGATTCCATTTGGCAAGGATCAGGCTTTGCCACAGTCGCCCCATGCGACCATTACCATCAGCAAAGGGATGAATAAATTCAAACTCATAGTGGAAAACAGCACCGGCAATAAGCGTAGGATGCTCGGTTTGCTTTAACCAGCCAAACAGATCATGCATCAGGCGGGGAACCTGACTGGCAGAGGGTGCAACATGAACCACCTGCCTGCCGCTCATCACACCAACACCGCCGCTACGATACAGCCCGGCTTCATCCATTAACCCAGCCATCAGCACTTTGTGGGCAGCCAGCAAATCCTGCTCTTTCATAGGATCAAACCGGTCAAAACGCTCGTACACAGCCAGTGCATTTTTCACTTCCTGCAGTTCACGTGGTGGTGCAATAACAGGCCTACCTTCCAACAGGGCGGTGATCTGTTCTACGCTTAAGCTATTGCCTTCAATGGCTAAAGAACCCTGAATTGTACGGATCTGGTTAGTGCGACGCAAACGTAATGTTTGGACTTTATTTTGCCTTTCTGAGTAACGCCCCAGGGCTTCGCTGATCTGTGTCAATAAAGTCAAAATTTTAGGCGTGATTGTTAATGGTGGTTGATAGCCAGACATAGTGTTCATTTATCTGCCAATTGAATTGTAAAACGCTCAATGCCCTGTAAAAACATGGCATTATAATGTTTAGAAAAACATGTTTGTGTTTATCCTCACCTGATTACCTTGACACCGCATCTATGGCCATCAGCCGCTTTAGCAGCTCTGGCAGTTGATCAAGGGGGATTGAGTTGGGGCCATCGCACAACGCTTTTTCAGGGTTTTCATGCACCTCCATAAAGATGCCATCAATACCAGCGGCAACCGCTGCCTTTGAAAGGCTCTCCACATACTCCCGTTGTCCGCCGGAGGATGTCCCCTGACCACCGGGCAACTGTACGCTGTGGGTGGCATCAAACACCACCGGATAGCCAAAGGAACGCATTACAGGAAAACTCCGCATATCCACAACAAGGTTGTTGTAACCAAAGGATGCACCACGTTCAGTCAGTATGATGTTCTGATTGCCACTGGAAGCAACCTTGCCCACCACATTACGCATATCCCAGGGGGCCAGAAACTGCCCTTTTTTAACATTAACCACCTTGCCGGTTTCAGCCGCAGCCATAACCAGATCGGTCTGACGGCAGAGGAAGGCCGGAATCTGAAGCACATCCAGCACAGCGGCAGCAGGTTTGATCTGCTCTATGGAATGTATGTCAGATAACACCGGCAGCCCCAGTTTTTCCTTAACACTGGCCAGGATATTCAGCCCTTCATCCAGCCCAGGCCCACGAAAAGCCTGGATTGAGGTACGGTTGGCCTTGTCGTAGGATGATTTGAAGATCAGCCCGATTCCAAGCTGCTGGCAGATCTTCTGCAACTGTTCAGCATGTCGCAGGGTAGAATCATGATTTTCAATCACGCAGGGTCCAGCAATCAGGGCCAATGGATTGTTTCCACCTATCCTTACATTACCTATGGTCAGTTCTCTGGTCATATATCTTTCTCCGATTTATAGATTTGGTACATGTTGCCTGTACAGTTCAGATCAACCATCTGATTGTATGTCACACAAGTCTGGCAATGCAAGCAGCAAACCGATTTACAAGTAATCCTGAACCGGTATCTCCGGCAGATTTTGAAAAACACCATTAAAAAGCTGACTCTGCAATCTTTTTAGCAGCCATGTGAAACAGGGTCTTTGACAAATAGTGTACATGCAAGGTATCAACACAGGTATGGAAAATACAACAAGCTGTCGCCCAAAGGAGATCAGATTTTATGTACCGTACCAGCATCATCACCATTACCCTGCTGTTTGCCATGACATCATTTGCCCAGGCCAGTCTGCTGGAAGGCATTACCAGAAGCATTCTGACACCAAAATCACAATCCAGTGCTGCCCTGGATACAGACACCACCATTAAGGGGCTGAAAGAGGCCCTTGCCACCGGTACAGAACGGGCGGTCAGTGCTGTTTCACAAACCGATGGATATTTTGGCAATCAGATGATCAAGATTCTTCTGCCAGACAAGCTGCAAAAGACCGGTGATCTGATGAGCAAGTTTGGTTTCCAGCAAGAGGTTGATGATTTTATCCTCAGCATGAACCGTGCGGCTGAAAAGGCTGCCCCCACTGCGGTCAACTTTTTTGGCGATGCGATCCGCTCCATGAGTGTGGAGGATGCCAAAGGGATTCTGACCGGTGGCGATACTGCTGCCACTGAGTTCTTTGAGAAAAAGACCCGTGACAAACTGTTTGACAGCTTCAAGCCCACTGTCAGCGATACCATCAGCCAGACAGGAGTTACCAACAGTTATCAGAACATGGTGGGCAAGCTGAACAGTATGCCCCTGGCTTCCATGCTGGGCAGCACAGATCTGGATCTGGACAATTATGTGACCAACAAGGCACTGGATGGCCTGTTCACTATGTTGGGGGAAGAAGAGAAGAAGATCAGGACAAATCCGCTGGCACGTAC
>CAZRKG010000136.1:1502-3803 GCA_964600635.1 uncultured Geobacter sp. | reverse complement strand
GTTGGTTTTGTGAGGGCAAATACTACGGTAAGGGTGTAGATGGGGCTGGTTCCGATATCACCAAAGACAAGTCCAAGGGCCTTGATAATACCACTAAAAAACGGTTCTTCCTGATTGTGAGACATGAAACTTCCTGATTCTACCGGTTAAAGTTGAGTGGATTTACTTGTAGTTTTCTGTGGCTTCGGCCACAACATCTGCCAGTTGGAGGTCTGCTGCAATTGTATCAGGGCCAAAATCCTGACCATTTGGCCAACCAATCCCTGTAAAGAACAGGCGTACCTGCTGAAAGTAACTTTCATCTTCCAACTGCTTAAAGAAATCAGTTTTCATATATGGGGTAACATCAAACATACCAGCAGCTCCATCTTCAAACACAACTGAAACTTTTCTGCCACTAAGTGGCCTGACATCTATTACTTTCCTCATTGCTTACTCCAGCGGCTTCACTGACATAGGCTTATGACCATTAACTGCTAACAGCCAGTTAGACATTAAATCTTCACGACGGATCTCGATCCATGCCTCTACAAGCTTTAATTTGTTTTTAGGTAAACTACCTTCTAATAAGATACCATCTGCAATTGAAAAAACAGCATTATACTCACCGTATGCAGCATGTATATGGGGTATGTTATGCTTCTTGTTATCATAAAAAAACATATAGATGATAATCCCATAAAACATTGATATTGTTGGCATATCTCTTCCTTTAGCATCTTATCTTGTGCCAAATATACCATCTGGCTCACACTCTGGCAAAGATTCTATCCACAACATTTGTACAGCAAAGCAAAAACCTGTTACATTTGCACCCTTAGCTGACAGCCATGAGCCTGTCTGGCTAAAAATCAAAGATCTACTTGATATCTTTATACACTACTGGTTGCGGAGGAATAATGTCAGAAACCCGACTGGCAATTAAAGTTGATGTTGATACCTATACTGGCACCCGTGATGGTGTGCCGGTGCTGATGAATCTGCTGGCAGAGCATAATGCCCAAGCCACTTTTTACTTTTGTTTTGGGCCTGACCATACTGGTCGTGCCCTGCGGCGGATTTTTACCCATAAAGGCTTTTTTAAGAAAGCCTGGCAAAGTGGTGCACCATCGGCCTATGGCATTAAAACCATGCTGAATGGCGTGTTACTGCCAGGCCCCAATATCGGAAAGAAATGTGCTGCCATTATGCAACAGGTTGATCAGGCTGGTTATGCAGTTGGCATTCATGCCTGGAACCATGTCAACTGGCATGATTTTCTACTGAAGCAGGGGGAAGGTCTGGCCAAATCAGAACTGGGACAGGCAGCCAAGGCGTTTTTGCAGGTCTTTGGACGCTTGACCGAGACCACTGCTGCACCGGGCTGGACAGCATCCGCCATATCATTGGCCCTGCAGGACCAGATGGGGTTAAGCTACTGTAGTGACTGCCGTGGCAGCCACCCCTTTTATCCGGTTGTAGATGGGCAATACTTTAATACCCTGCAAATACCAACCACCCTGCCAACAGCCGATGAACTGCTGGGGCGTAACAACCTGACCCCCACTAACCTGGCACAGCACTACCTGCAGCTGCTGCAACCTGGCCTGAATGTACTTACCATCCATGCAGAACTGGAAGGTGGCTCCATAAAAGACAGCTTCAGACAACTGCTGCAACTGTTGCAGCAATCCAACATCCCCTGCATCAGCCTGGCTGAGGCAAGGCAGCAGGTTGATAATGCACCCTGCTGTAAGCTGGAGATGGGTATGATCAACGGACGGGCCTTACCAGTGGCTATTCAAGGGGAAGAGTTGCCGGAAAAGGAGCAACAGGCATGAAGGCACGTTTTTTTAAAGTCAGCCGTGACCAACACGCCTACCTGACCTTTATTACAGAATCATACGAAGGGCTTTGTACAGTCAGCACAGTGGATAATGCCAGGGGGATCATCAGGATTATACCATCACAGGGGCAGGAGCTGGAACTGGATGGGTTGCTGATGGCCCTGCAAGGGGAGATCGGGATGGATGAGCTGGAAAATCCTGCTAAAAATCCAGCAGATAGCGACCTTCCTTCCTATGTATTTTAACTTTGGCCGGAGGTAACTGCTCCAGACGGTCCATCAGTAACTCTGCCTCTGGGCCGGTCAAAACCGTGGGTTGAAAACCCACCTCACTATGCCGGATATTCACCGGCACCAGTTCTGCAGTACGCCTGTTACCATTAAAATGCAGTCTTACCAACAGAGTTCGGTCCGCAAGCCTGCTTTTACTGGCAAAGACAAAATTGCCCAGGCTGTAAAAAATAATCCCCTGCTTG
>CAZRKG010000136.1:0-1492 GCA_964600635.1 uncultured Geobacter sp. | reverse complement strand
GTTCAATACCCTGCAAAATATGGGGATGGTGTCCCAGAACAGCATCGGCACCAGCGTCAATCATCATCTTCCCCAAGCGGGGTTGATACTCCCGTAGCTCCGTAATCCCTTCACCACCCCAATGCACTGCCACCAACACCAGATCAGCCTGCCTGCGGGCTGCTGCAATATCTTCCCTGGCGTATTGCTCCAGCAAAGGGGCTGTACCGGCCTGTTTATCCGTGGCCCAGAACTCACTGGGCAGGGTCAGGGAATACCCCAACAATGCCACCCTGATCCCCCGCAGATTATATATCACCGGCTTTCTGGCTTGCGAAAGATCAGCTCCGGCACCAACATGGTCAATTCCGGCCATTTGCAACAATTGCAGGGTATCAGATAGCCCCTGACTGCCAAAATCCATAATATGATTGTTAGCCAGGGTTACAACAGAAATACCAGCCCGTTTAAGACCAGTGACCGCCTCTGGCCTGACCCGGAAGCGAAACTTCTTATCCACAAACTCCTTACCACGACTGGTTAGGGGTGCCTCCAGATTCACCCAGGTAATATCAGCCCTGGCAAACTCTGGGGCTATCTGCTCAAAGGGATAAAAGTAGCTGTTACGGGAAACCTGCTGCTCCCACCTGCCCCCCAGCATGACATCGCCCGCCACATTAACCACAATCCCCTGTGCAAGGCAGGTGATTGGCAGTAGCATGATTATTGTCACCTTAATCAGCAAGGAACCCAGAACTGTTTTGGATTGACTGAATCTGTTCATAAGTGCTAGATATTACTGTTTGTAAACAGGAAAACAAAGGAAATAGCAATGCTTGATGTTAAGTACATACGTGAAAACCTTGAGCAGGCCGAGGCAGCCCTGGCCACCCGTGGCAGTGATGTTACCCTTGGTAACTTCAGACAGCTTGACCAGCAAAGACGCAGTTTGCTGACCGAAGCAGAAGCCCTTAAGTCGGTTAAAAACAGTACCTCAGAAGAGATTGCCAAGGTTAAGGACAAAAGTACTGTTAAAGATAAAATTGCCGAGATGAAAGAGGTTTCAGCAAAAATCAAACAGCTTGATGACCAACTGCGGGAGGTTGAAGAGCAGTTCAGTACACTTTTGCTGACCATCCCTAACCTGCCCCACTCCACAACACCGATCGGCAGCTCAGAAGAAGAAAATGTGGAGATCCGTCATTGGGGCGTACCGCCTATCTTTGATTTTGATCCCAAGGCACACTGGGATCTGGGAGAAGAACTGGGAATCCTGGACTTTGAACGGGCTGCCAAAATTGCCGGTGCCCGCTTCAACCTGCTGAAAGGGGCTGGTGCCAGGCTTGAGCGTGCCTTGATCAGCTTTATGCTGGATCTGCATACCAATGAGCATGGCTATACGGAAGTCATGACCCCGCTTATGGTGAATCGGGCAGCCATGACCGGCACCGGCCAGCTACCCAAGTTTGATGACGACCTGTTCCATATTGCTGATCCTGATTATCTGCTGATC
>CAZRKG010000135.1:0-3950 GCA_964600635.1 uncultured Geobacter sp. | reverse complement strand
TGCAGATCATGAAGCCCGGATACCGTAGGCTCTGCAACCAGAACAGCCAGATTGGCACCAGTTATTGCTGCTATCACCGGACAGCCAACACCAGGTGGTCCGTCAGAGATTATCATGTTTGTATTATTTTTTTCAGCCTGTTTTTTGGCTTGCTCACGAACAGTTGTAACCAGTTTGCCGGAATTTTCAGCAGCAGTAGCAAGTTCGGCATGTACCATCATTCCAGACCTGGTATCTGAAATCATCCAGCGTCCATTATCCCGCTGTGGAAAATCAATGGCATTGACGGGACAAACCAGCAAACAGACTCCGCAACCCTCACATGAAAGGGGATCTATTCTGTAACAACCAGCTTCAGTTTCAGAAATTGCATTAAAACGACAATGTTTTTTACAAAACCCGCAGGCTGTACAATCATGTTCCCTGATAGCTGCCAGATTTCCAGATAAAAAGCGATGTTCTTCTTTGATACTTGGGGTGAGAATCAAATGTAGATCCGATGCATCCACATCACAGTCTGCAAAAACAGCCTGCCCATCAGATAGCACTGCCAGAGATGCTGACACAGTTGTTTTACCAGTACCGCCTTTGCCAGAAAGTATAACTAGTTCCTGTATACTATTCATACCCATCAGATCTCCCCCAGTGTCTTTGTTTCTTCACGAATCCGTTCTGCCAGCTTGCTGAACATAAGGCCATACACTGGCATTGCCTGTGAAATCAGGATGCCCTGGGAAACCAGCTCTGCCACCTGCCTGGAGTCTGGAATCCTGAGCAGTACTGGTATCTGTTGCTGTTGGCAATAGGTTTCCAGCCCCACCTGATCATCGCTATAACGGTTTATAACAACGCCAGCTGACAGTCTCAGCTCTTTTACAAGGTTCACCGCCAGCTTCAAATCATGCAGGCCAAAGGGTGTTGGATCTGTTACCAAAAGCACATAATCGCATTCCTGTAATGTCGCCACCGCAGGGCAGGAAGTGCCAGGCGGGGCATCCAGCAAAGCGGGTTGGGAAGTGGACAGTTGCTGGCAAGCCGCCTCAATAACCGGTGGCACAAGTGAAACTCCTACCTGTAGTCGGCCTTCCACCAGCTTAACTTGGCCAACCTGACCAGTTGTCACGCTACCGATTTGCCAGGGCTTCTCTGTAATCGCCTTTTGTGGACAGACCATAGTGCAGCCTCCACAACCATGGCAAAGCTCTGGAAATACAAGTGCCTTGGTACCCAGGGAAACGATCGCATTAAACTGGCAAAAATCACTACAGCATCCACAGCCATCGCATTTACTTGCATCTACTTCAGGAGCCAGCATGTTAACCGGTACAGATGTCAACATATTTGCCTTCATGAAAAGATTTGTATTGGGCTCCTCAACATCACAATCAGCCAGCTGTATTGGTGTGCCAAACATTGCAGCCAGGTTAGTAGATACTGTGGTCTTACCTGTGCCACCTTTACCAGAAGCAATTGCTATTCTTAATTTACGTCCCGCCATCACCAGTGACCACCTTTGTCCGCTGCCTCAGCAGGTTGCAGCTTGCCGGCAATCAACATATCAAGTGCTTCCTGAACAGTATGTGCTGAACAGTTGTAAACAGTTATGCCAGCCGCCTCCAGCACCCTGAAAGCCTTAGGGCCACAGTGACCAGTAATCAGTGAATCAATTCCCATCTTAACCATAGTTTCGGCAGCCTGAATACCGGCACCTTGTGCAGAACCACGTCCCTGACTGTTATCAAGAACATCAAAGGTCTGTGCTTCCAGATTATAAATCAGGAACTGTTGTGCCCTACCAAAACGGGGGTCAAGCTTTGCTGAAAGATCCGAACCTGCCACTGTAAATGCAATTTTTTTCATAAAGCCCCCTTATATTTAAATTTTACTATATCCAACAATAGAATTTGCCTACTAACTAGTCAGGGTAATAAGTACAGCCACCTAACTGATCGGTAGATGGCTGTACTGTAGAATCTATCTGCCTCTACCACCTCGGCAACCAGCTCTGCCACCAAATCGCCCTGCTGATCTGCCATCACCACAACCCCTGGAACCGCGGCAACTCCGGCCATACCCTTGCTGTGCCCCGAATCTGGCAACCTCAACAGCATCTGCTGCCTCACCTTGCATACAACTGCCGTACCTGCGTCCTGTCATCATCCCTTCGTTCAAAGGACCTTTTCCATTTCTGTTTGGCATTTTGCTCTCCCTTCATGATTTTGTTTGCCATTATGACGACCACAGCTTCTTCTCTTCCTGCCTTCTCTGTTACAACCAGGCATGGCATGTAACCTGTCATCCAGCCGATTGTTCAACCAAGCTCTGACCATCTGATAATATGTACCGGACATGAAGCTGAAAAGCTGTACACCAGCACCACTCAGAACTCTCTCCAGCTCCTTGGTAATTGCACCGCAGACAAGTTGCTCCACCTGCAATTCTGCTAACTCGGATACACGTTCCAGCGGATTATCACTTTTAAAGTGATAGTTGAAGCTGCTGACAACCCTGCCCAAACTATCTGCATCTACAACCATCAGGTTGCGGGATACATCAAATACAGGTGCGATACGGTCATTACAGTATGAAAACGCAGCCCTTATCATCAGCATCACCCCCATCACGAGCATGGTTTTATACAAACATATTGCAGCAGCTATGCCAATTACACCAAAAGCTGTAACATGCTGAATTTTATCTGTTTTATCATTTGGAGGGTCTGCACGTCTGCCACCAATAGTAGCGATAACGCTACTACGAGCAGTGGTACGCATAGCAGGTATGCTACTGAATGTGGATCAAAGAGTACTGTTGACAGTGTATTCAGGCTGGTTTTGTTGCAGGCTTACTACGTCTACTACTGGAGGGAAGGCTTAAACCAAGTTGTTTGATTTTTCTGAAGAGGGTTGTTTTGTGCATTCCCAGCAGGCGGGCAGCCTCCTGGCGATTATAGTTGCATTTTTCCAGTGCCGACATAATCAGCTGGGCCTCATGCTGTTGGCGTGATTCATGGATTGAGGTGATTGAAACCGATCTGGCTGAGTGGCGGGTAATTTCATCTGACAGATGTTCTATACTAATCAGGTCGCCAGTGCAGACTATAAATGCCCGCTCAATCACATTTTCAAGCTCGCGGATATTACCTGGCCAATCGTGGGCCAGAAGCATGGACAGGGCTTCTGGGGAGATCCCCTTGATGGGTGAGTTACGCAATGCCCTGAATTTTGCAATCAACTGATCTGCCAGTAGTGGCAGATCTTCTTTACGGTCTCTGAGTGGTGGTAATTCCACCTGCACCACATTGATACGGTAGTACAGATCTTCACGGAAATTGCCTGATTTCACCATCTCCGACAGATTACGATTAGTGGCAACAATCACCCTGACATCAACAGCAATGGAAGATGTACCACCCAGGGGCTCATAAACCCTTTCCTGCAAAACACGCAAAAGACGTACCTGCATGGCTGGGCTGACTTCACCGATCTCATCCAGAAACAGGGTACCACCCCTAGCCAACTCAAAACGGCCTGGCTTGTCACGGTTTGCCCCTGTAAAAGCCCCTGCTTTATAGCCAAAAAGTTCTGATTCAAGCAGACTGTCTGGCAATGCCCCACAGTTAAGGGCTACAAACGGCCCCTTGTTCTGGCTACTTAAGGAATGGATTGTGCGGGCCAGCACCTCCTTACCGGTTCCTGTTTCTCCACTTATCAGTACTGTGCTGGGGCTTGCAGAAATAGCAGGAAGCAGCTCAAAGATCCGCTGCATCCGGGGGCTTTTACTGACAAGGGCTCCGACCTTATGGCCGGTCTTAAGCTCCTGCCGCAATGCTTCCAACTCTGTTAAATCTCGGAAAGTCTCTGCACCACCCACAACCTGGCCATCCTGGTCTTTAAGGACTGCCGTTGAAAGGCTGATCGGAATCTTGTTACCATCGGCATCTATGATGT
>CAZRKG010000134.1:0-3971 GCA_964600635.1 uncultured Geobacter sp. | reverse complement strand
GACTGCTGAACTGGCAGAAGAGCTGTCTGGTATGGATTTGGAAAGACCGGCACAGCCGGAAGTAAGGCAGGAGGCGGAAGACACTGCACAAGAGGCAGACTTTGCTGCTTTTGTTGAGAGAGAGCCGGTTGTCAAGGATAACGCCCAGGATAAGGCAAGTTATGTTTTTGCCAATCAGCACGATAAATCGATTACCATTAAAGGTGCTGATAAGTTCAGAAAGCTGTTTATCGGTTTCACAAAGACCAGCCCACTGAAAGGGAAATTTGGTCACAAGATATTCTTTGCCCCTGACCAGAGATCAGTATCAAGACTTGGTGAAATGGATGCCACACTGGAATACGCACTGCATTCAGTAACTTCAACAGTTGATGACTACAAATCCAGAACAGTTGACGTATCCAAGATCAACAATATTGATAATATCATGTCGGTGATTCTTGATGCTGATGGATATTACGAAGAAAACGGGAAGACGTATTACGTTAAAGAAGTGCGTGAAGGTAAAAGGCCAAACGCCTCTATTGTACTAGAGATTGACAAGGACGGGAAGGTTGGGGAATACCGCTATGTGACACAACTTCCAAACCAGAAAAAAAGAACACTCGCATCGAATCCCGTCGCTGCGAGCCTTGATCAAGAGCAAACTGACGGGACAGCATCTCCTGATCGCAATTCTATTGTTACCTCTTCCCATAAAGATGTCAAGTCCACTTCTAAGGATAAGCTGGATGATTTTGGCGAGAAGCTGGGCGGAGCCAGAAAAGACCAGGTGCCGTCTTTGCAGATGGAGTTGTCTGATAAGGAGATAGCCAGCCAGCCATTAAGCAAGACGTGGCCCCTGGCCGAAGTGCAGAAGATTGAGGATAAGGCTCTGGCTGCACTTGCTACTGTTTTACGTGAGCAGATTTCCGCCAAGCCAAAGCAGCAACACAAGCTGACCCGCTGGGTGGATGCCGTGAAGATGTTCAGGGATCTCGCAAAGTATGGCAGCGAGACAGGCGTTGATGGCATGTTGGCCAAGATGCGAGAGTCCAACAAGGTTTTGAACGGTGTTGCCACAAAGATTGAGTTGCTGCAACAGGTTGATCGTGAAGATTGGGGTAGAATCGGCAAGGTTGAGAGCTATCCTGATTCATATATTCTGGAAAACGACAGTAAGGTGAGCAGGCCATTCAGCACGGTTGAGGTTGATGGCACAAGACACGTTTACCATTCTGTTGATCTGGCGGAAATAACTGATGGCGTGAACGGGCTGCTTGGTAAAGAGGTAGTTGGCAAGCAGATGAAGTTTGAGATTCATGGCAGCAAGGGCAATTACTTTATCAACAAAAAGGGCGACCGTGATTACAACGCATTGAAGCGGTTTGATAATCTGGATGATGCCCGTGCATTTATGAAGAACAATCATGCGGAGCTGGTGGCCGCCTGGGAGGGTGTAAAGGATCGGCAGAATGTAAAGAAGGCCGATACACGCAGAGCAGAGAACAGGCCAAGGCAGGGGGCAGACCATCGCAAGGGTAAAGATGTAACGCCGGAAATGTTCCAGTCCGCATTTGGATTCAGGGGTGTTGAGTTTGGTAATTGGGTAGGACAGGGCAAGGATGCAAAGGCACGTCAGGGGATGCTGAACCTGGCCTTTGATGCACTGCATGATCTGGCGGCTATTCTGAACATACCAACAAAAGCTATCTCTTTGAATGGCAGTCTGGGGCTGGCCTTTGGAGCAAGGGGCAGTGGTAATGCCTCTGCACATTATGAGCCAGGCAATCTGGTAATTAACCTGACCAAGACCAAGGGTGCAGGCAGTCTGGCACATGAATGGTTTCATGCACTGGATAATTATTTTCCCAGAATGCGTGGCGATGCTGATTTTATTACAAGCCAGCCAAAAGGCCAGAAGGCAGGTGTGCGGCCAGAGATGGAGCAGGCTTTTGGTGAGCTGGTGAATGCACTTAATAAGTCACCAATGCTGGCACGGTCTAAAAGTCTTGACCAGGGCAAATCAAAGAACTACTGGAGCCAGGCTATTGAGAGGGCAGCCAGGGCGTTTGAGAATTACATCATCCACAAGATGATGCAGCAGGGTTATCACAATGATTACCTTGCCAATGTGACATCTGAAAATGAGTTTGTACGGGATGCCGAGCGATACCCATATTTGAAGGAAAACGAATTGGCCCCTGTGGTTGAGGCGTTTGATAACCTGTTTGATGTGATGCAGCACAAGCAGACAGATAAAGGGGTTGCACTGTATGCCAGCACGGATGAGGCAACCCATGCTGTTAAGACAGAGAAGGGGGGTAAGGATGCACCCGACCGCAGCACTAAGGCTGGAGAGCGAGACGGACGAAGAGTTCCAAAAACGGATGCAGAGCTTAAAGAGATTATCGCCGAAGCAAGCGGAGTTGATAAAGAAGAAGCGGATAAAGTTGTAATTGAAGCTGCTGACAAACAGTTGCAAAAGATAGCCGCTCTGTTTGGCAAGCAGGTTGTGGTGTATGGCCTGCCGGAAAACGGACATGATACAGGCGGCTTCTGGCATCCAGAGCATCAGGATTATATCTTTATCAGCAGAAAAACAGCACAACCGCAGATGGTGATTCTGGGGCATGAGCTGCTGCACGCATTAAGGCGTGAGACACCAGACCTGTATAAGAGCCTGACCAAGTTGAAGCCGGTGCAGCAGATGGTGGAGGCTACACGTAAGGCGGCAGAACAGTCTTATGGTCGCAAGGTTACTGCTGATGAGGTGGCAGAAGAGGTTTACGCTAACTACCTGTCCATCAAGTTTACTGATTTCAAGTTTTGGGAAGGGCTGTCACGACAAGAACCAACATTGTTTGAGCAGGCCATTTCAACCGCAAGGGCTTTGGTGCAACGTGTGCTGGATGCCCTGGGGGGCAAGTACAGGCAGGATGGTTACTTTGCCGATGTTTATAAGGCTGATCGGATTTTTACCAATGTGGTGGCCAGCTATGCCAGAAGGGTTGGCAGGGATGGGCGGAAGCGGGTTGATGGCCTGACCGATGCAGCGGTTAAGCGGATGACGGCAGAACAGAATGACGAAAACGTCACGAAGCCGTCTGACATCGTCAGAAAACAGGATGACGGTTCCGGGGATTTTGCAACTGACCCTGATTATAAACAGGAGTACAAGCGGATTGAAAAGCAGTACTTTAACCCTGATGGCAGCAAGAAGCCTGGGGCTATGCTTGCACCGAACGGCAAGCCTACCAAGCTGAATAAACGACAGTGGATTCAGGTACGGACAAAGGCGTTTAAGAAGTGGTTTGGGGATTGGGAGAGTGCAGAGGTTAGTACGTTCCTTAACGGGGAGCCACTAAAAGAACTGATGGTGGATGATGCACCTCAAGAAGGATTTGCCAAGCTAAGAGAATGGGCGACTGGCCTTTTTATGGCAGACCCTTACAATGGTGTAGCAGTTAATCCCTTGCTTGGAGAAGTGCTAATTGATGAGCAGGCAGTCCGAGCCTCAATAGCTCATAAAATGAATCCGTTTAAGGCAGTTGCATTTGCGGCCGTACCTGATGTTATTGAAAAAGGCCGCATTATTAACCAGAACACAACGGAAACTACTGACAGCTTTTATATTTCCGCACCAGTTAGAATAGAAAACGTGGATGATATTGTTACTGTACTGGTTAAAAGAGATGTGAACGGCCAGCGGTTTTATCTGCATAGTGTGACTACAAAAAACAACCTCCTGGAAACCAGTCAATCGAGTGCCGATACCGAAGTATCCAAGCGATCACGAACTGTCGATCCAGGAGGTAATTTCAATATACTACGTGACCTGCTTAATTTCAACAATAACTCCGTTTCCAAGTTGGTTGACGAGAACGGTGAACCGATGGTGGTTTATCATGGTGATCAGGCAGATATAAGGTATTCTCTGGTGCAGCCAGCAGCAAAGCCCTTCCATTCTGCTGTTGAAGAGATGGTTAAGA
>CAZRKG010000133.1:0-3973 GCA_964600635.1 uncultured Geobacter sp. | reverse complement strand
ATAAAATGTTCGATCCTGCATTACATGGGTTGACTTGAATAACAGTATCTACAGTTGTTGTTTATATTAAACAGGTTGTATCTCTTAATAAATCAGTGTTATCTGCGTACTATTGTTTTTAAGCTCTAAAATCTTCCTCTGTGGCTCTGTGTTTAAAATGCTTTTTTCGTGAAGATTCGTGTCAATTCGTGGCTAAATAAACAGCTACTTTAACTCACGTCCCAGTATTTCCAGGAACTCCCCCAACTCGGCTGGCTGCATATCTCCCATATGGGCAATCCTGAAGGTCTGGCCCTTGATCTTGCCATAGCCATCATCAAAGGCGTAACCCTGCTCCCCCAGATGTTTCTTGGCCGCTGCCAAATCCACCCCCCTGTTATTACTTACACTGGTCAGGGTGACTGAACGGGCACCCTGCGGTGCAAACAGTTCAAAGCCCCAATCCAGCATCTGCTGGCGGGTCTGCTCCGCCATTGCAGTATGACGCTGCCAACGGTTTTCCAGCCCTTCTGCAAAGAAACGCTGCAACTGGCAATCAAGGCCATAGATCAGCGAAATACAGGGGGTAGATGGTGTATTATCCTTGTCATCATTAGTGACAAACTCCATAAAATCAAAATAATAGCCACGGTTTTCAACACATTTAACCCGCTCAATCGCCTTATCAGTGGCAGTGAAAACAGCCAGACCAGGCGGCAGTGCAAAGGCTTTCTGCACACCAAAAATACAGCAGTCAATCCCCAGTTCATCCAATGCTATCGGCATGGCACTCATTGAGGAAACCGTATCAACAATAAAAACCACATCAGGGTATTTCTGCATCACCGCCGCAATCTCCGACAGGGGTGAAAGTACACCGGTGGAGGTCTCATTATGGATCAAGGTGATGCTGTCATACTTGCCAGTGGCCAAGGTCTGATCCACCAGCTCGGCTGTAATCGGCTGGCCCCAGGGGACTTTGATTGCATCGGCCTGCTTGCCGCAACGGAGGGTGACATCATGCCATTTATCAGAAAAGGCACCGTTGCAGAAGTTGGCACAGCGGGTCTTTACCAGGTTACGCACCGCACCTTCCATTGCACCAAAGGCACTGGAGGTAGAAAGAAAGACCCTGTTTTCAGTCATCATCAGCTTCTTAAGCCCGGCCTTGACCCTGCCATGCAGGGTGGCGTACTCCTTCATCCGGTGGCCGATCATCGGCTGGGACATGGCAGCATAGACCTCTGGGGCCACATTAACCGGACCAGGGATAAACAGTTTTTTAGACATTGCCAGAACCTCTTTAGTTTTTTAACAACGTGTTGATACAAATCTACATAACAGATCATTAACCGCCGATTAACACCGATAAACGCCGAGAAAACCAGGAACAAAACAATACAGAAAAACCTTTTTTAGCCACGAATCTAACAAATTTGCACAAATCTATAAAACCTGAATCAAAACACTAAAGGAATTGATAATTCAAAACCTTAAACCTAAAATCTTTATTTTATCTCTGCATAAATCCATATTTTGATCAGTTTTAATCTGCGTTTATCGGTGTTAATCGGCGGTTAATGATTTTTTCGTGTGTATTCGTGTAAATTCGTGGCTAAATAAAGACTTTACCTGTCTCTTGCTGATGAAAATCCGTTTACCCAAGTCCCTCCAGGAAACGCTCTGCATCCAGGGCCGCCATACAGCCAGTACCGGCAGAGGTAATCGCCTGGCGGTAGATATTATCCTGCACATCACCGGCTGCAAAGACACCTGGTACGCTGGTCTGGGTGGCAAATTGTTCAGAGTTACCCCTGGTTTTGATGTAGCCCCCTTCCATCTCCAACTGTCCGGCAAATATCTCTGTGTTGGGTGAGTGACCAATTGCCACAAAAACGCCATCAAGGTTGATCTCTTTGGTGGAGCCGTCACGGACATCCTTGATACGTATACCGGTTACACCGCTGGCATCCCCAAGCACCTCATCAAGCTGATGAAACCACTCAATGGTCACATTGCCGTCTGCTGCCTTTGCCTTCAGCTTATCCGCCAGGATCTTCTCTGAACGGAACTGGTCACGACGATGAACAACTGTAACCTGGGAAGCGATATTGGAGAGGTACAGTGCCTCCTCCACCGCTGTGTTGCCGCCACCGATTACCGCAACCGGCTTGTTACGGTAAAAGAAGCCGTCACAGGTGGCACAGGCAGAAACGCCCTTGCCCTTAAAGGCTTCTTCTGAAGGCAGGCCAAGGTACCTGGCAGAGGCACCGGTGCAGATAATCAGGGCATCACAACTGTAGCTGCCGCTATCACCTTGCAGTTTAAAGGGTCTTTGCTTCAGGTCACAGGAAACAATGGTATCGTAGACAACCGCGGTGTTAAACCGCTCGGCATGTTTACGCATCCGCTCCATCAGATCCGGGCCTTCCACCCCTTCAAAATCACCAGGCCAGTTATCAACCTCGGTGGTGGTGGTAAGCTGGCCGCCTGGCTGCAAACCGGCTATTAAAGTCGGGCTTAGGTTGGCACGGGCAGCATAAAGGGCAGCGGTATAACCGGCAGGGCCAGAGCCAAGAACGATCAGTTTGTGGTGTTCTGGTGCAGACATTGATTATCCTCCTTAAAATGAAACTATCCTCTACAGAAAAGTCCGCAGAGGATAGCAGGTTTTGGTAAAGATGTCATTATTGGGTGTAGTAATCTTAGATGTTAACCGCCGAAAAACACAGATAAACGCCGATTAAAACCCCAATACAATTCGCTTGATTTCCAGCTTGGGATTTCCAAAATTAACAAGCAGACAAACAGATAGTCCAGTTGCTTTTAAATAGTTAAGGCATTGAGCTTTATGAATACTATCCAGAGTTTTAACTGTTTTAAGCTCTACAATTACTGATTCTTCTACAAGCAGATCAGCCATGTAGTCGCCTACTACCTGTGAATCGTAAAGAACCTTTAAAGAATGTTGCTGTTCGATTTTAAGTCCTGCCTTGCCAAGTTCATAGGCCAGAGCATTTTCATAAACTTTTTCAAGAAAACCACTGCCAAGACAGGAAGAAACCTTGTAACAACAACCAATTATTTTTTCTGTTATTTTATCCAGCTTTTGACGCTGGCTTTCTTCCTTCATGGACAAGTCTTTCTCTGCGTTTATCGGTGTTAATCGGCGGTTAATTAAAAAAAGGGCAGACTTATCTGTCTGCCCTTACAAAACCAGCCCTATTCTGGCTTGGTTCTTAAACCAGCCGCAATGTTAAAATCAATATCCACCACAATATCCAGCTTTTCCTTTTCAGGAAGAGCCATCACCTCAAACAGCCGCTTATCAACAAAAATGCTCAGGTTAAGAATATCCTGACGCAGGTTAAGTGGCAGCGGGTTTTCAGGGTCAGACAGCTCGGCCTGGAAGAAACTCCAGACCTTCTGGTTAAACTTGATTGCCTCCAGTAGTTTGGCATCACGGTCACTGGCATCCCAGTTTTCCTGCACCTGCTTAAGCATCAGACCAGCACGGGTCAGTACAGATGCTTCCAGCTCCCGTCCTGAAAGATTCTCTTTTTGCATGGTGGTGTAGGCATCAGCCGGATTCTGTAGCATAGGTAAGTAACTCCTCTTCATATTGTATTAGCTGTTGGGCCAGCTTTAAAGCCTGATAATATTTACCATTCAGGATATATCCGCTAATGCCGGAAATCAAGTCATTCATACTTGGTGCTGCGGTTAGCAGTTCCTCCACCAGCCTGGTGTAATGTTCCGTCAGATCAAGGTTAATCTCTTCACTAAGGTACATCAACTGCACCACAAGGTAGATTTTTTTACAGAATGTATCGGCCTGTTCCTCAGTTAAAATATCCTTTTCCCGCAGAATCGGCACATTATTCTCAATCAACAGGTTACAGGCGGTGTTGCCATTGGTAATAACAGCACCGCCTATTATAACCTTTTCCTGCGGTTTCAGGGATAGTTTAAGTGCCATTTTAATTGCCGATTA
>CAZRKG010000132.1:0-4047 GCA_964600635.1 uncultured Geobacter sp. | reverse complement strand
GTCAAGAGTTTCCACGGTATTTTACCAGCATGCTTATGATTAAAGCCCGCTTTAAGCGGGCTTTGTTATGCCTGCCAGACCAGCAAAATCTCCGCCACTGGGTGCCTGATAGACCCTTAAACCAAATTCCGGTGCAATGGCCAGCAGATGGTCAAAGATGTCAGACTGGATGCCTTCATAGGGTACCCAGGCAGTGGTGCTGGTGAAGCAATAGACCTCCAGTGGCAGTCCTTCCGAGGTTGGTTGCAACTGGCGTACTATCAGCAGCATATCAGGATTTACTCCAGGGTGATTTTTAAGGTAACGCACAATATAGGCTCGGAAGGTACCAATATTGGTCAAACGCCTGGTATCTGAGGTTTCGCCGGTTCTGGCATGGATATGTTCTTCATTCCACTGATTCAGCTCGTCAATTTTACTTTCAAAATAGCCTTCCATCAGCCTGAACTTCTTCAGATCTTCAATCTCTTCATTAGTCAGAAAGCGGATGCTTTGCTGATCCAGCAGCAGGCTGCGTTTGATTCTGCGTCCACCGCTTTCCTGCATACCACGCCAGTTTTTGACCGCCTCGGTTATAAAACGCTTGGTTGGTACTGTTGTAATAGTTTTATCAAAGTTTCTTATTTTGACGGTGTGTAGTGCCATATCTGTAATATCGCCATCCACCCCCAGGGCCGGTATCTCCACCCAATCGCCAACCCGCACCAGATCACCGGATGAAATCTGAACACTGGCCACAAGGGAGAGCAGGGTATCCTGGAAGATCAACATAAGTACCGCGGCCATGGCACCCAGACCAGAGAACAGGATTAACGGAGAACGGTCAATCAGGGTGGCAATTATCAGCAATGTTGCAATGGCGTAGATTATAATCTTGATGACCTGAAAATAGCCTTTGATCGGTTTACTGTGTTCTGCTTTTTTGGTCATGTACAAATAGTTCAACAGATCCAGTCCGGCACAGAGCGACATGGCCAGGGTCAGTATCATGAATCCGGTGGTTACATTACGGACAATGGCTACAACATGGTCTGGCAGATGTGGTACCAGATGAATGCCGGCGGTGAATACCAGTGCCGGAGCGATGTTAGCCAGACGCTTGACCACACCAAAGTCTTCGGCATTATGGCCGGTCAGGGTGTTTAACAGGTGGTAGAAGCCCTTCAGCAGTATTTTTTTAACAATCTGATTAACAATTACAGCCAGTAAAATCATCCCTGCGGCATAAAGCAGTGTGTCTAAAATCGGATAGTTTGCAGACCAATGGTTCCATGATTCAACCAGATTTTGCATGAAAACTCCTTTTTTGCAGATTAAAACTATTTGTGCTATTTGCTGCATCCGGTTTGGACTGAGCAGGCATTGTTGCTGATGAATTAAGTATAAAACAACTGACAGAATTATGTGGTTTTAGATTTTTCAACAGACCCAACATTAACGTAACTGACCTTAAACTGCAAATCTGAGACAGAAAAAACCAGATCCAGTAAAGTAATTGACTACTAACTGTGCATATCGTATCTTGCAGAGGCCCTGGGGGAGCCTGTTCCAATAGAACCGGCTGAGACGGTAAACCGCCGGACCCCTTGAACCTGAACCGGATAATGCCGGCGGAGGAAAGCGGCCAGAATAACCATGATTCATTTACAGGCCGCCCATTTTGTATATACAGGGGCGGTTTTTTTGTGTCTTAACAGGAAAGCAGAATACAACGTGTCTGAAAAAAGCAGATCATTACAATTGGTACTTGGTGGTAAGGCAGACGGGCAACGCTCACTTAAGGGTGTCTACCTGATTACAGACCAGCATGAGCAGCTACTGGAAAGGGTTGGCCAGGCATTGCGGGGCGGTGTCTCTGTATTGCAGTATCGTCCCAAAAACCGTCCATTTGATGAATGCCTGCATGAAGGGGAGCAGCTAAAACGGTTATGCAGCCAATTTGACACCAGGTTT
The DNA here is from genome assembly GCA_964600635.1 of uncultured Geobacter sp. Taxonomy (GTDB): domain Bacteria; phylum Desulfobacterota; class Desulfuromonadia; order Geobacterales; family Pseudopelobacteraceae; genus Trichlorobacter. Next base: position 2,094 of record CAZRKG010000132.1, on the reverse strand, counting down.
ATTGTTAATGATGATCTTGAGCTGGCCCATAAACTTGATGCTGATGGTGTGCATCTGGGGCAGGATGATGGAACAGTCCGGCAGGCTCGGCAACGGTTGGGAGCTGACAAGCTGGTTGGTGTCTCCACCCATAATCTGGCCGAGGCGTTGCAGGCTGAAAAAGACGGGGCCGACTATATCGGCTTTGGTGCCATCTACCCCACTGAAAGCAAAGTGATCAGCCATCTGCCTGGGGTGTCTGGCCTGTCTGAAGTCAGAGGCCAGGTTAAACTGCCGATTGTGGCCATAAGTGGTATCAGGCCGTCCAATGCCTGCCGGGTGATTGAGGCTGGAGCCGATGCACTGGCGGTGATTTCATCAGTACTGTCATCCCCCAGGCCAGAGGTGTCTGTTGCAGAGCTGCGGCTGTTGTTTAACAGGCTGACACCATATCCCCGTGGCGGAGTGCTGTCTGTTGCAGGCAGTGATTCAGGTGGCGGGGCTGGCGTGCAGGCTGATCTGAAAGTAATTACCCTGCTGGGCAGCTACGGTGCGTCGGCAATTACCGCACTGACGGCCCAGAACACCAGGGGGGTCAAGTCAATCCACAGTATTCCTCCCTCATTTATCAAGGAACAACTTGAGGTTGTGCTGAGTGATCTGCCGATTGATCTGATCAAGACCGGTATGCTGCATACCCCGGCCATTATAGAGGTTCTGGCAGAATATCTGTCAGAGCAGCGACATTATTATCCGGTGGTGATTGATCCTGTGATGGTGGCCAAGGGCGGGGCTTCTTTGCTGGAGCTTGATGCTGTGAATGCCTTTCAGCAGTACCTTTTACCCCTGGCCTATCTGCTGACCCCAAATATACCAGAGGCAGAACGGCTGCTTAACTGCCGTATCAGCACAGTTGCAGATATGGAAACAGCAGCAAGGGAGCTGCATAATATGGGTGCAGCCAATATTATACTGAAGGGGGGGCATCTTAATGCTCCTGATGCGGTTGATGTCCTGTTTGACGGTCAACAGTTGCACCACTTCAGTTCAGTACGTTATTTCACCAGTGCCACCCACGGTACTGGTTGCAGTTTTGCATCGGCCATTGCCACCTTTCTGGCCCAGGGAGAGCCGCTGAAAGAGGCGGTTGGTCTGGCCAAGCAGTTTATATCCAATGCTATCCGCCTTGCCCGCCCGATGGGCAGAGGGCATGGGCCTGTTAATCATTATCTGTCTGCGAAGGAGTTTGCAAAATGACCCAGCTTGAAGCAGCCCGTAAAGGGATTATTACTGAAAAAATGAAAATTGCGGCATCAGCAGAAGGTGTTACACCAGAGTTTATCCGTGATGGCATTGCCAAAGGTACCATTGTAATCTGCCATAATGATAAAACCCATCCCCACGGTCTGCCTCTACCGGTGGGGACTGGCCTGCGTACCAAGGTAAACGCCAATATCGGTACATCTGCCGATGATACTGATATTACCAAAGAGCTGGAAAAGGCCCGTGTTGCTGTCAAACATGGTGCCGATGCCCTGATGGACCTTTCAACAGGAGGCCCTGTGGATGAAATCCGCCGTGCAATTGTGGCTGAAACCAAAGCCTGCATCGGATCAGTACCCCTTTACCAGGCAGCCACTGATACAGTCAGGGTCAAGAAAAAGGCTCTGGTGGATATGACGGCGGATGATATTTTTAATGGCATCATCAAGCACCTTGAAGATGGTGTGGATTTCATCACTGTTCATTGCGGAGTGACCCGCTCCACCGTTGAGCGGATGAAGAATGAAGGCCGGATCATGGATGTGGTCTCCCGTGGCGGTTCCTTCACCATAGAGTGGATGTCCTACAATAATAAGGAAAACCCGCTTTATGAAAACTTTGACCGCCTGCTGGAGATAACAAAAGAGTATGATGCCACACTCTCTTTGGGTGACGGCTTCCGTCCTGGCTGCCTGGCGGATGCCACTGACCGTGCCCAGATCCATGAGCTGATTATTCTGGGTGAGTTGACCCAGCGTGCCTGGGATTACGGTGTGCAGGTAATGATTGAAGGCCCGGGCCATGTGCCGCTGAACCAGATTCAGACCAACATTCAGCTACAGAAGCGGCTCT
>CAZRKG010000131.1:0-4135 GCA_964600635.1 uncultured Geobacter sp. | reverse complement strand
AGTAAATAATCCTTCTACAGAAACAGGTGAAACAGATGAAAGTACTGTATCTTGATGCAACCGCAGGGATAGCAGGGGATATGACCGTGGCTACCCTGTTGGAACTGGGGCTGCCCGTTGAATATCTGCAAAAAGAGCTGGACAAACTTGAGCTGCCAGATAACTCCTTTCAGCTTGCCTGCCAGCAGGTGCAACGGCAGGGGATGACCGGTCTGCAATTCATAGTCAATCTTCCAAAGCAGGATCATCACCACCACCGCAGCTATGCTGATATTCAGCAGATGATAGCTTCCAGCAGCCTCAACAATAATTCAAAGCAAATGGCCCAGAAGATATTCCTTAAACTGGCTGAGGCCGAGGCAGTGGCCCATCAGGTTGTGGTGGATGAAGTACACTTCCATGAAGTTGGTGCTGTAGACAGCATTGTGGATATAGTTGGTACTGCAATCGGGCTGGACTGGCTGGGGGTGGAGCAGTTGTACTGTTCGCCAATTCCGCTGGGGGGTGGTTTTGTGGAGACTGCCCACGGCAGGTTGCCGGTGCCGGCACCAGCCACAGCACTGCTGATGAAGGGGCTGCTGCTACACAGTAACTGCGGGATCGGTGAGCGGGTGACTCCAACCGGTGCAGCGATTCTGGCGGCTCTTGCAAAGCCGGTAAGTGCCATGCCAGCCATGCAGCTTGACAGACTTGGTAACGGTGCTGGCAGTAAGGATTTTGATGATTGTCCCAATATTTTGCGGGGGCTGCTTGGTGATCTGGCAGATGTCCAGGATGATCAGGTTCTGGAACTTGCCTGTAATCTGGATGATGTTACGCCAGAGGTGATCGGATATACCGTACAAAGGCTGTTTGAGGCGGGTGCCCTGGATGTCTGGACAGTGCCGATTATGATGAAAAAACAGCGTCCAGCCACCATGCTGTCAATACTCTGCCAGTATGGGGATCGCCAGTTGTTGTCAGAAATCCTCATGGAGGAAACCGGCACACTGGGTATCAGGGTGCGGCCAGTGGAGCGTATACTGCAAAGGCGTGATATTCAGGTGCAGGAGACAGCCTGGGGAGAGGTTCGCTACAAACAGAGCGACCACGGAATCAAGCCAGAGTTTGAAGATTGCAGCCGGATTGCACAGAAGCAGGGTCTGCCACTGCGACAGGTTCAGCAACAGCTTATGAAGGGGTTTGGAGAATGATTGATCTGACAGAAATTGCAGAGCTTTTCACAAATTCAGGGCTGACTCTGGCGTTGGCGGAATCCTGTACAGCAGGGCTGATTGCAGCCACCATTGCAGACCAGCCTGGCTGTTCTGCCTGGTTCAGGGGCGGGGTGGTGGCATACCACAATGATCTGAAAGAGCATCTGCTGGGGGTGCCAGGCGATGTATTGGCTCAAAATGGTGCTGTCAGTGAGCTGGTTGCCCGTTATATGGCCGCAGGTGCCAGACAGTATTGCGGTGCAGATCTTGGCCTGGCAGTGACAGGTATTGCCGGCCCTGATGGTGGCAGTGCAGAAAAGCCGGTGGGTACGGTTTATCTGGCCCTGGCAGATGGTGATGGTACGGTTGTGCATGGCTTCAGATTTGATGGAGACAGAGCCGCAGTCAGACGGCAATCAATGGAGCAGGGCTTACAGATGTTGCATGAATATCTGCTACAGCCAGAGCTTGCATAAAGCAAACAGTTCAATCATTTATAGTGTTATTCAGCTTGCTGGTAATGCCGGTAATGTGGTAATTTTTAACACTTTATTGAGCAACAAAAAAAGGAGTATTGCAAATGAGTGATAAAAGCAAAGCCATTGATCTGGCAATGTCCCAGATAGAGAAGCAGTTTGGCAAGGGTGCCATTATGCGGCTTGGTAATGATGAAGTCCTGCCCGGTGTTGAGGCGATCTCCACCGGAGCCATCTCCCTTGACCTGGCATTGGGTCTGGGTGGTGTGCCAAGGGGCAGAATAGTTGAGATATACGGCCCGGAATCATCGGGTAAAACCACTTTGGCCCTGCATATTGTGGCAGAGGCCCAGAAGGTTGGTGGCATTGCTGCTTTTATTGATGCGGAACATGCCCTTGATGTGACCTATGCCCGCAAACTGGGGGTGAAGACCGATGACCTGCTGGTCTCCCAGCCAGATACCGGTGAGCAGGCCCTGGAGATTGCAGAAACTCTGGTACGTAGTGGTGCAATTGATGTGCTGGTGATTGACTCTGTGGCGGCACTGGTGCCAAAGGCCGAGATAGAAGGTGATATGGGGGATGCCCATGTTGGCTTGCAGGCCCGCCTTATGTCACAGGCACTGCGTAAACTGACCGGTATCATCTCCAAATCCAACTGCTGTGTGATCTTCATCAACCAGATCAGGATGAAGATCGGCGTTATGTTCGGCAACCCGGAAACCACCACCGGCGGTAATGCCCTCAAATTCTACTCTTCGGTCCGGCTTGATATACGCAAGATTGCCACACTGAAACAGGGTGATCAGGTGATCGGTTCCCGCACCAGGGTCAAGGTGGTTAAGAACAAGGTGGCACCACCATTTAAGGAAGCGGAGTTTGATATTCTTTATGGTGAGGGGATTTCCCGTACCGGTGATGTGCTTGATCTGGCGGTGGAGCGTGGCATTGTTGACAAAAGCGGTGCCTGGTTCTCATATAATAAAGAGCGGATCGGTCAGGGGCGTGAAAACTCCCGTCAGTTTCTGAAGGAAAACACAGCCATGCTGGCGGAGATTGAAGGCAAACTGATGGATATGATCAAGCCGGCCCCCAAGGAAGTGGATGGGGAAGGGCCCGAGGAGTAAGATTGTCCTGAGTTTGTAGTTTCTGGAGGTTTGCCGATGGATCTGAATGAAATACTTACCATAGCTGTCAAGGCCAAAGGCTCTGATATACATATCAAGACCGGCTTGCCGCCAATCGTCAGGATAGATGGCCGCCTGCACCCGATTCCCAACGTACAGCGGCTGTCTCCAGAGATTGTCAAGGCCTTTGCAGATATGATGATGACCGACCGTCAGAAGCGGATCTTTGAAGAAAATTCAGAGGTTGACCTGGCCTATGCTGTACCTGGTCTGGGGCGTTTCAGGGTCAGTTGTTATCGTCAGCGTGGCACAATTGCCATGGTTTTCAGGTCAATCTCATTCAAAATCCCAAACCTGGATGACCTCAACCTGCCACCGGTACTTAAAAAGCTCTGCCTGGAAGAACGTGGTCTGGTGTTGGTGACAGGTACCACCGGTTCTGGTAAGTCATCCACCCTGGCAGCCATGATTGATTATATCAACAATCATCGTACCTGTAACATTATCACCATTGAAGATCCGGTGGAGTTCCTGCACCGTGATAATAAATGTATCATCAGCCAACGTGAGGTTGGTTCTGACACACCGGCCTTCTCCAACGCCCTTAAAGGGGCACTGCGTCAGGACCCTGATGTAATTCTGGTGGGTGAGATGCGGGATTACGAGACCATTGAGACCGCCATGACCGCAGCCGAGACCGGACACCTGGTTATGTCAACCCTGCATACAATGGATGCACCGGAGACCATCAACCGGATTATCTCGGTCTTTCCGCCCTACCATCAACGTCAGGTCAGGATTCAACTGGCCAGTATCATCAAGGGGATTGTATCCCAGCGGCTGGTACCCAGGTCTGATGGTAAGGGGCGTGTGCCTGCCGTGGAGGTGCTGCTTGGTACAGCACGGGTTAAAGAGTGTATTGATGACAAAGACAAGACCAAGCAGCTAAAGGATGCCATTGCCCAGGGTTTTGTGACCTACGGTATGCAGACCTTTGACCAGTCTTTGATGAAACTTTACACATCCAAGTTGATTACCTATGAAGAGGCATTGCGGCAGAGTTCCAACCCCGATGACTTTGCACTCAAGATTTCCGGTATCTCATCCACTTCTGATGCAACCTGGGATAACTTTGAACAAAGTAGCGAGCCTGAAAAAGATCAGGAAGATGGAAGCCCGAACATTGACCGATTCTGATCAGGCAGATGCCTGTTATCTGGCTGCCCTGCGGTTACTTACAGGCCGTGATTACACCAGTAAGCGGCTACAGGAGAAGTTGCAGAGCAAGGGTTTCTCGCCTGCCCAGCAACAACAGGCAGTTGAAAAGCTTGTCCGG
>CAZRKG010000130.1:0-4194 GCA_964600635.1 uncultured Geobacter sp. | reverse complement strand
AGGCGGTTTCACCGGAGGAGGAAACATCATGCACCACCCCTGGCACCATCCCCTTAGAGTCCATCCGAACCGGAATCACCCAGCGTCCAGAGCGGATGGTGATAAATTCATCCTGCAAAAAGATGGCGGTTTCATGCTTGCGGATAATCTCGGCCAGTTTTCTGCGGATACGGCTGGTGATGGTCTGCTTTGTCTTGCGGATACTTGCCAGGGCAGCAGAGGCAGAATCAAGGATATTGCCATCGCCATCCAGTGTTGCCGACAGCGGCTCCAGAATATCGTTAAAAGGTTCAGGGAAGGGATCAATGCCTTGCAGGGCAGGGATATTGTCCTGACCGGACAGTTGGCGATGCAGGTTTGCCAGTGATTGCAGCACCGGAATAAACTCCAGCAGGCCGAAAGTGGTCAGTATGGCCCCCTGGGGCCGCACATCTGCCAGCAGTTGGCGAATATCACTGAAGCGTTCAATGTTAAGGGGTAGGCCGACCCTCAACATGCTGCGGATCTCTTCTATCCTGCTCCAACTGGTCTGGATTGCATCCAGATTGCTCAACGGTTGCAGGCTGGCAACTGCATCTGTGGTTACGGCACTGTGGGCATTTTCTGCCACCACCGCCAGAACCTTGCCAAGCTCCAGTGAGGTTAATGTTGTTGGACTAATCATTGCTACTGTTTAGCAGATTTTTTGAATTCTGTCTTCTGTTGCGGCGTTTTTTCTGTTTACGGATCCGCTCCTGCTGGTCATCCAGCCTGGTTGCCAGCCCACGGCTTTGGGCTATTTTCTCCATCAGTTCACGCCTGGCGATAAAGCGGTTGATCGACTGGCTGCGTTCTTTACCACAACGTGCCTCCAGTCCGGTGGGAATATGGCGGACACGGACAGCACTGGAGGTCTTGTTAAGATGCTGACCACCTGGCCCTGAAGAACGGATGAACTGCTCTTCCAGCTCCGACTCGGTTACACCCAGCTCTGCCATACGTGCCAGCAGGGCCTGTTGTTTTTTGGGATTTACTGCAAATGAAGGGCTTGTTGAGGGGGGTGTTACCAATGGTGTCATATTGGGCAGGTCTGCCAGTTAAAGGCTTTAAGCTGGGCCTCCATTACTGTGGTATGGTCTATTTCAAGCTGTTCCATCAGTGGGTCTGCTGCTTCAAAATCAAACTGCTCCAGAGCCTGCACCAGTGTAAGCAAAGTGCCGTAAATACCGCCCCGTTCCAGAAGGGCAAGTTGCACCTCTTCTGAAAGGTTAAGCTCATTGGCCACCTGCTGCATCGGTATATCGTAAAGCACCTCCAGCAGAGATAAGATGCCGGTCATAAATGCCTGTTCCTGTGCATCATGGACATTACGCAGGGCAGGAACGTTGCAGGTCAGCTCCTCCATCAGACCACCCCGTACCGCTGCCATATCCAGTAACGGGTTAGAGGCGACATCATCATTATCCGCTGCAAACAGGGCAAGCTGCACCCAGCGTTTCATCTGGGAGCGTCCCAGCATGGTGATGGCGTGGCGTACACTGCAAATCTTCTGCAAGCTGGTAAAGGCCACCGAGTTGACCAGCAACAGCAGTTTGTAGGTCAGCCCTGGACTGTTGCGGAAGGTCTTTTCAATCTCTTCTATACCAACATCATCGGACAACTGCCGCATCAACTTTAAAAGTGCCGTACCACCTTCGCTGATCTTCCGTTTTTCCATAATGGATGGCCTGGCAAAGTAGTAGCCCTGGAAGTAGTCAAAGCCAAGCTCCAGACATTGCTGGAATTCTTCCCTGGATTCCACTTTTTCTGCCAGCAGCTTCATGGGGAATTTGCGATAATGGGCCACAATCGGTGCCAGGGTATCCACTGGTGTAAGCATCAAGTCTATTTTGATAATGTCTATAATCTGGTAAAGCTCTTCGTAAACCGGATCATAGACATGGTCATCAAGGGCCAGTATAAAACCGGCTTCCTTCAACTGCTTGCAACGCTCAACCAGTTCCTGGGATACCTCCAGGGTCTCCAGTAGCTCCAGCACAATGGTACCCCTTGGCAGCAACTCCAGTGAATCACTCATCAGGATTTCACCTTCAAAGTTTATGAAGCCCAGATGGTCACCCAGTATCTGTTTGGTGCCAAAATGAGACAGGGTGTTAAGGATTACATTGCCTGTGGCCTGTGACGCATTCTTTACATCAGCCAGATTTTCAGTGGATGCTGCCCGAAACAGCAGTTCATAGGCAAAAAGCAACCCTTGGCGGTCAAGGATCGGCTGCCGCCCGATCAGGTATTTGTTATCAGAAAGATTATTTGTTGGGAGATATTTTACCATAATATTGAGAATATAACCTTTTATACTGACAAGTGAAAGTAGAATTACATCACTCTAACTCCAGACTGACAGGTTGCTGTCATTACACTGCCATGATATAAAATTTAACTTTAAAACATCAGAATCAATAATTCCCATTCCAGATCAAAGATCGGTTCAAGGCGGCGAGGAGATCGGCGACGAAGGCGTATACGTAGTACGTTGAGAAGCCGATAACGAGCCAACTAAGAAGACGCTTTGATATGGAATCGGGATAACGAGGGAACCTGTGTGAAAGCTTCTTGTTTACGCCGCTGCTGGATAACATTTTCTGCCTATGTAGTGGGCATCTATGCCTCTGGCATCAACCGACTGCAAGTTAAAGGCAGTGAGAATCTGCCCCGCTCCGGCGGTGTTCTGATTGCATCCAACCATATCTCCGCCTATGAAACCATCTTCCTGCCCTGGGCTGTTTTACGCAGTAATCCGATGCAGATGCTCTGGGCACCTGCCAAGGAAGAGCTATTTCAGAAGCCGTTTCAGCGGCTGATTTACTCATCCTGGGGAGCCTTTCCGGTCAGGCGTGGCCGTGATGTCAAGGCTGGCAAGGTAATCAACGAACTGTTGAAGGATCAGAAGGTCATGCTATACCCGGAGGGAACCCGTCATAAAGATGGCAGGCTGGGCCAGGGCAACCGTGGGGCTGGCAAGCTGATTTATGACACCAGGCCGGTGGTGGTGCCAACAGCACTGGTGGGGCTTAACCACTGGAAGTTCCCTAATATCGGTGCCAAGGCAGCCATTGTGTTTGGAAAGCCGCTTGACTTCAGCGATCTGTATCAGCTTGAGGATAACAAAGAGACACACAACCTGATTACCCAACGGGTGATGGATGCCATTGCCCAATTACTGAAGCAGGAAGGGGCCTACGTTGGCAGAGTTGAAAAATAGCGAAAATCATCTGGTTGAGATCTTCTGCGATGGTGCCTGTAGCGGCAACCCTGGCCCAGGCGGTTATGGCACAATTCTGCGTTACAAAGGTGTTGAGAAGGAGCTGTCCGGTGCAGAAAAGGCAACCACCAACAACAGGATGGAGCTGACCGCTGCCCTGTCTGGCCTTAAACAGTTGAGCCGCCCTTGTCAGGTTGCCATCACCACTGATTCACAATATCTGGTCAAGGGGATGACCCAATGGCTGCAAGGCTGGCAACGTAACAACTGGAAGAACAGCAAGAAGGAACCAGTACTGAACAGGGATCTGTGGGAGGCACTGATTGAGGCATCGCAACCACACCAGGTAAGCTGGCATTGGGTGCGGGGCCATGCCGGTCATGCCGAGAATGAACGTTGTGACCAGCTTGCAAGGCAGGCGGTTACAGAGCTGCAAAACAGCGGTGGAAAGGAGTCAGCATGAAGGATGTTGAAGCTGATGTAGGGGTTGAGGATATTGTCAGCTTTTATATCAAGATTAACGATAGTGAGCGGGCCAAAAGCGATATATCCAGACTTTCCACCAAGGATAAGGTTGCAGCCTTTACAATTATTGCCAACTCTGGTGCAGACCGCAACTTTAAGGTGGATATTGCACGGCACTTTATAAATGATTCCGATGCCCATCTACGCCGCAAGGCCGAGCTTTTACTGGAAGATCTGGTACCTGGCTGGGTGGTTGATCCCACCTCCAGCATCTTGCAGTTACTGCGTTCTGCTGAACATAAGGGACTTACCCGCCGTAACGCAGCGGTCCGCTTCCTGTTTGGCATAGTTGATGCCGATTCTCTGCGGATTACCCTCACCAGCCTGCTTTCAAGCAGCAACCGTGCCCATACCGGCGAAATCCTCTCAATCCTGGATCAATATATTGAGTCATCCCAGGATGAACAGGAGCAGGTGAAAATATTTAA
>CAZRKG010000129.1:0-4231 GCA_964600635.1 uncultured Geobacter sp. | reverse complement strand
GTCAGGTTAAGGGCGGTCAGACGCAGTATCTCTGCCACGGCAATGGATGCCAGAACAAAGTAAGGGCCACGCAGACGGAAGCAGATTGAACCGATGATAAGAGACAGGATAACTGCCACCACAATACCGCCAAGAAAACCGATCCAGGGCGGAATCTCGTTGATGGTCAAAAGGATCAGGGTGGTATAGGCACCGGCCCCGAAGTAAGCGGCGTGACCAACGGAATACTGGCCGGTATAACCGCCGATGATGTTCCAGCTTGAGCCTTGCAGAGTTGCCAGAAAGAACAGGATCATCATGTGAAGAAAGTAGGGGGATTCAACAAAGTTTGGCAAAAATCCCAGGGCGATTATCACCACCATCGCCAGCATCAGATGGATCATGCCCGACCCGTTCTGATTGTTTATACGGTTGAATATATTCATATTATCCCCCTAAGTCGCAGACTTGCCCATCAGGCCGGAAGGCTTGAGGAGCAACACCAGCAGAAAGATGCCGAAGACCAGTACATCTTTCCAGTCAGAAGAGATATAGACAGCACCAACTGATTCCACAATACCGATGATGATACCGCCAATGGTTGCCCCGACAATGCTGCCCATGCCACCAAGTACTGTAATAACAAAGGCTTTCAGCGTAAAGGCACTTCCCACCTGTGGGAAGATATAGTAGGTGGGAGAGATCAGGGCACCGGCTGTACCTGCCAGGGATGCACCAAGACCAAAGGCCAGAATGGACATCCATTTTACGTTGATCCCCATCAATTGTGCAGCCTCCCTATCCTGGGCAGTGGCACGGATAGCCTGGCCTGTATCAGTCCTCATCAGAAACCAGTATAAAATTACGGTGATGGCACAGGTGATCAGAAATGAGATCAGAAGCGGCTGGGAGATGGATATGCCAAACAGGTTAAAGCTGGATGATGAGTAGGATGTTGTCAGAATCTTGTAATCAGAAGTAAAGGCCAGCATGGCGGTATTGCTCATGATCAGGCCAAGGCCGATGGTCAGCAGGATCTGGTTCTGCGGCAATGTGCCGATGATCCGGTTGATAAAGACCTTCTGCAAAAAACCGCCAAAAAGGAACATAAGCGGGATTGTGAACAGAACAGATACAAAGGGATCTATTCCGGCCAGGGTAAACAGGAAGTAAGTCAGGTACATTCCAACCATCATGATGTCACCGTGGGCAAAGTTGATCACCCGCATGACACCGAAAATGATGGTCAGGCCGATGCCGATCAGGGCGTATACCCCCCCCACCAGCAGACCGGATATAAGAGATTGAAAGAAAATTTCCATAATGGCTTTCTCCAGAAAGTTTACGTATCAGGAGTACTCAAAAAAAAGGTGCCGGTTTGTGCCGGCACCTTGTCAGGCCGCTATCTGCCAGATTACCACTTAAACGGGTAAACAGGCTTCTTGGTGGAGAATTGGGCAGGATAGACAGTTTCATACTGGCCGTTTTGTACCTGCTGAACCAGCATCTGGTGGTTATTCTGGTTGCTGTAGCCATTGTAGTTTGCAAACTGCACATCACCCATGATTCCGCTCCATTTGCCGGCAACAAGCCCTGCCTGGGTCTTGTCACGGTCGCCATCATTCTTGGCAGCGGTTTCAGCCATAATCATCATTGCTTCATACGCACAGGCAGCGTGGTAGGTAGGGTCTTTCTTGAAACGTGCCTTGTATGCCTTTGCAAAATCCTTGGCACCTGGCCAGGAGACATCTTCTGTCCACTGGGTACTGGACATTACCAGGTTGGAGATTTCTTTCTGTGCCAGGAACTGTGCGGTTGTAAAGCCGGCACCACCACCTAAGAACGCCTTTGGAGCAAGACCCATCTCTTTGGATTGACGCATAAGGGTGATGGCATCAACAACATAGGAAACCATGAATACCAGATCAGGATTTTTAGACTTTACCTTTGCCAGGGTAGAGCGGAAGTCAGGTGAACCTTTCTGATACTTCTCGTTTGCTACTTCTTTGATACCAAGTTTCTTGGCGTACTCCTGGGCTGTTTTAACGGTTGATGTTCCAAAATCAGTTGATTCATAAATGTAGGCGATGGTCTTTGGCTTATCCAGGGTAAGAACTGCATCCATGATTACGGATGAGTAGACATCGGCCGGAGCGTTAAGACGGAAGACGTACTTGTAACCTTTGCGGGTAATATCCTCTTTTGCTGCCGCAGGGATCAGGATAGGCAATTTGTACTTGTCAGCCTGGCTTGCAACGGCACTGGAGCAGGCCGAGGTGTAAGGGCCAACCACACCGGCAACCTTGTCACGGGTAGCCAGTTTCTCAAATGCGGCCAGGGATTTTTCAGGCTTGCCGGTATCATCCTCCTTGATGATCTCCACCTCGATCCCCTTTTTCTTCAGGGCATCAATGGCCATTGTTACACCGTTGGTAAGGTTTTCGCCAATCGGAGCCTCTGCACCGGTGATGGTGTTTATGAAGCCGATCTTTACCTTCTGGGCGGCCTGGGCACTAAGCGGTAATGCCAGGGCGATGGTTACAACTGCTGCCAGGATTTTCTTAAACATTTGTGTCTCCTTTTTGTGATGTTGCTGCAATAGAATTCTGTTGAACCAGAACTGTCAAGCTTGAATTAACTAGCAACAGAAATGCCAAAACCGATGATTCTATGTAACTAGCAGGAATGATGAAGCTGTGTTGTTTACGGGTTAAGTAAATCGTGTTTTGTTTTTTACAGAAAGTGGCGGTTTTTGGCCAATGATTGTGGCGGATTTTCGCCATATGCCTGTCAGATCTCGTATTTGTCCATTTTGTAACGCAGGGTTCCCCTGGGGATTTTCAGGGTCTGGGCAGCTTTAAGCACATTTCCATCAGATAACTGGATAGCCTTTACTATCAGGCACTTTTCAAACTCTGCCACCACCGCTTCCAGACCGTTTTCAAGGCTTTCAGAGTAAAGCTCCATAGGAAGACCGTGTGGATGCTGGTGCAGTTCCTGTGGCAGATGCTGCGGCTCCAGAAGTGGGGTGCTGGACATGATGCAAAACCGCTCGATAATGTTTTTAAGCTCACGAACATTGCCTGGCCAGTTGTATTCAAGCAGCATTTTTTCTGCATTTGTGGAGATACCTGTAAAAGATCTGCCACAGGTCTGGCCGTAGTGGGACAGGAAGTACTTTGCAAGCAACAGAATATCATTACCACGTTCCCGCAGAGGGGGCAGGTGCAGCGGAATAACATTCAGGCGATAGTAGAGATCCTCCCTGAAGGAGCCAGACTGTATCCGGCTACGCAGGTCGCGGTTGGTTGCTGCTGTGACCCGTATATCCACCGGCAGATCCTTTGTTCCACCCACCCGCCTGATGGTTCTCTCCTGCAAGACCCGTAACAGTTTAGCCTGTAACCCAGGTTGCATATCACCTATCTCATCCAGAAAGATAGTGCCGTTATGGGCCTCTTCAAACAAGCCGATCTTGCGGCTTAATGCACCGGTAAAAGCCCCTTTTTCATGGCCAAACAGCTCGCTTTCCATCAGTTCTGCCGGTACAGAGGCACAGTTGATTGCCACAAAGGGATGCTCTTTCCGTTCAGAAAGGGAATGCACCCCCTTTGCAACCAGTTCCTTGCCTGTACCTGATTCTCCGGTGATCAGAACAGTGGCGGTGGGTATCTTTGCCACTTCATGCAACTGTTCAAGTAGTTCCATAAAGGGCTGGCTTTCACCAAGAAGCGGCAGATCAGGCCCAAAACAGCCGGAACGACGCAGGGTTCTGACCTCTCGTTTAAGCTCCTGGGTTTGCAGAGCCAGTTTTACAATCACACGCAGGGCATCGGCCTTGAACGGCTTCTTCATATAATCAAAGGCACCAAGTTTCAATGCCTCAACCGCAGATTCCACAGATCCGTAGCCGGTAATGATGATTACCAACAGATGCGGATCAAGTTCCCTTAATGATTTAAGCAGTAAAAGCCCGTCGTCCTGTCCCAGATTCAGGTCAAGCAGTGCCAGGTCTACCTCATCGGAAAGTACCAGTTCATGGGCCTCTGCACCGTTTGCTGCTTGTAACACACGGTAGCCATCTTCAGAAAGTACCCTGGTTACACTTTCTCGTATAAATGGCTCATCATCAATTATAAGGATAGATTCCATAGCAGGTCCGTTGGTCTGTCTTAATCTGCTTATTATTGTTTGCAACCGTTATGCCAGTTATTGTTCTTTATGTTTTATCTCTGCATCGGAAGGCTAACTA
>CAZRKG010000128.1:0-4393 GCA_964600635.1 uncultured Geobacter sp. | reverse complement strand
ATGTCCAAAATGTGGATTTACCAGCTTTGAAATATATGACAACTGCCGCAAATGCTCGGCAGACCTGGTGACATTCAAACAGAAGCACAAAATCATCCCGATGGTAATGCCTGAAGCTATCCTGGACAAAATGGCCAGTAACATGGGGCTTGCTGCCACAATCAGCGGTGCAGGAGATGGCGGATATACCTTCACCTTTGAAACCCCTGGTGCAGGAACTACAATTGAGACAGCAGATGTAATACCTGATATTGCCAACAGCATGATCATAGAATCCACAACACTTGAAAGCAGCCTTGAACCGGCAGCGGTTTACGATCCATTTGCAGAGCTGATGGGCAAGGCATCTCAGCAGGCCGAGCCGGTGCAGACCAAAACAGATACTGACCAGGGCTTTGAACTTAACAGCTTTTCCTTTGATGACCTGCAAAACCAGGACAGCCCCTGGGAAAGCAGTAGTGACAAACCTTCTGATAGCAGCGATGACAACTTCAAAAGCCTTTTCGGCGGTCTGGATGAGACCGATAACAAACAGGCACAACTGTAATTTATAGCAGGAATAAGCTGGTTACGAGCGGGCTTGCCCGCTCTTTTTGATTATAATTCCACTTCCATATCAAAGCGTCTTCTTCGTTGGCTCGTCATCGGCTCCTCAACGTACTGCCTGTACGCCTTCGTCGCCGATCTCCTCGCCGCCTTGAATCCATCTTTGATCTGAAATTGGAATAGCAGGTATGGGTAAATGACGCCAAACATCCGCATACTTTCAGAATCCATTGCCAACAAAATTGCCGCTGGCGAGGTGGTGGAGCGACCTGCCTCTGTAGCCAAAGAGCTGTTGGAAAACGCCCTGGATGCCGATGCAACTGAAATCAGAATAGAGATTTCTGCCGGAGGTCGGCGACTGATCCGTGTAATTGATAATGGTCATGGCATGTCCAGGGAAGATGCCCGGATGGCACTGGAACGACACGCCACAAGCAAGATCAGCAATGATAGTGATCTTGAAGCCATCAGCTCCCTTGGTTTCAGGGGAGAAGCCCTACCCTCCCTGGCCTCTGTCTCAAGGCTGCGGCTTAAAAGCCGCACCAAAGACGGCATCGCCGGAACAGAGATCTTTGCCGAAGGTGGCACCATACGCACAGTAACAGAGTGCGGTATGGCGGTTGGAACTGACATTACCGTGGAGCAGCTTTTTTACAACACACCGGCCAGGCTCAAATTCATGCGTAGTGCCGAGACAGAATCTGCCCACCTGGCTGATCTGGTGGTCAGAACAGCCATCTCCAGACCTGATGTAGCCTTCAGCTACAGCAACAACAACCGCGAGCAGCTTCGGGTCAGTCCGGGCAGCCTGCTGCAACGGTTGCAGCAGCTTGTGGCAAAAGATACTGAACTGTTTGAGGTAAATGGCGAATCAGCCGTTGCCAGTATTAGTGGCTACCTTGCTCCCCCTACAGCCTCCCGCTCCAGCAGCTCTGCCATATACACCTACATTAACGGCAGGTTTGTACGTGACAAGGTTGTGCAACATGCCGTCATGCAGGCTTTCCGGCCTGTGCTGGAAAGGGGACGCTACCCGCTGGTGGCCCTGTTTATCCAGATTCCACCTGGTGAAGTGGATGTAAACGTCCACCCCACCAAGCATGAAGTCCGCTTCAGGCAGCAATCCCAGGTACATGACACCATCCAGGGTGTTATCGAGGAAACTCTGCGTCACTCCCCCTGGCTGCAACAGCGTCAGTATCAAGCCGGACAACCCCTGACTACTGCCATGCACCCGCACAACTCGGCTGATTCTTCACAAAAGAGATGGCAGTCAACACAGCCAGATCCGATACCAGGAATCCGCCAGGCTGTTAATCGCTTCATATCTGACTCTGCCAGCAGACAGGCAGGTGCTGTGTTTGAGCAGCCCCAGGGATATGCCGCCAGAGCAGTGGAACAACGGCTGGAAACGGTTGGTTACTTTGAAAATCTGGAGATCATCGGTCAGTTCAGGGCGGCCTACATTCTCTGCCAGGGGGAAGACCGGCTGGTAATTATAGACCAACATGCTGCCTACGAACGGGTCCGCTTTGAACAGCTAAAGCGATCCTTTAATGAAAACAGGGTGGAAAGCCAGGGTCTGCTGCTGCCGGAAACAGTGGAGCTGTCCTTTCTGGAAGTTGACACCCTGCAACAGTTTCAACATCTGATTAGTGACATTGGTTTTGATCTGGAACTGTTTGGCGGCCAGACCTGGCGGATTAACGCTGTACCGCAGATCATCGCCAACAGTAATGTAATCAATCTGTTGCGTGATATTCTCTCGGAACTGGCCAGCAACGGCAGCCAGACCAGCTTTGATGTGCTGGTGGATGATCTGCTTTCACGTATAGCCTGCCATAGTGTGGTGCGTGGCAGACACCAACTGGATCACCGCCAGATGAAGGAATTGTTGAAGGAGATGGACCGCACAGACTTCTCGGCCCACTGCCCCCACGGCAGACCGGTTTCCCACCAGATCACCCTGTTTGAGCTGGAAAAGCTTTTCAGCCGCAGATAATGGACGAAAAGCCCAAAATACTGGTGATAGCCGGTCCAACTGCATCTGGCAAATCAGCCCTGGCAATGGAGCTGGCCAGGCAACTGGATGGCGAGCTGATCTGTGCTGATTCACTAACAGTTTACAAGGGCTTTGACATCGGCAGTGCCAAGCCAACCAGGGCAGACCAGCAGCAAATCCGCCATCATCTGCTGAATATCTGCCAGCCAAGCGATCCGTTCACAGCGGCTGATTTTGCCAGGGAAGCAACAGCCGCAATCAAAGAGATCATCTCCAATGGCAAACGCCCGATAGTTGCAGGTGGTACCGGCCTTTACCTGAGGGCCTTACTGTACGGCCTAAGCAATGCCCCTGGCCAATCCCCCCTGTTTCGTCAACAGTTGCAACAACAGGCCAGTCAGCATGGGGCGGAATCCCTGCTGGCAGAGCTGGCAAAGGTTGACCCCCAGACTGCACAGCGGCTGCACCCCAGCGACCTTTTCCGCATCATCCGTGCTTTGGAGGTTTACCAGATCACCGGCCAGGCACTTTCTGACTTTAACGCAGCCCACGGCTTTGCAGAATGCCGTTTCAATGCACTGCAATACTGTTTGAATCTGCCCCGCGAACTGCTTTACCAGCGGATAAACCTGCGGGTGGATCAGATGCTGGCAGCAGGATTGGTGGATGAGGTGAAAGGTCTGCTGGCAAGCGGGGTTCCCACTGATTGTAAACCGATGGAGGCGATCGGTTACAAGGAAGTACTGGCCTTTTTAAAGGGAGAATATGACCTGGAAGAGCTGTCAAGGCTGATTAAACGGAACACCCGCCGTTTTGCCAAGCGACAATTGACCTGGTTTAAGGGACAATCTGAAATGCAATTGGTTACACCTAACGAAGTTTCTGCTAAAATAAACTCTATTGAAAAATTCTTTGCCTGAAGGAGTGGTGCCAGCATGTCCAAATCAACATTTAATATCCAGGATCAGTACCTGAACCAGGCCCGTAAAGAACGGGTTAAAGTGCAAATTCGCCTGACAACCGGCGAAATGCTGGAGGGGCTGATAAAATCCTTTGATAACTTCTCCATCCTGATGGATAACGGTGGTGACCAACTACTGTATAAACATGCCATTGTCACAATCAACTCTGCCAGCGGCCATTTCCGGCTGAACAGCCCGTCATAAACCAGCCATAATCAAAACCACCATAAGCGGCTTTCGGAACAGGCAGAATATTCTGCCTGTTCTGGGGCAGTTGCAGAAATTGACCGCTGCCGCGGTAATAAAGCTGCATACTAAGGTAGTACTCTGCCCTGGTATCAATGGTGTCCCATTGCTGCAACAGACCTTGGCAACACCCGCCAGATGGTATCTGTATAGTCCCCTTTAACCCCACTCCGGCCAGACTGCATACGCATTTACAACAACTATCCTCATTAAAATATAAAACAGCGGTTCACAACAAACACCCTATAAAATGTACAGCAAATCAGTATGTTATACACGCTGATTATTTAAAAAAATGACTAACTGGCGAAGATTTGATTGACGCTTTAATTAGCTTTTGGTAACAACAAAACATATTTATATTCTTCTAGTGGAAGGTTGGTTTTTCACAGACAGATAAAAAGCAGGTTCAAGTCAGGGGAAAGTATGAACTGGATAAGGACTATCCGGTTTCTCGCAGCACCAGCCGCAGGTTTCGGTAGATGTTAATACCGTAACCGGCGGCTTTTTGCGTTTTGTGGGTCAATCTTGCCTATCAAGACAAATTAACCCCTAAAAATCGGCATGTAGCGTTTGCAGCATAGTCTGCCTGAAAGAAATAAAGAAAGGAGATCTGTTGATGATAGAAAATGAAGAA
>CAZRKG010000127.1:0-4605 GCA_964600635.1 uncultured Geobacter sp. | reverse complement strand
TAAATCTGATTTGCAATTCCAATACCATATCAAAGCGTCTTCTTCGTTGGCTCGTTATCGGCTCCTCGCCGCCTTGAATCCATCTTTGATCTGAAATTGGAATAAAGCATACAACGCCAGAAAAAATCTGTCACACTATAATATTGACACAAACAGGCCAACAGCTAAACTGCTTACAGCCAATTTAAGGAGGCAGCCATGTCATCAATTGTAAGGGAAGGCAGTCTTGGTTCGGTGCTGCTGAAAGCCCGTATTATTACAGAGCAGGATATTGAGACAGCGATTCAGGAACAAAAGCACAGCAACATCCGTTTTGGTGAGGCACTGCTGGCCCTCAGAATAGTATCCCAGGAAGACATCAACTGGGCCTTATCCAGCCAGTTGGATATACCGTATCTGAAGCTGAACCCGGCCATGATTGATCCAGATGCAATCAAACTGGTTCCTGGCCACATCTGCCGCAAATTTCAGATGATCCCCCTGATCAAGGCCGGTGATGAGCTGTCCATTGCAATGTCCGATCCTCTTGATAAAGAGGCACTGGAACAGGCTGAAGAAGCATCTGGTTGCAGCATCAACCGCTCTGTGGCCTCATCAGTTGAGATCAGCGAACTGCTGGATCAGTTTTACGGTAAACAGCAGGCAGTGCCTTTGGGCTTCAACGCCAATTTGTCCACTGCCAGCCAGATGGAACAGGCTGATGTTGGGCTGTCTGATTTATCGGAAGATGAAATCAGGCTGGTTACAGGCTTCCGAAAACTGGCAAATGATGATGTCAGGATGTTTATCCTGTCCTGCCTGGACAAGGGCTGCTGATCCCCGCATATCCGGCAGCCTGACTATGAAACAATATTTAATTACCATCTGCGAGTTTTAAAGGATTACAGCCAGGAGACAGGTAAAATGGCCAAAATTGATGCCCT
Organism: uncultured Geobacter sp.; assembly: GCA_964600635.1. Lineage (GTDB taxonomy): Bacteria > Desulfobacterota > Desulfuromonadia > Geobacterales > Pseudopelobacteraceae > Trichlorobacter. The sequence continues at coordinate 3,682 of CAZRKG010000127.1, read as the reverse complement.
GTTTAAGATGATGAAAGACCAAGGTGCCTCTGACCTGCACCTTTCAAGTGGAAATCCACCTATCTTCAGACTGCATGGCGAAATGATCCGCTTGCAGTTTAAGCCGCTCTCCCACGAAGAGCTGGTGCCGATTCTGATGGAGATCCTGACTGAAGAACAGAGACATCAGTTTGAAGCCACTAACGACCTGGACTTTGCCTATTCTGTACCTGGCCTGGCCCGTTTTCGTGGCAATATTCTGGTGACCCACCGTGGTATTGCAGCGGTATTCCGTATCATACCGGCCACCGTCCTTAGTGCTGATCAGCTAAATCTGCCGGAAGGTGTACGCAGGATGACCCAGTTTAAAAAAGGGCTGGTGCTGGTAACCGGCCCCACTGGATCAGGCAAGTCCACCACACTGGCAGCCCTGATTGATCTGATCAACAGCACCCGCAAAGAGCATATCCTTACCCTGGAAGATCCGCTGGAGTTCATCCATGAAAACAAGCTGTCACTGCTGAACCAGCGGCAGATCGGCACCCATACCGAGTCGTTTACATCGGCACTGCGTGCGGCCCTTAGGGAAGATCCTGATATTATACTGGTAGGTGAGATGCGGGATCTGGAGACAATTCAACTGGCCATGAGTGCAGCAGAAACCGGACACCTGGTTTTTGGCACCCTGCATACAAACACCGCTGCCAAGACCATTGACAGAATCATTGATGTTTTTCCCAAGGAATCCCAGGACCAGGTTCGTACCATGTTGTCAGAATCATTAAAAGGGGTGGTTTGCCAGCAGTTGCTGAAAACAGCCGATGGTAGTGGCAGGGTGGCAGCACTTGAAATCATGTTGGGTACACCGGCCATCGGTAACCTGATCCGGGAAGCCAAGACCTTCCAGATTCCGTCCATAATCCAGACCGCTAAAAAGGATGGGATGCAGTTAATGGATCAGCACCTGCTTGATCTGCTGAAGACCAAGCAGGTTAATCCTGAAGAGGCATACCGCTGTGCCATAGATAAGAAGAATTTTGAGCAATACCTGCCACAAACAACGGCATAACTGGTTACTTGTTTTCCTGGCTGTTCTCGGACATCTCCATTGCCCTGTTAACCCTTGCCAGCAGCATGGTTGCCTTAATCGGCTTGGGAATGAAGTCAAAGAAGCCCTGATCAAACAGGCGAGCTTCCTCTTCATCAGTGGTCTTGTCACTTACCAGAATTATAGGGATTGACTTGAATTCACGGATTGCCCGTACAAGTTTCAACAGACCAAAGCCATCCAGCACCGGCATCTCTTTATCTGTCAACACCACCCTGGGCCGATTGGCAACAATATCACGATAGGCATCCATGCCATTGCCCGCCAACAGCACGCGATAGCCACTACTTTCCAGCATCTGCTTCAGCATTTCCTGGGTCATAAGATCATCTTCTGCCACCAGAACCGTATTGCTCTTGGTATCGGCAGGAAGCGTACCCAGATAATGCTTACAGTAGGCATCAAAGAAGTCCCGACGGGAGACCACCGCAGGTAGCGGATTCAGGCCATTGTTTTTTATGATGTTCTTGATCAGATCCATGTCTGTCGGGTCTGTCACAGCCATTAACAGCTTATCTCCCTCCTGACGCAGAGGAAACACATGGAACTCAATGGCAACTTCCGGGGAAATCAGATTAAGCAGTTGTCTGGGATAGTTATACTGTGCAATGTTTTGCAAATGCTTCAGACCGTACTGCTCTGCCAGAGCTGCCGCAAGCTCATCACCGGTTATAAGCCCCTTATCCTCCAGGAGCCACCCAAACCGCTTCTGTAGGCGACTGGCCTGGGCCAGCATCCGCTCTACAGTACGACTGGACAACACACCCTTTTCAATAAAAATCTCGCCAAGCATCTTTCTGGTTTGCATATTTCACCCCGTCTGATTGCTACGTTATAATCCTTGTTACATCTCAACTCTGGTGACAACCCCCTGCAACTTTGTGGCTGGCAGCTTGTTAAACTGTACAAAATTTGGGGTTAGTTTCTTGAGAACCGCAAACATCCGCCAGGCAGGGTTAGATGTTGTAATATCTTCCACACCGTACAGGATCACCTTTTCATCTATCCCATGTTGACGGATTATCTGTTCAATATCAATTACTTCCATGTAACCGGCCTGTATCTCAAACCCTTCCAGCCCTGGCCCCATATTTTTTGTATGCACAGATTCCAGTCCAAACGGTTCATCGGTTCGCAGGATGGAAATCAGTACGTTACGTTCATAAATAATGTTGCTGCGGATTACGCAGTGTACCAGATATGGCGGCACCATATCCAGCCCCCGTACAAAGAAAAGTCCGGTACCGGGAATGTTATGGTTTTTAGCATAAATCTGGCTGTAGGATACCATAAAAGTGCTGGTCTCCAGCGGTTTAAGTGCGCGGTAAAGTGCCTGTTGTCCCTTTGTCCAGATCATGATTGTGAAAAACGGAACCGAGGCCAGGATGATTGACCAGTAGGCACCGTGGGGCAGTTTGGAGAAGGTAGAGGTAAAGTAGACCAGATCCAGCAGCAGTACCAGCAGCACAATCGGCACCTTCCACTTTTTCATGGTGTGGGAGTAGACTATCAGCATCATAAAGGCGGTAATGGTCATGGAGCCGGTCACCGCCATACCATAGGCAGCAGCCAGGTTGCCTGATTTCTGGAAGAAGAACATCACAAAGATAACCGCAACCATCAGAATCCAGTTTACAGCACCGATATAGATCTGGGACTGGATATGGGTTGAGGTGTAATCAACCTTCATAAGCGGCATAATCCGGGTGGTAATCCCCTGATATACAATGGAGAAAACACCGCTGATAATGGACTGGCAGGCTATGATGGTGGCCATGATGGTAAGCAGAAGGAACGGAATATAAAGTTGTGGCACCTGATATTTAACCATTGAAAACAGGATGTTACTGGTTTCACCCTGCCCCAGAATAAAGGCTCCCTGCCCCAGGTAGTTCAGATAAAGTGCAAAAAACACAAAGTACCAGGCCCGGATGATCGGCTTACGCCCCAGATGCCCCATATCTGCATAAAGTGCCTCGCCACCGGTGGCACACAGTATTACCTCTGACAGCACTATGTAGCCTGCAAAGCCGTTCTGACGGAAAAACTCAAAGGCATAATGGGGGCTGATCGCCTTGATTATACCGGGCATCCCTGCCACAGAGACCAGGCCAGAAACCATCAGGGCACTAAAGTAAATCAGCATGATCGGCCCGAATATACTGGCAACCTTATCAGTACCGCGATACTGGAACAGAAACAGAACACAGGCAATTACAGCCGCAATTGTCACCAGTAGGTACTGCTTCATACCAGCCAGAGATGGAATCAGTAACAGCCCCTCCACCGCAGACAGGATTGAAATAGCCGGGGTAATGACACCATCCCCCAGCAATAGCGAGACACCAACAAAGGACAGGAAGCCGGTAAAGGCCAGCAACCTGCCCTTTTTAAGCATCTTGTTCAGAATCTCCCGCAGAACAATCTCACCACCCTGGCCTTTACGTCCCAAGGCCATAGCCAGCCAGGCATACTCCACTGTAACCAGCAGGGTCATGGTCCAGAACACCAGTGACAGAATGCCAAAAACATTGACAACAGTTGGTTTTGTGAGGGCAAATACTACGGTAAGGGTGTAGATGGGGCTGGTTCCGA
>CAZRKG010000126.1:0-4674 GCA_964600635.1 uncultured Geobacter sp. | reverse complement strand
CCAGATCAAAGATGGATTCAAGGCGGCGAGGAGATCGGCGACGAAGGCGTACACGAAGTACGTTGAGAAGCCGATGACGAGCCAACGAAGAAGATGCTTTGATATGGAGCTGGAATCTACAGCTCCACCAGAAACCTGCGAGCATCACTGTTCCAGGGTTCCAGGTTAAGCACCTGGCGGATAAAGGTTCTGGCTTGATCTATCAGGTTGTTGTTCTTGGAAATAACCGCCAGGGCTGTCAGCACCTCAATATCATTGGGGTGTTGCCTGAGCAGATCGGTGAAGATTCTGATCGCCTCATCTGTCCGGCCACAGTAGCTGTAATACAGGTCTGCCAGGTTTTTGGCAAAGGTTGGATTACCAGGAGCCTGACGCACTGCCAGCTCATGGTGGCTGCAAGCCTGGTCAATCTGGCCGGTCTGGGTCAGCAGCACACCCAGATCATTGTGGGCCAGCGGGTTAACCGAGCCATCGGCAACAAGCTGTTGCAGCAGGCTGATGGCCCGATTCTGATCGCCATTATTGGCTGCATCATGGGCCTGACGGTGCAGATCCTGCCCCATCGGTGCTGCTGTTGCCGGTTGAGCAGTTGCAGGAGCAGTAGTGCCGGCAATGTTGGCCCTTAATCTGGCCAGCACATCATCCAGCGAACTGCTGGCAGTGGCTGGAGTTACCACATTGGCTGGTTCTGCGGTTGGCTGGCACTGGTATTGGGGTTGTGCCTGCTGAACCGGTGCTGGCTGATGTCTGAACTCAGCCACCTGAATTCCGTCATCCAGTTGGCCCAATGCTGCGGCGGCATCCCGGTTACTGGGGTCAAGCTCCTGCACCCGCATAAAAAAGGCTTTAGCCTCCTGCTTGCGACCAAGCTTCATACTTAATGCACCAAGCAGAGATAACAGCTCAACATCACTGGGGTAACTTTTCAGCAGCTCTGTCAGCAAAAGGATTGCATCATCAGACCAACCGATCTCCACAAAGTAAAACTCTGCCAGGTTCTTGACAATTACCGGCGTACCTGGTTGCAGGCGGTTTGCCTTTTCATAGCAGGCCAGGGCCAGCAGTTTCTCACCACCCTGGGCATACAGCACCCCAAGATCATTTATGGCCAGGGCCAGATCAGGAAACATCTTCAGGAAAGTCCTGATCTCCAGGGTTGCCATACGGGGGTCACTGGTATCCATAGTCAGTTGCAGGCGGCGATAGGCGTTCTGGGCCTCATAGCTGGCAGCCGGTACGACGAATGAGTTCATAAAATCCTCCGCAATACTCAAGTTAGTGTGTAGTCATTAACATGCTGAATATACATACTTGACCAGCATACCGCAACTAACAAGCGTCTCAGGAATCAAGGTACTGCCGGATCTTGTCCGCCAGGGTCTTGTAAATCCGCTCTGTTTCAGATGGGTTACGCTCCAGCAGAGTGACACGGAAACCTTGCAGGCTGGTTGCAAAGGAAGAAAGCGGAACTGTGCAGATACCGGTGGCAGCCAGAATGTAATAGACAAACCGCTTGTCCGGTGAAACCCCTGGCTGGCTGACCAGATTTTCCACCAGCTCCCGCACATCCTGATTATCAATCGGCAAGGTCTGGCTGTTATTCAGCACACCATCCTTAAAGGCAACGGCCATGTAAAATGCACCGTTGGTACGGTTAACCAGCAGCTCCGGCAGCTCTTTCAGGTAATTGTAGGTGATATTGCTGGACTTCTCGTACAGTGCAATCCTGTCCCGCAGATAGTTCTGGTATTCGGGATGTTGCATAATGGCAGGTAGCACCATTTGTGGCAGGGTGGTGGAGCAGACCTCATTCATCTTACTGGTCAGAATCAGGTTGATATACTTACAGAATTGGTCGTTTCCTGCACTGTTATAGACCTCTATCCAGCCACAGCGGGAACCTGGCCAGGGAAATTCCTTGGAAATCCCCTTCAGGGCTATGGCAGGCAGATCCCCTGCCACCTCACAGATCGGTACGGTCTTCTCACCATTGTAAACAATATTGTTATAGACCTCATCCGAGATGATAAACAGGCCAAACTCTCTGGCTATATCCACAATCTGCAACAGGGTCTCTTTGCTGTAAACCATGCCGGTGGGGTTATCAGGGTTGATGATCATAATGGCACATACCGATGGGTTGTCTGCCACCTGACGGCGTAACTCAGCCAGATCAGGCTGCCAGCCATTTGCAGGGTCCAGCCTGAAATGCAGGGTAGCTGCCCCATTGGCATGACCAGACTCCCCCAGGGTGTGGGTGGTGTATGAAGGTGACGGCATCAGAACCCTGGCAGAGGGTTGCAGACAGCCATAAATCTTTGCAATGGCATCACCAAGGCCGTTGAAGAAGATAATATCATCCGGTGTAATCTGTGCCCCGCCCCGACTGTTTGTGGTCTGGCAGATAAACTCACGGGTTTTGAGAACACCACGGGTATGGCAGTAGCCCCAACTTTCATTGCTCAACACCGCCTGGGATACAATCTGCTTCATCCAATCAGGAATCTGTTCTCCCTTGACAATCGGATCGCCGATGTTCTCCCAGTTGATGGTTACTCCACACTTTTGCAGCTTCTCAGCCACATTTACAATGTTACGGATTTCATAGGTCAGTTCGCCGGTTCCCTCCGGCACCAGTTGCACACGCATGGTTGTTATTCCTCCGCTTTTTATCTTGCTGCTGACTTGTAATACCAATTCCAGATCAAAGATGGATTCAAGGCGGCGAGGAGATCGGCGACGAAGGCGTACACGAAGTACGTTGAGGAGCCGATGACGAGCCAACGAAGAAGACGCTTTGATATGGAGTGGAATAAAAACAAAAAAGCCGTGGGCTGCATACCCACGGCTTTTTTCTCTGGCTTTATGATCCTTGATCAGCGGGCAGCGGTACTGTCTGCGACGAAATCCGCCGCAGTGTTAATAGCTCGTACCGCTATGCTGATGATTTTGTTGGACATAGGAAAAAGTAAATACCACCGGAAACCGGTGCAAGTCAACGGATTATTTCATCTCAACCAGTGCTATCTGATTACCATCAGGGTCAGATACAACCGCCATCTTGCCCCAGGGGGATTCCTCCAGCGGCTCTGCAAAACGGACATTGGCAGCCTGCAAACGATCACATAGCTTTACTATCCCCTTGACACTCAAAGTAACACCGGTGTGCCGCCCAACCAGGGCCTTGGCATCATCCTGCAAAGCAAGGGCAATCCCCAGAGTGGTACCTTTGCCTGGAAAGAACTCCAGCAACATCTGGCTTTCACCAGCCAGGGGCAGGCCAAGCTGATCCTTGTAAAAGGTTTTTGCACATTGCAGGTCGTTTACAAAAATTACGATATTTTTTAGTGTAATGGACATGACTGCTACCTCTGGGAAAGCCTGTGGACGCAATCAACCATGAATTTGGCATTGGCTGGCGGTACTGCCGGCTGGATACCATGCCCAAGGTTGAAGATATGGCCGGGGCGATTGTTGTTTTCATCCAGAATCCGCTTAACCTGCTGTTCAATAACTTCATGGGGAGCATAAAGCACAGTGGGGTCCAGGTTACCCTGTACCGCCATATTCGGCCCCAATATATCACGGGCCGCACCAAGATTGACATGCCAGTCCAGCCCCATCACATTGCCTCCGGCCTTCTGGACAGATGGCAGCATATTGCCAGAACCTTTTACAAAATGGATGATCGGGATGTTCTGACGGTTCAGCCCATTGATCAGTTTGGTGGTGTATGGCAGAACGTACTTCTCATAATCATGGCTGGCAAGGATGCCACCCCAGGTATCAAAGATCTGGATCGCCTGGGCACCGGCCTTAATCTGTGCGTTCAGGTACTCCATATCCATCATGGTGATCTTTTCCATCAGGGCAGCGTAAACGTCCGGTGCAGCGTACATCATCCGCTTAATGTTGGCCCAATCCTTGGAGCCTTTACCCTCCACCATGTAGCAGGCCAGGGTAAAAGGGGCACCACCAAAGCCGATCAGCGGCACTTTGCTGGCCAGCTCTTTACGCAGGATTTTGATGGCCTCCAGCACGTAGGGAACATCTGCCTCCGGGTCTGGAATACGCAGCTTATCCACATCGGTCATTGTACGGACAGGGGTTTCAAAAACAGGGCCAGGTACAAAATCCAGTTTTAGCCCCATCGGCTCCACCGGTGTCAGGATGTCGGAGAACAGGATTGCAGCATCCACACCCAGAATATCCACCGGCTGGATGGTTACTTCTGCTGCCAGATCGGGGGTTTTGCAAAGCTCCAGAAAGCTACACTTAGAGCGGACAGCCATATATTCAGGCAGATAGCGGCCAGCCTGACGCATCAACCAGACCGGTGTTCGATCCACCGGCTTGCCCCAACAGGCATCAAGAAAACGGTTGTTCATGTTTACTTTCCCTCACAATTTTATTTTACCCTGCCTGCAACCGCAAATCAGTTGCAACACATTGTAATCAGACAAACTCTGGCAGTATAGCCCAGCCGCTAAACAGTTGCCAGTTATTATTGCCGACCAGTGGAGTTGTGAATTGTGGTGAGACACCCCACCCCTCTGTTTTGTTGACAACAAAAAGCGGTAGTTTATATTCAAGCTGCCATGCACAGCCAGAGACACCTCATAGCCTGCCCCCAGTGCGATCTGATACAGCGGGAGATTGATCTGCCCCCCAAAG
>CAZRKG010000125.1:0-4698 GCA_964600635.1 uncultured Geobacter sp. | reverse complement strand
GTACGCCTTCGTCGCCGATCTCCTCGCCGCCTTGAATCCATCTTTGATCTGAAATCGGAACTGGAATTAAATAATAGGTCACCAGATTTCTGCAATAAAGAAAAACAACACTAATGGTTGATATAAGGCAACCAGCGGCGTACCACAAACTGCTGCTTGCCTTTACCCTCATCCTCAGGCCAGATGTCCGCCGGGCTGCGTTGTTGCATCAATGACTTAATCCGCTCCTGCAGGTTGGAAAGCACCACTCCGTCATTGCCTTTATTGCAGGTCAGAATGCTTTCAATTGCAGTATCCTTATCCAGGACAATGACCAGATGTCCTTTCCAGACAATCAGGTCCAGTGGTCTTAACTGCTGTACCAGTCTGGTTGCCGACAGGTTTTTGATTGCCACAGGCTGCCCAAAATGTACCAGCTCCGCTGTATTGCGAGGGGTATAACCATTGCTGGCTTCGTACAAAAGCCCGGAACAGTCCAGACCTGCAAAGCTGCTTTTGCCTCCGGCTATAATCCCACTCCGGTAGTTGCCACCCCAGATGTATGGCAGCCCTACGGCACTCTTCAAGCTGTCCAGAATATCAGCCCTGGCTGGCAGAGTAACTGTTCTGGATTCCGGCGGAGTTGACTGCTGTTGCACTGTATGGCCCGAGATATACAGCCTGACACCTCCGGGCTGTTTGTAGTCAACTGTGCTGACCTCAAAAACATCCTTTTCCGTCTCAACCTGGCTTAACAGCTTGAAAACTGTGCCAGGCAGGGCGATCATCTCCAGTTCCCTGATCTGTCCGCAGCGGTCTGGCTTGATCGTATTGCCATAAGCAGCGGCTGCCGCAGCCTGAGGACTGTTGAATACAGGGGTGGGGGCCAGTGCCAATGCGTAATCAGGCATTTGGAAAGCAAAGGCCGGACTGTTGCAACAGATCAGCATACAAAGGGTTATGAAAAGTTTGTACAGATTCAGCATTTTAGCCTCGGTTGTTGTCTTCATGGCAGCGTGCTATGCTGCCGGTAAAATAAAAGGGAGGTTTCTGTATCAATGGCACAAAAAGTATTTATAACAGATTTTGACGGTACAATGACTGTTGTTGATTTTTTCAAGCTGGCCCTGGAGAAACTGCCAGAGGATGCTATGGAACCCTGGTCCCGCTTTGAGCAGGGCAAGTGCGGTCATTTTCAGGCACTGCATGAAATTTTTGCCATGTTACGGGAAAATCAGGCCAGTTACGATAAAATCCTGGCCAATATGGGTTTTTATGACTGTGCTGCGGCTGCCCTGGATGCACTGCACAGGGCTGATTGGCAGGTGGAAATCGCCTCGGCTGGTTGCAACTGGTACATCAGTCGGATTCTGAAACAGCATGGCATTGATATTCCGCTCCACGCCAATCCAGGCTATATTTCAGAGCAGGGGGCGTTGATTATGCAGGAGCCGCTGGACTCTCCTTTTTACACCCCTGACATCGGTATTAACAAAGGGGCCGTGGTAAGCCACTACCTGTCAACAGGGGCAACAGTGGCCTATGCCGGTGATGGCAGGCCAGACCTGACACCAGCTCTGATGGTTCCGGCAGAATATCGCTTTGCAACCGGTTGGCTGGCAGAGGAGCTGACCAGACAGGGCCAGCGGTTCACGCCATTTGCAAACTGGTGTGAAATTGCAGGCCATCTGACAGAAAGGATAAGCTGATGGCAACAAAAATGCCCACCATATCAATCCCTGCCCTGGTGCGGATCAAGGCTGCTGCACTGGATAAGCTGGGTATCTACTGCCAGCGTTATGGCTTTAATCGGATTACCATAGTGGTCAGCAGCGATCTGCCTGAGCAGATCCGGCAACAGGCAGTGGCTGCACTGCAATCAGCACAGATTGAAGCAGCCTGGCTTGACTGCAACAATGCCAGTTTTGAGCTGGCCCAGCAGTTGTTCATAGACCTGCCTGGCCAAACCAGGGCAGTGGTCGGTATTGGCGGGGGCAAGGCACTGGATGTAGCCAAGTACCTGGCTTTTCTGGCACGACTGCCCTATGTTGCAGTGCCAACATCCCTTTCCAATGATGGCTTTTGCAGCCCAGGCTCCAGCCTGACCATCAAGGGGCAACGGCGTTCCCTGCCTGCTGTAATCCCATTTGGCGTCATTATCGACACAAGCATCTGTCTGGCTGCACCTGAACCGCTCTGGCTTTCTGGTGTGGGAGATCTGGTGGCTAAACTGACTGCCGTACGGGACTGGAAGCTGGCTTTCCATGCCACTGGCGAGCAGGTGCATGATTTTGCAGCCCTGCTTTCCGATGCCACCGTGCATCAGTTTATATCCCGTCCGGTACGGGATGAGGCTGGTGCAAAGCTGCTGGGAACATCACTTATGCTGAACGGGATTGCAATGGAGATGTGCGGTTCCTCCAGACCAGCCAGCGGAAGCGAACATCTGGTTTCCCATGCCCTGGATAAAATCGGTTCCAGACCGGTTCTGCACGGTATTCAGGTTGGTATGGCCACCTGGCTGATCAGCCATTTGCAGGGCCGGTTTTACACTGACAGTATTACAAGATTGTTTGAAAGCTGCGGGTTTTTCAGGTTGATCCAACAGAACCCTTTTTCTCGTCAGGATTGGCTGGAAGCCTTTAGAATTGCACCAAGTATGAAAAATAACTTTCATACAGTTCTGTCAGAACAGGATTATCTGCCGCAGATTAAAGAGTTGATGGATAACTGCGAGGTTGTTTCGGACTGTTTTACATAAGAGGCGATTTTATAATCCAGATAAAGCCTAACATAGGGCTGTGGAGCGGCTTGATTGACACTGCTTTACTTTGACACCATCATTAGCCTGTGTAATAATCTTTTGTCTTTTTTTGTTTGAATTAATGGAGGTTTGAATGTCCAGATATATGATGGTTTTTATAGCGGTTCTTTTTGCGGTGCAGTGCTTTGCAGCCGATCCGCTACGGGTATATGTGGGTGATTTTAATGCCGTTGGTGCAGCTTCCAAAGAGGAGACCAAGGCTGCCCTCAAGGCACTGATGGCATCCCGCATCGGTAATGATCAACTGCTTTCCGTTGAATCTGCTGAAGAGGCAGAACTTCTGGTAAGTGGCACCTACCTTACAATCGGCAAGCAGTACAACCTGGATGCAGTGGCCAAAACAGCAGCAGGGCAGACCATCACCCGCAGCTTTGTACATGGCGAAGGGGGTGAAGATGCCCTGTTTGGTGCTGTCAGTACCCTGGCAGACAAGCTGTCTGCGGATCTGACAAGCAAACTGTCCAGTAATGCAATTCCAAGAAAAACCCTTGTTCCGGCAACGGTGACAGTACAGCAACCGGTACAGCCGGTTCCTGCTTATCCTGTGGATGGCGATGTTGTCCGATCTGCCGTGCCCCAGCAATCCGGCGATCTGCAACGGATTCCCCAGGGAGATATTATCAGGCCCCAGGCTTTTTACCGTGGTGCCCCTAACCGTGGTGAAATAAAGCGGCTGGATGGCATGTTTAACCTGCTGGCCTTTGGCGGAATTGACAAGAATGGCAAACGTCTTCTGTTCATGGCCCAGGACAGGGCCGTGCAGTTGATTCGCGAAGGTGAAGACAGGCCGATTGCCGGATTCGGTGTAAGTGTGGACCGTAAAATCCTAGCCATTGATTATGTTGATGCAGATGGTGATGGCACTCCAGAACTGTATGTGACTGTTGTGCGGGATGGTGATGTCAGCTCCCAGATCTGGGAACTTAAAAACAACAAACTGGTTAAGGTTGCCGATAACATCCCTTATTTTTTCCGTGCCATTGCCCTGGCAGGTGGGTCGATGAAGCTCTATGCCCAGGAGCAGGGTCGTCAGGAACAGCGTTACTACGGTGATGTTTATCAGGTGGAACGTAAAGGCAGCAAGATCATACGTAAAGAAAAGATACCGATGCCGCGTTATGGCAATATCTACAGCTTCAACCAGATCAGGCCTCAGAATGGTGAGCTTCTGACCGTTGTTTACCATGAAGATAACCTGCTGGTGGTTTATGACAGCAAGCTGAAGGAGCTATGGCGTAGCAATGAGTACTTTGGCGGATCAGAACTGTTCTATCAGGTGGAAGATGATGCAATGGTGAACCCAACCACTGATAAGTATCGCTGGTTTTTCATGAATCAGCGGATCATTGTAACCTCCCAGCAGGAGGTTCTGGTGGGGAAAAACGATGGTTTCTGGGTGTTGGGCAATGCCAGAATGTACAAAAAAGGTGCGGTCTACAGCCTGTACTGGAATGGTGCTGCCCTGGAAGAGGTCTGGCGGACCAAGGATACCCAGAATTATATGCCTGATTTCTGGTTTGATGAACCAAGAAGCGAGCTTCTTCTGCTGCAAATGACCCAGCGGGAAGATCAGATTACACGTACTAAAGGTGCTTCTGCCCTGCAAGTCAAGCGGGTGGAGTAGCAGGATTACAGGATACAGACAGCTTTGAACCCAACCAGCATTGATACCGGCCTGCCCAGGGGGGTGGCTGATTACCTGCCAGTCCAGGCTGACCTGATTGCAAATCTGGAACAAAAGATTCTGCAACTGGCCAGATCATGGGGTTTCCAGCGAATTCTACCGGCTGCCCTTGAGTTTGAAGAGGTAATGGCGATCGGTATGGGTGAAGGGCTTCGCTCCAGAACCTTCCGTCTGGATGACTGGCAGACTGCCCGAATGTTAGCCATCCCCC
>CAZRKG010000124.1:0-4829 GCA_964600635.1 uncultured Geobacter sp. | reverse complement strand
ATTCGCCTTAATCTTCCGCCGCTGACCGAGGAGCGACGCAAGGAGATTGTCAAGGGACTTAAGAAGGTGGATGAGGAACATAAAATTGCGGTCCGTAACATCCGGCGTAAGACGATTGATGACATCAAAAAACTGGAAAAGGATAAAGCCATTACAGAGGATGATCTGAAAAAAGCTGAAAAGGAAATTCAGACTGTGACAGACAATCAGATTGCAAAGCTGGACGAAGTTATGGCCAACAAGGAAAAAGAGGTAATGGAAGTCTGATATGACAGAGCTTGATCCAGGCAGAATGCCTCAGCATCTGGCCATTATCATGGATGGCAATGGGCGTTGGGCTGAACAGCGGATGTTGAAGCGGATTACCGGCCACCAGCGTGGTATGGAAACTGTCCAGATGGTGGTGGAACAGGCCAGCCAGCTTGGGATCAAGTATCTGACATTGTTTGCCTTTTCATCGGAGAATTGGTCCAGGCCCAAGCTGGAAGTATCAGCTCTGATGAAGCTGCTGCAAAAATATATCCGTCTTGAGCTGGGCCGGATGCTGAGAAACAACATCCGCTTTAACGTAATCGGTAACCGATCTGACCTGCCAGATGACATCAATCTTATGCTGGATGATACAATCAGACAGACCTCGTCAAACACAGGTATGCTGCTTACCCTGGCACTTTCCTATGGTGGCCGACAGGAACTGGTCAGGGCTACCAGGAAAATGTTTGAGGATCTGCAAGCTGGAAATCTGAATGCAGATCAGATTACTGAATCTGTTTTTGCAGACTACCTGGATACCAAAGGACTGCCAGATCCTGACTTTCTGATCCGTACCAGCGGCGAAATGCGGATCAGCAACTTTCTGCTCTGGCAACTGGCCTATACAGAACTGTACTTTACGGACATTTACTGGCCAGATCTGACCATAGACGGTCTTCATCAGGCCCTGGCGGATTTCCAGGCCAGGGAGCGACGCTTTGGTAAAACCAGTGCACAATTGACAACAAGGAGCTGAATCATTAAACGCATTCTGACTGCATTAGTATTATTACCGCTGGTCTTGATGATCACAATTAAGGGTTCAGCCTGGCTGTTTGCCCTGATGCTGGCCCTTTTTTGCATGATTGCCATGTTGGAGTTTTTCAATATGGCCCTGCCTGGCCGTTTTGCAGAACTGGCCCCCTTTGCCCTGCTGGGGGCTATTGCACTGATTACTCCGCTTCTTGCAGATGGCCGGATCTTCATCATGTCCCTGGCTGTTGCAGTGCTGCTGTGCGGGCTGCATTTCCTTTTCCGCTTTCAGGATATAAGCAAGGTGGCCCAGGAACTGTCACTGGTGCTGACTGCATTTATGTACAGCCCATTTCTGATGTCGCATATGCTGATGATCCGCCTGTTACCAGACGGGATTAGCTGGCTGCTTTTGATTATGCTGATTGTGATGAGCAATGACACAGCCGCCTACTATACCGGCAGTATGTTTGGCAAACACCGTCTGTATGAGTCGGTCAGCCCCAAAAAGAGCATCGAAGGTTCATTGGGCGGTCTGGCAGGTGGTCTGGCTGGTGCCCTGCTGGCTAAATTTACATTTTTCCCGCAGCTTGGTCTGGCGGATGCAATTGTTACAGCCCTGGTTGTAGGGGTGATTGGTCAACTGGGCGATCTGTTTGAATCACTTCTGAAACGCAGCTTTGGTGTCAAGGATTCTGGCAACATCTTCCCCGGTCATGGCGGTGTGCTGGACAGAATGGATAGCCTGCTGTTTGCAGCACCAGTTACCTACTACTATGCGATTTATATCTTTGGAAGGTTCTGAAATGAAGCAGATTGCAATCCTTGGCTCCACCGGCTCCATCGGGGTCAGCACACTGGAGATTGTGGCAGCCCATCAGGATAAATTCAGGGTGCTGGCCATTTCCGGTGGTAAGAATCTGGAGCTGCTGGCTGGGCAGGTGCGAAAATTACGCCCAATAATGGCGGCGGTTGCTGATCCTGCTGATCTTCCGGCCCTGAAAGCTTTGTTGAGTGGTGTAGAGGTGGAGCTGCTGGCAGGTACAGAGGGGCTTTGCAGTGTTGCAACAGCCAGTGGCGTGCAGATGGTTGTGGCGGCCATAGTCGGGGCTGCCGGTCTGGTACCCACTGCTGCGGCCATAAAGGCTGGCATTGATGTTGCTCTGGCAAACAAAGAGACCCTTGTAACCGCTGGTCATCTGTTTATGGATCTTGTGGCAAAGCATGGTGTTAAACTTTATCCGGTTGATAGTGAGCATAGTGCGGTGTTTCAATCCATTGAAGGGCACAGGAGTCAGGATATAACAAAGATCATCCTGACCGCCTCTGGAGGCCCGTTCAGGGAGACGCCGCTTGAGCAGTTGCAGCAGGTTACAGTGGCCGATGCCCTGAATCATCCCAACTGGAACATGGGCAGAAAAATCACCATAGACTCTGCCACCATGATGAACAAGGGGCTGGAGGTGATTGAAGCACGTTGGCTGTTTGACACCCCTGCTGATAAGATCGCTGTTAACATCCACCCCCAGAGCATTATCCACTCTATGGTGGAATACGTGGATGGATGCGTGATTGCCCAGTTGGGCACGCCGGATATGAAGGCTCCGATAGCCTATGCCCTTTCCTATCCGCAACGGGTTACCAGTGGTGTCAAGCCGCTGGATCTGACCGAGCTTTGCAACCTTACCTTCTACAAACCGGATCTGGAACGGTTTCCCTGTTTGGGACTGGCCTACCGTGCCCTGGGGGAGGGGGAGAGTATGCCGGCTGTGATGAATGCAGCTAACGAGGTGGCAGTGGAGCAGTTTCTGGCAGGCCGGATTGCCTATCTTCAAATAGGCCGTCTGATTGAAAAAACCATGGATGCCCATACAGCCCACAGGTTGACCTCCATTGATGCTGTACTTGAGGCTGACCAGTGGGGTCGTATGAAGGCGATTGAGTTATGCAGACAGTTTTAAAGCAGGTGCGTAAAGATGATGATAGTTAATTTTATAGTTGTGCTGGGAATATTGATTTTTGTCCATGAGCTGGGCCATTTTCTGGTGGCCAAGCTGATGGGTGTCAAGGTGGAGAAGTTTTCCCTTGGTTTTGGTCCCAAACTTTTTGGCCGTACCGTTGGAGAAACCGAATATCTGGTATCTGTCTTCCCTTTGGGTGGTTATGTCAAGATGTTTGGCGAGGGTGGCTATGTTGAGGCAGCGTCAGGGGAAGGTCAGGTCGAGCTGACTGAAGAAGAGAAAAAACGCTCTTTTTTCCATAAGACAATCCCACAGCGGATGGCAATAGTGTTCGCAGGGCCGCTATTTAATATGCTCTTTGCCTGGTTTCTGTTTGTTGCTCTGTTTCTGGCAGGAATGCCTGTTCTGAAGGCCACTGTCGGGGATGTACTGCCAGACAAGCCAGCCGCAATGGCAGGATTGCAGCAGGGTGATCTGATTACCGCAATCAACGGCCAGAAAGTGAACCAGTGGGAAGAGTTTTCAGGTCGGATGGCTAAAATCAGTGACACAATCACCCTGAATATAGAGCGTGCCGGTGTACCGCTTACAATTGAAATCACACCTGAAGTGGGAGAATCAAAAAACCTGTTCGGAGAGACCATCCAGAAGTCGATGATCGGGATCACACCAGCCTATGATATTGAAAATATGAGCTTTGGTCTGATTGATTCCATCCGGCTGGGTACTGCTAAAGCAGTGGAAATCATCAGGCTTACCGCATTGTCACTGGTTAAGCTGTTTCAGGGAGTGGTTCCACTCAATACCCTTGGTGGTCCGATAATGATTGCCGATATGGCCAACAAAGCTGCACAGACTGGTGGTGCCACCTTTTTCATGCTGATGGCGGTAATTTCAGTCAATCTGGGGATTCTGAACCTGCTGCCGATTCCTGTGCTGGATGGCGGCCATCTGATGTTCTACAGCATAGAAGGTATTATCCGCCGACCTGTGCCGATTAAAGTGCGTGAATTTGCCCAGCAGGCCGGCGTACTGTTGTTGATAGGTATGATGGTGCTGGCCTTCTACAATGACATCATCCGCTTTTTCTTCAGTGGTAAGGCATGATCACACTATGTCTGGAAACAGCAACAGCCAGGGTGGCAATAGCCATCACCAACAATGGCAGGCTGATTGGCGAGACCCTGCTGGATGCACCTGGCGGGCAGCAGAACAGGCTGTTACTGCCAGAGTTGCAGCATCTGCTTAATCTGCACGGTCTGGAGTTTCAGCAGATTGACCTTTATTCCTGTGCCGTTGGACCAGGTTCGTTTACCGGCCTGAGGAGCGGCATTGCCACCATCCAGGGCTTGGCACTTGCCAATAATAAGCCCTGCGTCGGGGTTTCCACCCTGGCCATGCTGGCCCTTAACCTGCCCTATGCCGCTTTTCCGGTCTGTCCAATGCTGGATGCACGCAAAAATGAGGTTTACACCGCACTTTATCAGCCTGGTGCACTGCCAGACCCGATCTGCCCTGACCATGTTATACTGCCTGAACAGTTCCTTGCAGAGCTGGAAGGGCCAGTTATTTTTTTAGGGGATGGAGCCGTTAAGTACCACAGCCTGATCGTCCAGAAGCTGGGAGAGAGAGCTGTTCTTGTACCGGCCAGTCTGAGTGTTGTCCGGGCTTCCGCAGGCTGTATGCTGGCCGAAGATACTTTCAGTAAGGTGGGGGCTACGTTGCCAGAACAGTTGCTGCCCAATTATCTGCGTCTTTCAGAGGCAGAACTTGCCAGGCAGAAGGGTAAGGGGGGAGACTGAGGGAGTTAGATGGAGAGCATTAAGAGTCTAGTTGGGGATCAGATATAAAAAGCCTCTGTAA
>CAZRKG010000123.1:0-4895 GCA_964600635.1 uncultured Geobacter sp. | reverse complement strand
GTTATCTCCTGAACAGCCAGAACAGCAGCGACAGTAACAACGAGATCAGCAGGCTGCTGGCAAGGGGCATGTAAAAACTGAACTGCTCCCGCTTGATGAATATATCCCCAGGCAGGCGGCCCAGCCAGGGAATGCGGGGTGACAGGCTGATCAGTACCCCCGCCGCTGCAACCAGCAGGCCGATTATGACCAGGCTTTTACCCAGGTTGGGGATCATGCCTTGGGCCTTGGCTGGTAGCGTTCCTTCTCGCTGTAGATGCAGCCGCAATACTGCTGCCGGTACAGCCCCAGCTCTTTGGAGCGTTTAATGCCATCCTGCCAGCCGGTTCTGAAATCCCTGTAAATAAAGGGGATCTTAAACTGGTCTGCAATCTCCTCTGCCTTTTCACGCATAAGTTTATGATCCTGGTAACGGCTGTAGAAAAGCGATGAGGTAAAGCCGTCAAAGCCCATTGCTGCCGCTGTTCCGGCAGCGGCGGTCAGACGGGATGTATAGCAGTAACCGCAGCGTTTTTCCGGCTCTGCTGCAACATTGGACAGAAACTCCTCCAAGCGGTACTCATCCTGCATAATCAGCTCCAGCCCCTCCAGTTCTGCCATCTGCACAGCCGCATCACGGCGGCGGACGTATTCCTGATAGGGATGGATGTTATGGTTAAAGAAGTAACCGCTTACAGCCAGCCCCTCTGCCCTCAGCACAGCCAGGGGATGCAGACCGCAGGGACCGCAACAGATATGCAGCAGGATTTTTTTCATACCTTTTCCAGCAGATGCCCCAGTTTTTCTCGCTTGGTTTTCAGATAACTCTGGTTAGAGCAGGTCGGGTTGGCCTCAATCGGTACACGGTCAACAATCTGGATACCATAGCCTTGCAGCCCCACCAGCTTGCGGGGGTTGTTGGTCAGTATCCTGATCTTGCTTATCCCCAGGGCCAGCAGAATCTGGGCACCAACACCATAATCACGCATATCAGCCTTAAAGCCAAGTTTCTGGTTGGCCTCCACCGTATCCATGCCATGATCCTGCAATTCATAGGCTTTCAGCTTGTTGATCAGGCCGATGCCACGGCCTTCCTGACGCATATACAGGATAAGCCCGCGGCCTTCACAATCAATCGCCTCCATCGCCTTATGCAGTTGCTCGCCGCAGTCACAGCGTTGCGAACCCATGACATCGCCGGTCAGACATTCGGAATGCACCCGCACCAGCAGCGGTTCATCCCCTGATATATCACCCTTTATCAGAGCGATATGATCCAGGTGGTCAACATCGTTCTCAAAGGCGATTACCCGCCAGTCGCCCCCATAGCGGGAGGGAAGTTTGGCATCGGCCACCGGACGAACCAACTGTTCATGTTTAAGACGGTAGGCCACCAGATCGGCCACGGTGCAGATTTTAAGGCCATGTTCTTTGGCAAAGACCCGCATTTCCGGCATTCTTGCCATTGTGCCGTCATCATTCATGATTTCGCAGATTACACCGCTGGGGGTAAGACCGGCCAGTCGGGCCAGGTCAACCGAGCCTTCGGTCTGGCCGGTACGGGCCAGGACACCGCCGGTTCTGGCACGCAGCGGAAAGATATGACCAGGGCTTACCAGATCTGCCGAGCTGGAGCCATTGGCAACTGCCGTCAGGATAGTATGGGCACGGTCAGCAGCAGATATGCCGGTAGTAACCCCATGCTTTGCCTCTATGGAGATGGTAAAGGCGGTTTCAAAGGGAGAGGTGTTATTCCGCACCATCGGCAGCAGCCCCAGAGAATCGCACTTCTCCGGTGTCAGGGTCAGGCAGATCAGGCCACGGCCATGTTTAGCCATGAAATTAACCGCCTCTGGTGTGACCAGTTCTGCCGCCATTGTCAGATCACCTTCGTTTTCCCTGTCCTCATCATCCACCAGAATCACCATCTTGCCCTGGCGAATATCCTCCACCGCTTCTTCTATTGTGCAGACACCCATTAAAATTCCTCTCTTTAAATAAAGCCGTTTTGCAGCAGCTTTTCCATTGTCAGGCCAGCCCCACCGGTGCGGGGTGCCAGCAGTCTGGCGATATATTTACCGATCAGGTCGGTCTCTATGTTTACCTGTTGTCCTGGCATCAGGTCAGTCAGGTTGGTTCTGGTCAGGGTATGGGGGATGACAGCCAGGTCAAAACCATTTTCAGTAACATTGTTGATGGTCAGGCTGATGCCATTGACCGTCACAGAGCCTTTTGGTACCAGCATTCCGGCATGTTCTGGCGGCAGGCTGAAAAAAAGCCGCTGGGCATTGCCGTCGCTTATCCTGTTATCCAGAGTTGCGATGCAATCAATATGACCGGTTACCAGGTGTCCGTCCAGTCGTCCTCCCAACTGCATGGCCCGTTCCAGATTTACCCTGCTGCCGATTGTCAGCCTGCCCAGTATGGTGCAGGCCAGGGTTTCCGGTGATACATCAAAGCTGAAGCTGTTGGATTGCATGGCGGTTACGGTCAGACAGGCTCCGTTTACCGCAATTGAGTCACCAATTCTGATCTCTTCCATCGGTAGCGGAGCGGTCAGTTGCAGGGCAGACCGGCTGCCACCGGTTGGCATGGCGGTAATTGTGCCGACAGTCTCAATCAGGCCGGTGAACATAGCTGCTCCGGTCTGGCATGGATCATAATATCCGGCCCTGACATGGCGATTTTAGTGATTTCAAACCCGATTGCATCAGACATATTCTCAATCCCGTCTATTCTGAACGGCCCTGGCCCGTTTCCAACCAGCTTCGGCCCGCAAAAGAAGATACATTCGTCAATCAAACCCTGTTGCAGCAGTTCTCCGGCCAGTTTACTGCCGCCTTCCAGCAGGATGGTGTGCAGCCCCCGTTCTGCCAGCTTTTGCAGCATCTCCCGCAGGTCAACCCGTCCAGAGCGGTCTGAACAGAGCAGGATCTCGGCCTGTTGCTGTATAAATGGCAACTGCTGTTCTTTATCCTTCACACAGGTGGCGATGATGGTTCCGGCCTGATCCAGACTGTTGATAAGTTTGCAATCCAGCGGTGTACGCAGGCTGGAATCCACCACCACCCGCACCGGATTTCTGCCTTTTACATGGCGTACTGTCAGGCTTGGGTTATCGGCCAGCACGGTATCCACACCAACCATGATTGCATCACTGGTGGCCCTTAACCTGTGGGCAGTACGGCGGGATACCTCCCCCGAGATCCATTGTGAATGTCCGCTTTGTGTGGCTATCCTGCCATCCAGGGTTATGGCACTTTTGTAGATCAGCCAGGGCAGGCCGGTTGTCATCACCTTATGGAAGCCTTTGACCAGCTCCTTGCATTGCTCGTGAATTATGTGCATAGGGCTGGTTTCCACCAGAATACCGGCCTGGCGTAACCGCTCCATCCCCATGCCGGCCCTGCCCATAAAGGGATCGGGCAGCCCCACCACCACCCGCCTGACCTGGGCGGCAATCAGGGCTTCGGTGCAGGGGGGGGTCTTGCCAAGGTGGTTGCATGGCTCCAGGGTCACATAAACGTCAGCCCCTTTTGCCAGTGTGCCAGCCATGTTCAGTGCATGGATTTCTGCATGGGGACTGCCAGCCTGCTGGTGCCAGCCCTGACCAACCAGGTTGCCGTCCTTTGCAATTACACAGCCCACCGCCGGGTTGGGGGCGGTTCTGCCCAGCCCTTTGCGGCCAAGGGTAATGGCACGACGCATGAATCCGGTATCTGTGGTTGGAGATGACATCGGGATGGTTACTGCTTGAGCAGCTCCTGAAGCTCTGACATAAACTGGTTTATATCCTTAAAGGAACGGTAGACAGAGGCAAAACGGACATAGGCCACCTGATCCACATCATGCAGCTCTTTCATGACCCACTCTCCAATACGGGTTGATGATAGCTCCCGCTCACCGGATTCTTGCAGGCGGTTTTCCAGCCGGTCTGCCATCCGCTGAATATCTTCAATTGAAACAGGGCGTTTTTCACAGGCTTTTTTGATGCCTGCCACCACCTTTAACCGGTCATACTGTTCACGGCGGCCATCTTTCTTGCAGATCAGCGGAATGGTTTCCTCAACCCGTTCGTAGGTTGTAAAACGCCTGGCACAGCTTTCACATTCACGGCGGCGGCGGATTACAGCACCCCCCTTGTCCGGGCGTGAATCCACAACCTTGCTTTCAGTATTGGTGCAGAAGGGGCATTTCATTGGTCTGGCTGTTCCCTTTCATCAACAAAATGGACTGCCCTGATGCCGCTTTCCTCCAGCATGGACTGGGCCAGTTCATCGGGGTAGCCATCAATGTAGGTAATCTGGCTGATGCCGGCATTGATCAGCATCTTGGTGCAGATGATGCAGGGCATGGTGGTGCAGTAAAGGGCAGCACCGTCAATATTGATGCCGTGCCTGGCTGCCTGGATAATGGCGTTCTGTTCGGCATGTAGCCCGCGGCATAATTCGTGGCGTTCACCGGATGGTACCCCCATCTGATCCCGCAGGCAGCCGGTTTCACAGCAGTGCCTGATGCCGGAAGGGGTGCCGTTGTAGCCGGTGGCAAGGATATTACGGTTTTTTACCAGAATAGCCCCCACCTGACGACGCAGACAGGTGGAGCGGGTGGCTACCAGACGTGTTATATCTATGAAGTATTGATCCCAGGATGGGCGGGGCATGGTCTGTTTTTGCTCCAGGGTTGATAATAGGTCAGATATTTATGTATAAACTATTGTTAGCATACAGGTCAACATCAGCCAGAACAAGTGGCAGCCATTTCTGGTATTTAATTTACTGATGTGGTAAACAATCAAATTCAATAAAAACTGTAATTCCACTTTCATATCAAAGCGTCTTCTTCGTTGGCTCGTCATCGGCTCCTCAACGTACTACCTGTACGCCTTCGTCGCCGATCTCCTCGCCGCCTTGAAT
>CAZRKG010000122.1:2079-4968 GCA_964600635.1 uncultured Geobacter sp. | reverse complement strand
AGGATGGAACACAAGGCCAACTTCCTGGCCGGCGGTCTACCGATCGGTGAACGTAAAAAACTTGAGGTAGCCAGGGTTCTGGCAACTGGACCAAAACTTCTGCTGCTTGATGAGGTTATGGGTGGACTTAACCCTGCTGAAAGTGATGAGATCATCCAGTTGATTCTGGATATAAAAGCACAGGGCAAAATCACCCAGATGGTTATAGAACATGACATGAAGGCGATTATGCGAATATCTGACAGGGTTGTTGTGCTTAACTCCGGTGAAAAACTGGCCGAAGGCTCCCCTGAAGAGGTTGTAAACAACCCGGATGTAATCACAGCCTATCTGGGTCAGGAATAGGGGCGTATATATGCTAACCATTGATAAACTTAACTTCAGCTATGGCGATATGCAGGTGATCTGGGGGATAGATCTTGAGGTAAACCAGGGTGAAATTGTCACCGTGGTTGGTGCCAACGGTGCCGGAAAATCCACCACACTTAAAAACATATCCAATCTTGTAAAACCTTCATCAGGCACCATAAACTTTATGGGTGAAAACCTGGCCGGACTTGAACCGCACCAGGTAGTTGAGCGGGGAATAATTCAGGTACCCGAGGGCCGTAAAATCTTCCCGGAAATGTCTGTACTTGAAAACCTGCGGATGGGTTCATTTATAAAATCGGCCCGTAAAGACCGTGAGACCAATGTAGAGCGGGTATTTGAAATGTTCCCGCGTCTTAAAGAACGGGAAAAGCAGTTAGGCGGCACAATGTCCGGCGGTGAGCAACAGATGTTGGCCATAGCCAGGGGATTGATGGCAAACCCTAAATTGCTGCTGCTGGACGAGCCTTCCCTCGGTCTTTCGCCACTTTTTGTCAAAATTATCTTTGAGATCATCCAGGAGATACGCCGTCAGGGTGTAACTATCCTGCTGGTGGAGCAAAACGTCTTCCAGTCTCTCAGAATCTCCGACAGGGCATACGTGCTGGAAACAGGACGGGTTGTACTGTCTGGCGGTGGTCCTGAACTTCTGGCAGATGATCATGTTAAAAAGGCATTCCTTGGGATGTAGCCGGATCTGTCCCCCCCTGTTTAACCGCTACAACCAACGATCAGGATGGTTTGTACCAGAGGGGATCATGGACACCGAAATATTTACAATGAAAGGAAAATATAAATGTATAAAGTATCTGAATGGATGACACCAGACCCGATGACAATTGATGCAGATGCCTCAATTATTGAAGCGATGCACCTGATGAAGGAAAAAGGTATCCGCCGCCTGCCGGTCACCAAAAATAACATATACTGCGGGCTTCTGACCGAGCGGATGATTACGGAATATATGCCTGGCAAGGCCACCTCCCTTGATACCTGGGAGGTTCATTATGTGCTGGCCAAGGCCAAGGTTTCCGATGCCATGAACAATAAACCATGTACCATCAGCCCAGATGCCAGTCTGGTTGATGCGGTAAAAATTATGCATGATAACAAACTGAACGGTCTCTGTATCACTGATTCAGGAAGGCTGGTAGGTGTACTGACCACCACAAACCTGATGGAAGTGCTTATGAAGGTCTGTAACTAACAACTGTCTGATCTTACTACACAAAAAAGCCTCCTGGATTTAATCCATGGAGGCTTTTTTAATAGCTGCTCTGAAAACTCCAACTCACAAATTGTTATTCCAATTCCAGATCAAAGATGGATTCAATGCGGCGAGGAGATCGGCAACGAAGGCGTACACGTAGTACGTTGAGAAGCCGATGACGAGCCAACGAAGAAGACGCTTTGATATGAAAGTGGAATTAGAGCTGCTTCAACAACTCCCTGGCCTGCTGGGCCAGTTGGCTGGATTGATCTTTTTGCAGTATTGTTTCAAAAACAGCCCTGGCTTTATCGTTCTGTTTCAGGTCAAAGGCGTAAACAACACCCATGTTGAACAGACTTTGCAGATGTTTCGGATCAATTTTGTGGGCCTTGTCAAAGTTTTCCAGGGCACGGTCAAAAAAACCAAGATCACGGAACATTACCCCCTGATCGGTCAATACGTTTGAGTTGTCAGGATCCAGCTCCAGTGCCTTGGCATAGGCCTGGACGGATTTCTGGGCCTGATGGGTATCAAAATAGTCGTCTCCAAGTTGAATCCAGGCTTGCAGGTTCTTTGGCTCCCTGGCCACAACCTGCTCCAACTCTGCAATACGGCTGAATGCCTGACTATGGTCATGCTGGTCAGCCCCTGCATGCTGTTGTTGTTGTGGCGGCATGGCAGCAGAGCCACCAGGAGCTGCCATGAATTTTCCACCCACCATAATCCCTATCAAAAGGCCGATAATAAGACCGGCCACACCCATGATTGTAGATTCTTTATTCATGTTAAAAGCTCCTTAGCCTTTTTAAGCTTTTGCAGGTTGGGTTGCAGTCTCAGCAGCTTCCTTTGCCAGGGCACGCTTTTCAAGCAACAGAACAATAGGGCTGGCCAGGAAAATGGAAGAATAGTTACCACAAATAATTCCGATCAACAGTGCAAAGGAAAAATCATGGATTACCTCAC
This sequence comes from uncultured Geobacter sp., assembly GCA_964600635.1. Taxonomy (GTDB): domain Bacteria; phylum Desulfobacterota; class Desulfuromonadia; order Geobacterales; family Pseudopelobacteraceae; genus Trichlorobacter. The sequence goes on along the minus strand of CAZRKG010000122.1, from coordinate 2,426 downwards.
CACCCCAGATAAACAGGGCAAAAGCCACCATAAAAGTTGTTAATGATGTAACAATGGTACGGGAAAGCACTTCGTTAATACTGTTGTTGAATATCTTGGGCAGCGAACCTTTAAGGTCTTTATGCAGGTTTTCCCTGATCCGGTCAAAAACAACTACCGTATCTGTAAGGGAGTAACCGGCTATGGTCAGCACCGCTGTAATGAACAACAGGTTAAACTCCCTGCCGGTCAGGTAGTAGATTGCAAACATTGCAATAATATCATGCAGAGTTGAGACAATAGCTCCGATCCCGAAACGAAGGTCAAACCGCCAGGCAATGTATAGGATGATCCCAAGCATGGAGATT
>CAZRKG010000122.1:0-1979 GCA_964600635.1 uncultured Geobacter sp. | reverse complement strand
TTCCATCATGGCACTGTCCCCCTTTATATACTCATCTTTTTAACTGTTCCCCTATGCAGGAACAGGTCGAGAATCACTTTAGTACCTGTCAGAGATGTAAACAGGTTAATGATGATCCCCAGACTAAGGGAGACGGCAAACCCCTTAACCGGCCCGGTACCAAACTGGAACAGAACCGCAGCGGTAATCAGAGAGGTCACGTGGGAGTCCATGACGGTCATAAAGGCTTTGTTATAGCCAGCCTCAAGGGCAGACTTGGGCGATTTGCCCAGCCGCAGCTCTTCACGAATCCGCTCAAAGATAATCACGTTGGAGTCAACTGCCATACCAACCAGCAGCACAATTGCGGCAATACCAGGCATGGTCAGGGTGGCACCCAAGGCAGCCAGGGCACCCATCAGGTACAGAATATTAAGTACCATGCCAAGGTTGGCCACTAAACCGGACAGTTTGTAGTAAACAGCAATGAAGACAATAACCAGCGAAACACCGATCAGACCTGCCATGAGACCTTTTTCAATGGAGTCCTTACCAAGGGAGGCCCCAACGGTGATGTTCTGGACAATCTTGACCGGTGCAGGCAAGGCACCGGCCCGCAGAACAATCGCCAGGTCAGAGGCTGTTTTTTCTGTGAAGTTGCCGGAAATCTGGGCTGAACCACCTGAAATCCGCTCACGGATCACCGGTGCAGAGTAGACGTTGTTATCCAGCACAATGGCAAAACGCTTACCAACATTGGCTGCGGTAATCTGATCAAACAGTCGTGCCCCCAGGGAGTTGAACTCAATCCCCACATAGGGCTGGTTAAACTGGGTGTCAATCCGCACCTGGGCATCAGTCAGCAGATCACCGGTAATCAGGGCCTTTCTCTGTACCACCACCGGTATTTCAGAGGTTGCACCGGTGGCAGGATCAACATACTTTTCATACAGCACTACGCTGTTTTCAGGAATATCACCGCCAGTTGGCGAGACACCTTCGGTCACCATCCTGAACTCAAGCCGTGCTGTCCGACCAATCAGGTCAATCGCCCTTTGTGGATCCTTGACACCTGGCAGTTGCACCACAATCTGATCAATTCCCTGACGGGCAATCACCGGTTCTGAAACACCAAACTGGTCAATCCGGTTGCGGATTGTCTCCAGGGCCTGTGCAACTGCCTTATCCTTACGATCCTGAATATCCTGCGTCTTCATCCGCAACACAACCCCAACCATACCGCCTGCTTCTACAGAGGGGATGATGTCGTAGCTGCCATATTTATCCTTAACCAGCTTCTGAACCGCAGCAGCAGTGTCTTTCTCATACAGGACAATGGAAACCCTGTCAGGGGCTGTGCGGCTGATCCGCTTGAAACGCAGATCCTTACTGTTAAGGGTGTCCTCCAGGTCGGTCACCACCAGATCCAGAGTACCTTCAACTGCCTTGGCAGTATCCACCTCCAGCACCAGATGGGTGCCACCTTGCAGGTCAAGACCAAGGCGGATTTTCTCCTGGGGCAACAGTCCCTTCCACCAGTCAGGCAGTTGGGGCAGCATGGTTGGCATCAGATAGACGCATGAAAGCAGGGTAAACAGAATGATCAGGCTAACACGCCATCCGGCTCCTTTGGGCATAGGAGTGGCTCCTTCTTTTATAGGTTAATTACTTTACAACAGATGTAACGTAGGGCTTGTCGATCTTGATCTTTACACCAGTGGCTATCTCCAATGTGATCACCTGATCATCAATGGCGGCAATTTTACCGTGGATGCCAGAGGCTGTTTTGACATTTTCACCGGTTTTAAGGGAGTCAATCATTGCACGGTGTTCTTTGGCCTTCTTTTGCTGGGGACGGATCAGCAGAAAATAAAAAATCGCAAACATGAAAATCAGTGGAACAATATTCATCATGGCAGAAGCTGCTCCTCCCTGTGCTGCCTCTCCTGCCGGTGGTGCCATTGCGTATGCTACTCCAAGCATGTTAACCATCATCTTGT
>CAZRKG010000121.1:0-5088 GCA_964600635.1 uncultured Geobacter sp. | reverse complement strand
GCAGCAGCATCATCTCCAGGTTGCAAATAGGGGTAAAAGGCTGGATTTTGTTGCTGGAATGAACGTTCAATAGCCTGTAGTGCGGTATCTCCTTTAGCTGATGCTTTGGCCTTGCGGTAGGCGTCCCAGTGCAGCAAAAGAGGCATCACGGTTTCAGCGGTTGCCTGCTCCGCAAAGCCTGATCCGGCAGAGTGCTGGAACGCTGCCAGTATCTGCTGCTGTTGCTGTTCGTATGCTGCCCGGCGTTCCGGCTTGACCCCCGGAAACTGCAGCAGGACAAAGATAATGCTGGCCACGGCAACCACCACGGTGGTGATCTTCTTCAGATACAGCCGGATCCGCTCAACGGCCTTTGCCAGAACAGCACGCACTGTCGGCAGGTGGTATGTGGGCATTTCCAGCAAAAAGGGGGCGGTCTCCCTGTTTTTCAGGATGGTCATGGTCAGCAGCTTTGCCACCGGCAGCAGCAGCAACAGGCCGATTGATGAGATGAAAAACATGCCGAACCCCTTGTGCTGGCTGAAATAGGCGTTGATCAGCAGGATATAGAGCGGCACCTTGGCCTGGCAGTTCAACAGCGGTGTAATCAGGATGGTGGCCAGTCGGGAACGTTCATCCGGTATTCCCTTGCAGGACATGACGGCCGGAACTGCGCATCCACCAACATAGACCCCCCCCAGCACCATCGGCAGCACCGATTGGCCGTGCAGGCCGAAACGCCGCAGGATGCGGTCAGTAATAAAGGCCATGCGGGGCATGTAGCCGCTGTCTTCCAGCACGGCAATCAGGGTGAACAGGATAAAGAAGATCGGTAAATAGTTGAGGAGTGCGTTGACACTGTCGATAAACCAGAGCATATAGGCCCTGACCAGTGGAATCTCAATAAAGCCAGGCACCGGGGCTGCCTTTTCAACCAGCAGACGCAGCTTTGCCAGTAGAGGCCAAGTATATTCAGTAATCTTGTAGCCCAACACAATTGAACAGTAGTACAGCAGAAACATCACCCCCAGCAGGATAAACGGTCCAGCCAAACGATGGCAAACTACGCTGTCGATCCGTTCTGAAAGTTGCGTGATTTTACGCTCAGAGCGGGTCTGACAGGCCTCAGCCAGTTGAGCAGCATGGGCATTGCGGACTCTTGTGCAATAGCTCGCAATGGTTTCTCCTGTTTGATTCATAAAATCATTGCGGGCTTTACATACAGATTTTTGCAGATAGTCAGTATTCAGGCTGTGGGATGTGATGCTATGCGGGTCTCCGGAAAGCAGCTTGATAGCTGCCCAGCGTGGTGAGCAACAGAAAGTTGTCTGATATTGCTGTAGTATCTGTTGCTCAATATTATGCAGTACCGGTTCAAGTTCTTGGTAATCAACAATACGCTGAACGCTGCTGTCTGCTGTTGGTGATCTATGTAACAGATTGTTTGCAATGGCCTGTTTGAGTAGTCTTGCATCACTCCGGTTTTTCATGGACGTTGCAACAATCGGTGTTTGCAGAAGCTGCTCCAGTCTTTTAACATCCAGTTGTAAACCTTGCTGCTCCGCAACATCCATCATATTCAGGTTAATCAGAAGCGGTAACCCCATCTCCAGTAGTTGCAGGGTTAGAGTCAGCCCCTGACGAAGTTTGGAGGCATCAATAACATTAACAATCAGTCGGGGAGATTGCTGCAGCAGAAAATCTCGGGTCACCCGCTCTTCCGGTGAGAATGAGATCAGGCTGTACGCCCCCGGCAGGTCAACCACCTCCACCCGCTGCCCTTCATAGCGATACCAGCCGCTGATCTTGTCAACCGTAACTCCTGGCCAGTTGGCCACATGCTGGTGAGCTCCGGTCAACGCATTGAATACCGTTGACTTGCCGCAATTGGGCTGACCTACCAGGGCTATGCCAACTTTCTCAGGTGCTTTCACAGGCGTGCTACCCTGATTAGGTTTGATTCTTGACGCCTCAGGCAGATAAAAACACCATCAACCTCTATCTCCATCGGGTCAAGAAACGGTGCATTACGTACAACTCTGAGTCTGATGCCGGGAAAAAGGCCCATGGTCAGCAAGCGGGTACTTAGTTGGTCTTGATTGCTGAAACTAATAACCTTACAGGATTCCCTCGGTTGAAGTTCTGAAAGCTGTATGTTGGCTGCTTGTTGCATATGATTTTGACTTTTCTTATTAACTATTTTCTGCACATGCGGATATACGACACCAATGTGTATGCTACAGATGTATGCTACAGATGGTCGCTAAATGTGTAATTTACTGAATGTATAGGCTGGGCTAAGCTTGATGGGCCGTAAGGCTTGAAAAGCGTGGCTGGCAGTTGTTTTTTTAATGTGTAAGTATTTATCAATACTAATTAAGTTTATTGATGGCTAAATCACTTATCAATTTACCTCGAAGGTGAAGGTAGCTGTGTAATCAAGATCATCGCACTTGTCCTGCATCTCTTTGGGTGCTGGCAGAGTGTGGTAGGCCTTGATCAACCACGGACCGCGATGAGTTAATTTGAGGCTGACCATGCCGTTTTCATCGGTTTTAAGTTCATAGGGATAACTCTCCTTTGATGAATAACCACTGTACATGGCGTAGATAGTGCTGTTAGGCAGAGGCTGACCGTTGAAAAGCAGTTTGAGTTGTACAGTGCTGTTGCCGTCACCTTTCAGGGTACGTGGATTTTGCAAGGGGATGATTTCAAGGCGGTGGCCGATTGGCGTCTGATACCCGGCGGCTTCCGGTTCTCCTGCCACAATCAAGCTTTTTGCATAAAATTCAAAGTATTTGCTCATCTGTACATCCTTTAGACCTGTTTTTGGTACCATTTTGCGTTGGGTGGAGCCATCTACCTGGTACATAGTGACAAAACCGGGCTTTCCAACAACTGACAGATGATAAAAACCAGGTTGTTTAAGTTGTAGATCAGCTTCTAGAAATCCGTTTGTATTAACTGGGTGTATAGTGCTTTTAATGCCGTTGCTGATCAGTGCGTATTCGACAAGTAATCCCGGTTTGGCAAATTCATCAACCGGATAGCGGTGTCCAAAGCCGATATAGCTTTTTGAGCGTGCCCCCATTTTTTGGGAGTAGTTCGGGGCATAGTCGGTAGCATTGATCCAAAGTGTGTGTGCCGAGACAAGGCTTGGCAGTAGAACTGCTGCTGCCAACAGGGTAGACATTCTTTTGAAGTTGCGTGCAATATTCATCTGTATTTCTCCCATAAGTTTCTATTTTTTAGTTTGCGTTTGAACCGCAACCTTTGTGAAATGCAACTGCTTCAGCAGATCCACAACATCAAGAACTGTTGCAGCGGGATGTTTCTGTCCGCACACATCATAAGTGGTGTCTCTTTATCAGCAGAGCAAGTGCTGTTTTAAGTGTGGCTGGCGATGCTATTGAACCGTTGTAGATGCTGATGCCTCGGGCAGATTAACCGGAATTCTGCCGGTTGCAATAAAGCTGGATGTGGTCAGCACAATGATTAAAAGAACCAGCATGATATCCACAAAAGGGATAACATTCATGCTTCAAACGGTTTTTCGTTCATTTGCAATCTCCCATTCCAGCATCAGTACCTTAACTTTGCGAAGCAGTGCGTTGTAAAGCACCACTGCAACCAAAGCCACTACAAGACCCACGGCGGTTGCTTTTAAAGCCAGTGCCAGGCCGGTCATGATTTTGCCTGTATCCATACCTGCATCCATGCCCATATTGTAAAACGTAAGCATGATTCCCAGTACTGTTCCAAGTAACCGATGTAAGGAACGTTGCTGTCTACAGAGGCAATAATCAGCAGTTTACGAGACAGAACCAGTTCCAGTGATTTTATATCCTTAAGATCATCCAGCCTTATCTGGTGGTAATAATTGAATCTTTAAAAAACATTGTGACTACGACTATACATTTTCTTAGTACATGAAGTGACGTTATACATAAACTATGTTTATAAATTAAAATCGTCGGTTACAATGAATTTAGCTATAATATATCAATGATAACAGTTAGTAACACTATAATGTTATAGTTTTCTTTGTGTAATAAAACGTATTGTATAACTGAAGTTTTGCAGGCTGGCTTGTGATGCAGAAGGAAATCTTTCGCTGGCTTGTAACGGGGTATTCAATGTTTTGTCAGACTACAGTATAGTGTAGCAAGGATGCTTAAACCTACTTTGTTAGAACAAGTTTATTACTTTTAGTGATTCTGAGGTAATATTCCTCATCATTATGGACAATTACGATTGTTTTTAATCTACTAAATAGCTTGGTACTGCAATATACAGTTTTTGGTATGGATGCCCCATCTTTCTTTTGATCTGTGCGGGTGTTGTTTAGATTAAATGCCCGCCCGAAATTTTTTCTGTACATGTATTTCGCTAGCGATCTTAGTGTTAAAAACTATTATCACCATTGCTGTTAAAAAATGCCACCGCATGCAGAGCCGTTAAAGCACTGCAAAGAGGAGGTGCTGCGGTGGCAAATTGCTGTTAAGTCTGCCTTTAAATTATATTGCCAAAACTATCATTACATAAAGAATTATCAATGAAAGTTTGTTAATGATTTTCAATTCAAATATGATTAGTTTTTTTGATGTTGTCAAGTTATTTTTTTCGCAGCAGTAAAAAGATGAAGGCGAAAATGGGTCTGTATAATATCTAACTGGTCGGATCAGGCCAGCAGTTCAAAGCGGCTTTTAGTGGGGTTGCAACTGGAAAGATTGCCGGATTCAACATCAAAATACCAGCCGTGTAGGTCCAGCTTTTCAGCTACCACACGTTCCTTTAGGCAGGGGAAGGTCAAAAGATTCTCCAGAGAAATCAGGATTGCAGCATGTTCACAGACCCTGGCCTGCTCTTCTGGTATTGCATTGGGGAATGCCCTTACGACCTGATGTTTGGCACGCTCCTTATAGTCGCTCGCAGTGACGGATTTATTAAAAATTTGCTGGTTCCCATGCAGTAAGTAGGAACGAGAATAAACTATCAATTTATTAAATCTTTTGATTCAGGTTTTATAAATCTGTGTAAATTCGTGTCAATTCGTGGCTGAAAAAGGTTTTCTATGTGGTCTCCGTTTTCCATTGTTTCAAACGGTTT
>CAZRKG010000120.1:0-5089 GCA_964600635.1 uncultured Geobacter sp. | reverse complement strand
AGGGGCGAACCGGTGTGTTCGCCCATCTGATTTGGTTGTACCTACATCAGGGCAAACACGCAGGTTTGCCACTACGGCAACTGTTTAAGCCCCACTTCTTCCAGATGGACAAACCTGTAACCCCTGCGTAACAGCTCTGGCACTGCCTCCATAATACCCTGTCCGGTGCCGGCTTCGGGATGGTTGAAATGGGCGATGATAATATCACCCTGCCTGGCAGACAGCAGGGCTGTCCTTACCTTGCCGACGGAGTAGGTTGCCCCTGCATCTCCCAACACAGAAAATCCAATCACCCTATGGCCTAACTGTTCTGAAATCTGCACTGCCTGTTCATCGTAATAGGCAGTGCCAGAGCGGTAGAAAACAGGCCGTTTGCCTGCTATCTGCTCTATCTTGCGGGCGTTCCGCTCAATCTCTTCCACCAGTGCGGCAATATCCCTGGTGCCGCTGATGCCATAGGCAGAACGGCCATTTACAGAAGCTGGTTTGTGCATCATACCGTGGTTGGCAATTTCAAATAAAGGATTGCCTGCCAACTGTTTAAACAGCTCCAGGTTGGCATCTACCCAGCGGCCATTTACAAACAGGGTGGCCTTGATCTTATGCTCAGTCAGAAAATCCAGCAGTTTAAGATCCACCCCCTTGCCTTTGGGTGAACCACAGGCATCCAGGGTCAGTGACAGCAGCTTTTCGTTGCTGTCAAGCCTGGTAATGACACCGCTAACATTTTCACCCCATTGGCTGGGTGCGGGAGCCTCTGCATACTGCCTTGTAAGCTCCTCGGCCAAAAGGCTGACAGGCTTGCTTTCAGCAAAAGCCAGGGATGTTAAGGCCAGCATCATCCCGATAGTAACTGCAACAACTGTCTTCATGGTGACTCCTTTTCTTGGTTTGTTACTGGCAATAATTAACGAGATCTTACTACTTGTACTGCCAAAAGGTTTACAGGTGGTGTTTTAAGGGTAACTTCTGCTATACTTACCAGCTTTCAATTTCAAATTCCTTGCGGAGAGATCAATGTCAACAGAAACAACCACATCAAGCAATTTTATCCGTAACATAATCATTGAAGATCTGGCCTCTGGCAAGCATAAGTCGGTTGTGACCCGTTTTCCGCCAGAACCAAACGGTTATCTGCACATTGGCCATGCCAAATCCATCTGCCTTAACTTTGGACTTGCCCGTGATTTTAACGGTGTCTGCCATCTGCGTTTTGATGATACCAACCCTGTCAAGGAAGATACCGAATATATTGAATCCATTAAGGAAAGTGTCCGCTGGCTTGGTTTTGACTGGGGCCAGCACCTCTACCATGCCTCTGAATACTTTGAGCAGCTTTACCTTTGGGCCGAGCATCTGGTTAAACAGGGCATGGCCTATGTGGATGAACTGACTCCTGAGCAGATGCGTGAATACCGTGGTACCCTGATTGAACCTGGTAAAAACTCTCCCCATCGTGACCGTTCTGTAGAGGAAAACCTGGATCTTTTCCGCAGGATGCGGGCAGGTGAGTTTCCTGATGGTGCCAAGGTGTTGCGGGCTAAAATCGATATGGCCTCACCCAATATGAACCTGCGTGATCCGGTGCTGTACCGGATTCTGCATACCAGCCATCCCCATGTTGGTGATGCCTGGTGCATCTACCCGATGTACGATTTTACCCACGGACAGTCCGATGCCATTGAACATATCACCCATTCCATCTGCACCCTGGAGTTTGAATCCCACCGCCCGCTGTATGAGTGGTTTCTGGATAATCTGCCGGTACCGGCCAGACCACGTCAGTATGAGTTTTCCCGCCTTAACCTGACCTATACCGTGATGAGTAAACGCAAGCTGCAAGAACTGGTGCAGACAGGGCTGGTAAACGGCTGGGACGACCCCCGTATGCCCACAATTATGGGGCTTAAACGTCGTGGATTTACTCCGGCCTCAATCCGTAATTTCTGTGAGCAGATCGGTGTGGGCAGAAGTGATTCCTGGATTGATTATGAGCTGCTGGAAGAATCTGTCCGCAATAATCTGAATGAAAATGCACCACGGGCAATGGCGGTACTGCATCCGATCAAACTTATAATTGATAACTATCCTGAAGAGCAGGTGGATAAGTTTGAAGTGGCCAATCACCCTGGTAAACAAGAGCTGGGCAGCCGTAAACTATCATTTTCAAAAGAGATTTACATTGATGCCGATGATTTTATGGAGAATCCGGTTAAAGGGTTCCATAGACTAACCGTTGGCGGAGAGGTAAAACTTAAATATGCCTATGTGGTGAAATGCACCAGTATGATTAAGGATGAGCAGGGCAGGGTGGTGGAGCTGCACGCTGATTATGACCCTGGTTCCACCAACGGGCCGGTTACATCCGACGGTCGCAAAATCAAAGGGGTTATTCACTGGCTTTCAGCCCGTCATGCCAGCTCTGTAGAGGTACGACTGTTTGATCGCCTGTTTAGTGATCCGAACCCTGATCGGGGCGGAGCTGATTACAAGCAGTTTCTGAATCCTGAATCATTACAGGTACTGCCCCAGGCTATGGTAGAGCCTGCCCTTTTGGATACTGCTTCGGGGCAGAGCTACCAGTTTGAGCGTATTGGCTACTTCTGTGCTGATGAAAAGGATTCAAAGCCTGGCCTTCCGATCTTTAACCGTGTGGTGACTTTGCGGGATACCTGGGTGAAGAAGGGGTAGGCTGATTCTTTAGCTACGAATCTCACGAATTTACACAAATCTATAAAAGACGAAAAAAGTACAGTTGTAGGGGTACCCATTGTGGGTACCAATAAAAAAGGGCAGGTATAAGACCTGCCCTTATCCTTGTATGTCAGCAGTGCAGCCTACTTAATCAGCTTTGAAAGTTTTTTGAATGAATCTGTACCAGCAATCTTCAGCCATTCAAAGACCACCGCTTCTGTACAGGTGATGACAGCACCGGCCTGTCTGGCGATCCCAAGTCCAACCTGGCGGTTATGTTCTGTGCGGCTGGCAACCGCATCCTGCACCAGATGGACAACATAGCCTGCATCAAGCAGATCCAGCACAGTTTGCAGCACACAGACATGGGTTTCCATGCCGGTTACAACCACCTGATGCTTACCACTGTTTTTAACTGCATTAAGAAACTCGTTGTTGCCGCAACAACTGAAGGTCAGCTTCTCCAGCCTGGGGGCAGAGCCTGCCTTTTCACGCAGCTCGGCAATGGTTTCACCCAGGCCCTTAACATACTGCTCTGTCAGTATCACCGGAATATTCAACTCTGTGGCTGAATCCAGCAAAAGTGCCGTGTTGGACTTTAAGACTGTACATGCCTGTTGATCCACGGCAGGGGCCAGACGTTCCTGAACATCAACCACAACCACGATGGAATCGGCTGCATCAAGAAAAAAGCGTTGTTTGACTGTTGACATTTTCATATCTCCTCTGTTCTTTTATTTTACAGATCCTTGATTAACACGAATGGACTGACCACCAGCATTTCAAACTTTTTGGTGGGGTTTGCATCCCAGGCTTCCAGTTGCTCTTTATCAGGCTTGGATACCAGCCTGGAGGCCAGCCAGCCCTGAATAGTTGCCATATCATCGGCCGCCAGACGCTCTCCAACCTGGTGCAGTTCCAGCATGGTATCCACAATAATCAGACTGCCCCGCTCATTGTGGGGTTTAAGCCATTTCCATTCTGCCTGGTCAATCTGTGTTGCAAGCTCTTCCTGTAAGTTGCTTTTCGTGGTATTCATTTTATTCACCTTTTTTCTGCACTCAAAAAGAATGAATCATGCCGTTTTTCCGTGTAAAAGTGAAGTTAAACCTTGCTGACAGGTGGGGATCAATATGGTTCTGACTGGTGATCTGGCACATTTTTCAATTGTAGATCTGGTTCAACTGCTGCATTCAGTACGCAAAACAGGCACCCTTACTGTTACAGGACGCAGCGGTAAGGTGTCGATTTCATTTGATAATGGCATGATTATTGGTGCCCAGCGTCACTCACGGGGCAAATTGATTGGTGCCATTCTGATAGAAACCGGTGTAATTGATGAAGCAACCCTTAAAAAAGCACTTCAGATTCAGCAGCAGGCAGGTGCTGATCGTAAGCCGCTGATTTCCACCATGCTGGAGCATGGGCTGGCAGACAGGCAGGCGGCGTACCGTTGCCTGGAAATGCTGATTGAGCAATCCATTGTAGAGGTACTTACCTGGCGTAGTGGCAACTTTGGTTTTGTGGCGGATCAGATTGAGATAAGTGATGACTTTCGCTACCTGCCAGAGCGTCTGGGGATTGATTTTATCCTTTCCTCAGAGCATGTATTGCTGGATGCACTGCGGGTTTTTGATGAAAAGATGCGTGATGGGCTGCTACAGATGGAGGAGCTGCACCAGGAACAGACCAATCTTGATAATGTTGAGCCGAATTTGCTGCCGGATGATGTTGTTCTGCTGGATCCCGATCAGGTCTGGCACAGTATTCCCGAACAGGCTGGATCTGAACCTGAATCTGTTGAAAGTAAGAATAGCCCTGATATGGTGCTGGAAATTCTTAAGAAGATCAGTACCCTGCCAGAGGCAGCACGGATTTTGCTGGAGGCGGTGGCAGTACTGATGCCCCGTGCCCTGACCCTGGTGGTCTGGAAGACCCATCTGGTTGCAGAGCGGGGAATTGGCATCAATCAGCCAGGATCATCCGGTATGGGGCCGGTACTTGGCTTCAGGATTCCGATCAACCAGGGGCTTTTGTTCAGCTCTGTTATTGGCAACGGCGGACTGTTTTATGGCAAGTCCAATGATGCTGATCTGATCCAGCATCTTCATACAGCCATTGGCAGCCCGGCAACATCGGATTTGCTGCTGCTGCCGGTACGGCTGGATAAGCAGGTTGTTGCCCTGATTTATGGTGATTTCGGAAATCAGCAGACTGTGGATTTAAATCTGAATCAGCTTGAGGAATACGCAGATCAGGCCAGCAGGTCACTTATGGATGCTGTTCTGCAACGACGCAGCATAAAGAGTTAGTTTTACTCGGACAGGGTTCTTCTCCCTGCAAAGCCAGGCCTGGTAGCCCACTGCACCACGGTTTAACAGCTCCTGTGCCACGG
>CAZRKG010000119.1:0-5179 GCA_964600635.1 uncultured Geobacter sp. | reverse complement strand
AGGGGCGAACCGGTGTGTTTGCTCACGTTACGGCACATAACGCATAAGGGCAGACACATAGGTCTGCCCCTACTCGGTATTGGTTTTATAGATTTGTGTAATTCGTGGCTAAAATCCATAAACTGAAAGTAGATATTGAAATGACACAACTGAACTCTTCCCTGAAACTGGTGGCCCTGGGCGGCCTGGGGGAAATCGGCATTAACTGCATGGTGTTTGAGTATGACCAGGATATGATCCTGGTGGATGCTGGCCTGATGTTCCCCGATGATAATATGCCTGGTGTGGATTATGTCATCCCTGATTTCAGCTACCTTTATGAAAACTCCCACAAACTGCGTGGCGTTCTGCTGACCCACGGCCATGAAGACCATATCGGTGCCCTGCCTTTTCTGCTGCAAGAGCTTAATGTGCCTATTTACGGCACAGCCCTGACTTTGGGGATTCTGTCCGGCAAGCTGGATGAATACAAGGTTAAGGCTGATCTGCACCCTGTCAAACCCCACGATACGGTCGAGCTTGGCTGCTTTAAGGTGGAATTCATCCGAGTGGCCCATTCTGTGGTGGATGGCTGTGCCCTTGCCATTGATACGCCAGAGGGAGTAATCATCCATACCGGTGATTTCAAGCTGGATCAGACCCCGGTGGATGGTGAGGTAACTGACCTGGCTACCCTGGCCCGTTATGGTGATGCCGGAGTACTGGCCCTTTTGTCTGACTCCACCAATGTGGAGCGGGAAGGCTATACAATCTCTGAACGATATGTTGGTGAGGCGTTGGGTAATTTGTTTCCCAAATGCACCGGACGTATCATCGTGGCGGCATTTTCCAGCAATATTCATCGTGTACAGCAGGTGATGGATCTGGCAGCGGCCAATGGTCGCAAGGTGTTGTTAAATGGCCGCTCTATGGTAGCCAATGTACGGATTGCCCGTCAGTTGGGCTATCTTAAAGTTGATGACGATCTTTTAATGGATATACGCCAGCTTTCCGACTTTCCCCGTGATCAGATCTGCATTATCTCCACCGGCAGCCAGGGCGAGCCGATGTCGGCCCTGGCACGAATTGCGATGGATGACCACAAGCAGATCAGCGTTGAAGCCGGTGATACGGTAATCCTTTCATCCCGTTATATACCTGGTAATGAACGGACGATTTCCGAACTGATCAACCACCTTTACCGCCGTGGTGCCTATGTCCATCATGAAAAGGTTTCAGAGGTACATGTATCTGGCCACGCCTCTCAGGAAGAACTGAAGCTGATTATGAACATTGTGCGGCCCCACTTCTTCATCCCGATCCACGGTGAATACCGTCACCTGCTGCTGCATAACCGCCTGGCCCGCAAGGTGGGGATTCCGGCTGAACGCTGCCTGCTGGCAGAAAACGGTGATATGGTCAGTTTTTATAACCATACCGCCTGTATTGAAGAGAAGATTGAAACCGGACGGGTGTTTGTGGATGGCAAAGGGGTGGGAGATGTTGGGGAGGTGGTGCTGAAAGACCGCCGTCTGATGGCAGAAGACGGGATTGTGACTGTAATTATGGGGATCAGTCAAAGCAGCGGCCAGTTACTGTTTGGGCCAGAGATAGTATCCCGTGGTTTTGTGTTTGAGGAGGAAAGCCAGGAATATCTGCAAACCGCCAGGGAGATGGTGGAAGATGCTATGTCAGAGTTGAACCCCCAGGTGATGGCAGATCGGGATGAGATCCGCCAGGTTATCCGTCAGACGCTAAAGCGTTTTTTCAAGAAGAGCATCCAGCGTAGGCCAATGGTGCTGCCTGTTATTCTGGAGATGTGAAGTATAGCTTTTAGCCACCTGTCTGCGTGCAACGCACAGGCAGACGAATTAACACGAATCTGCACGAAAACCCATTAACCGCCGATGAATACGGATAAACGCCGATTAAAACTGATCAAATACAGATTTTAGAGATAAAAGTAAATATTTGGGATTTAAGGTGTTGGTTTATCAACTCTTTCTATATTTTGATTCAGGTTTTATGGACTTGTATAATTCGTGAGATTCGTGGCTAACAAAGTTTTTTTCTGTGTCCTTGTTATTTAACGGCTGTTTTAAGAACTATTCTACGCTACATCCAGTCGGTCAGCATTATGCCTATGCCGAGCCGGTTGTTTTTATGATTGTAATCCACCAGGCTTTCTCCATATCCATTGAAGTACTGTACATATCCTTTCAGCTTTTTATGCAGCGGAAAGCTCCAATCGATCTGAAATGCCCCCTTGTTGCCGGATGCACGCAGGTTGTTGCGTAGCATCAACGTAAAGGTGTGTGCCTTCATTTGCTGGATAATCTGTAGCTCACCGTAGCCGTAGTACTTTTCCATTGAAGGGTTGTCATCGTCGGAACGTCGCTCTGGAATGCGAAACCACGGTTTTAATGCGATGTAGGTATCATCTCTATTTAAGATGATATTTGCAACGATGCGGTTCCAACTGCGGGAAAGCGGTTTACTACGGCCGTTTGACTGGTGGTTGAAGCCGATGTTTGCCAGTGTGCCGGTAAAGCCTGCCAACTGGTAGTTGGTTCTGAAACTCAGAAAAAGTTCCGGTTCAAAGTTTATTTCCCTGAACGGAGAGGAGATCTTGCTGTTGTAAGCCTGCCAGAAGGCCACCTGGCTGTAGGCCGCATAAAGGGTGCCATTATCGCCAAAAATATCCTCCCAAAGCGGGGTCTTGATACTTAACTGAAACTTGACCTCCAGATGTTCCAGTTCATTCTGTGTACTGCCTGGTTTTGCATAAACAGCGTTGTTGGGAGAGGTGTTGTAGGTTACAGGCAGCAGATAATTTGTTTTATGGGGGAGGATGGAAAACTGTAGTTTTTTTGCACTTTGTTCCTGTTCCAGACGTTGTTGCAGGGCAGGATCATCTGGTGGAGAAAGGGGATCAGAAGCGGTGGACGTAAGAGGTGTATCCTCGTTATGAGCCGTGGCAGGCAGCTCTTCATCGACCAACGGAGCGGATGCTTCAACTGCCGACACCGTTGCCAGCATGATCATTGCCACTATCAGCAGCGGGGCGGTTATTACGCGGATACGCCACCTGTAGCCTTGTGCAGTGCCATCAGGATTTGTCAGGCAGTCCGAATGGTTAAGGCGGTGCAGCAGTGCTTGGATGTCGCAAATGCAAGAGGCTGCAAAGGCGGCCATCTGGTTTCTGTTTATGTTCAGAGAGAGATTTCTGACGGTCTGACAAGCTCCGCAGCAGAGACATATTATGGCTGCAAGCAACAGGCAGGCGACAGGAGATTCAGAGCTAATGGGCTGGTTTATATACATGGCTGCATCAACTGTCATGCTTTGCATTGTCTTTACCTTTATGGGGCAGGTGTCATTCGTTGCCATCACAGAAATGTGTAAATAATGGCTTAAATACTATAGAAAAAAAGGCTGTAATGTCAATGTGTCATGGGTTTGCCTGTACTTAATCTGGCGTTGACTCTGCCTGTGAAGCAGATGCTTCTCGAAAACCGGATTTATAATGCAGGATAGGTCAGTTTATGTTGGTTGCCGCAGCAGGGCAAAGGAGGTGGTGTACAGCAATGGCACGCCACTGATAGGCAGAGCTAACCCTGCAACTAAGGGTTAGCGGATAATTGCAAACCATAACCAAAAGAATGCATTCATAACAAACGGTAATGCAAAGGGAATGATAGGAAGCAGTGCAAGTGCGTACGCAAACTTCGTGTGGCCGCGAGCCAAGGCACGGCCAGCAAGCTTTGGCATGACGAAAATGAGAACAGGCATAAGAAGCACGATTGCTAAAACTGTCCACGTCCAAATTTGCCTCTCTGCACCAGGAGCATCGAATATCATGGGTGCGGCGACTAAGAAGGCTGGCCAAATGAAAAGGCATGTGTAGCCAACAGCACGCAGATAGCCAAGCATTCTTTCGTGAATGTTCTGAGGTGGCTTCTCTATAGGCTGTGCGTCCGTAGGAGTGTGCGTAATAACCTTGTCACTGGTTTTGTGCCCAAGCCGTGCCAGTGCCCGGCGGACCCGAGGATGGTGCAGTACACTCAGTGCTGTCTGCTCTGTCAACGGTTCTCCGGTTGCCGGATGACGTGCTTGCGCCAGTGCCGCGATGATCTTGCGGTCGCCGGACGTGTCGGCCATGCCGGGGCTGTCCAGGTGCGGATGATCCGCCGATGCCGTGTGCTCATCCACCAATGCACTGTGGTCTATTCCGGCTGACATCATTTTTTTCTCTGTTTTCAGCGTATTCATGCTTACGTCACCTCCCCTGCCATCCTCCCGCCACCGATTCATTCCCGCAGCACCACGCCCGTGTAGACTATGGGATCAGGCTTCCAAGTTGTTAAGATTGAGTTTAACAACTTGGTATCTTGGAAGCCTGACACAGGGAAGCCCCTCCTGTTTTATAATTTCTCTATCGACAAGGCTTTTTCTTGAATTATTTTTTCAACAATCGGGATACAATCCGTATTTTTTAACGCTATGTGACTAATTCCTGCACCTATACCATTCCAATATATTGCAACCCAATAAGCAAACGGTTCTTTCCACCACAATTTTTCATGCCACGTTGTTAAAAGATAAGTTGACCTTCGTGTTTTTACGTGCATAACATCGTATGAAATTGATCTTATTCTCAACCAAGGTAAAATTGGTCGTAATTCAACATGGCTATCATAAAAAAATACGTTGCCAATTCTAAATATTTGAATAAGTGTCGGTGAATATAACCAAAATATTGGTATTAAAATTTTAATAAGAAGGCTGTTTTGGTAATCCTGATATATTTCTCCGACAAACTCACCAAAATCAAAATAACTTCCGGTTAGGCCAAGACTGAAAAACCAAAGCGACCATAGTATGATTAACATAGGTACAATGAAAACCCATATTTTGTATTGCAGCACCGCGATTGGTTTATTGTGTAGTGGCTTAACACCCTTTGCTCCGATCCGAAATCCCAAGGCACTATCCCGGTCCCTATACTCCACCCTCCTTGCTCCCCCTCTGTCTTTCACCTTTTCAGTCATATCTTCCATCCGCATCTTTCCTCACGTTTAAAACAAACAAAGCCGCGCCCATCAGCATGACCCGACAGGTGCGGTTTGTGTTCTGTTTTCATCGTATTCCAACTCCAGATCAAAGATGGATTCAAGGCGGCGAGGAGATCGGCGACGAA
>CAZRKG010000118.1:0-5497 GCA_964600635.1 uncultured Geobacter sp. | reverse complement strand
AAGAAATGGTTAATGGTATCAAAGACATGGATGGCACCACCACGGCGGACAGCCACCACCCCAGCCCCTGCTTTACGCTTGAACATATCGCCATTGGCCCTGGCCACCATGCCACAGCGGTCAATCAGTGCCTTGGCTTCCGGTGTAATTGCCGCAAAATAGGTGGGGGAGCCGATGATAATCCCGTCAGCAGCATCCATTTTGGCAATGCACTGGTTGGCAATATCATTATCCACCACACAGCGACGGTCTTTGTTGGCAAAGCATTTATAGCAGGCCGTACAACCACGTAAAGGCTGGCCTGCCAACTGGATCAGTTCAGTATCAATCCCCTCCTTTGCCAGCTCTGCAAAGGCATATTCAATCATTATGGCGGTATTGCCATCTTTACGGGCAGAACCGTTAAATCCAACCACCTTCATAATAATAACCTCCTACAGTTTATTACTGACCCGCTTCAGCATAATTGAGTTGATCACCACTGATACCGATGAGAAGGCCATGGCGAGACCAGCAAATTCTGCCTTCAGGTAGATGCCGTAACCAGCAAAGACCCCGGACGCAATTGGGATACCCACCACATTGTAAATCAGTGCCCAGAACAGGTTCTGTTTTACCTTTGACAATGTAGCCCGACCAACCTTGATGGCACGTACCGCATCCATCAGGTCATCCTTAATCAGTACAATATCGCCGGTTTCCTTGGCCACATCCGTACCACCACCAATGGCGATACCGGTATCAGCCGCTGCCAGAGCCGGGGCATCATTGATACCATCCCCCACCATGCCAACCTTAAACCCCTGATCCTGGTATTTTTTAACCAGCTCCTGCTTGTGACCAGGCAGTACCTGGGCCTCGTATTCCTTTATGCCCACCTGGCTGGCTACGCTGGCTGCCACTGCCTGATGGTCTCCGGTTACCATGACGGTTTTGATACCAAGCTGGTTGAATTCGGTAACGGCCTGTATGGAGCTGTCCTTGATCTGGTCGCTAAGGGCAGCAATCCCAATCGGTTTGCCATCACAGGCAACGTAAATCAGTGAGTTGCCATGTTGAGCCAGCTCTGCTGCCTGCCCGGACAACCGCTCAAAACCGGCACCTTCACGCTCCATTAAACGCAGGTTGCCGGTTGCAACTCTTCTTCCCTGTAGGACACAGGTAACACCATGCCCTTCCAGTTCATTAAAGTCACTGACTTCACCTGGCTTGACACCCCTCTCAATTGCACCGGACACAACCGCCGTAGCCAGCGGGTGGCTTGAGGACTGCTCGGCAGCGGCCAGGTATTCCAGCAGTTGCTTTTCTGTAACATCCGGCATGGTTACAAGGCTGGAAAGAGCAGGTTTGCCACTGGTAATGGTACCGGTTTTATCCATCAACAGCACCTGCAAACCGGCAATGGTCTCCAGGGCAGATCCTTTTTTAACCAGTATGCCACGGGCCAGGGCAACACCACTGCCCACCATGATGGCGGTCGGAGTGGCCAGTCCCATTGCACAGGGGCAGGCGATTACAACCACCGCCACTGCAAATTTGAAGGCAACCAGAAATGGGGATTTAAGAACCACAAACCAGACCACAAAGGTAATGATGGAAAGCCCCACCACCAACGGAACAAACCATTCAGAGACTGCATCGGCAAAACGCTGGATCGGTGCCTTGTCACCCTGGGCATCCCGCACCATCCGCACAATCTGGGATAACAGTGTCTCCTCACCGATTCTGGTGGCCTTAACCACCAGACGGCCATTTTTGTTAATGGTGGCACCGGTAACATGGTCACCTAGACGTTTGTCAACTGGCAGGGATTCGCCGGTTACCATCGCCTCATCCACACTGGAGCTGCCCTCAACCACCTCACCATCCACCGGTATGGTCTCGCCAGGCCGGACAGCCACCAGATCACCAACACGGATAACAGAGGCCGGTACCTCCTTCTCCCCCTCTTCTGTAACCAGACGGGCCTTGTCCGCCTGAAGATGCAACAGCTTTTTTAAGGCCTCGCCAGCCTTGCCCCTGGCACGGGCTTCAAGATATTTACCCAGTCTGATGAAGGTAATCAGCCAAGCCGAAGTCTCAAAGAATACATCTTTACTGTCCCCCAGCAGGCCAAAGAAGGCCAGCATGGAGTAACCCCAGGCAGCGGTGGTACCAAGTGCCACCAGCACATCCATATTACTGCTTTTACTTTTAAGGGCAGACCAGGCACCACGGTAAAAGGCCAGACCAGCGGTAAACTGCACCACCGTTGCTAAAACAAGGTTGATCCAGCCTACGGTACGGTTATGATGCATGGTCATGGTGGCCATGATCGGAATTGAAAGCACCAGTGCAAACAGAAACCAGTGCCACTGGGAGGTCAGTTCACTGGCTTCAGCCTCTTCCCCCTGCTCCGGCTCCAGGGGGGTGTAGCCAGCATCCAGCACAACCCTGAAGATGCTTCCCTTGTTCTGCTGTGCAGGGTCAAAGCGTACAAATCCTGTTGAGGCTGCCAGGTTGACTACAGCAGTTGTAACACCTGGCTGTTCCAGCAGGGTCTTCTCCAGCCTGGCAACACAGTTGGCACAGTGCAGACCACTGACACCAAAGGTCAACTCACCAGGAGGTTCTGGTCTGACAACACCATAACCAAGGGATTGCACCTTCTCCATAATCTTTTCAGGGCTGGTGATCTGCTCGTCATAACTGGCTGTCAACTGGGCTGCTGCAAAGTTGACAGTTGCAGATTCTACGCCTGGAAAGCTGTTAATCTCCCGCTCCACCCTGGCAGAGCAGTTGACACAGGACATGCCAGTCACCTGAAATGAAATAGTCTTCATGGTTCATTCTCCAGTTCTGAAAAGTCACCCTTCAGCCAATGCTGGGATGTGATCAGAATAGCAGCGGTGATCGGCAGGGCCAGTAAAACACCCCAGAAACCAAGTAGTTCCCCAAGGGCCATCACCATAACGATTGTCAGCAGTGGGTTAAGATTCATTGATTCTTTAAACACCAGCGGCTTGAGCAGATAACCTTCAAAAAAGTTGGTGACACAATAAACTGCAAAAATTTTCACCAGCATAACCCCACTGCCAAAGGTCAACCAGGAAAGTACAAGTGGTGGCACCATAGCCAGAATAACACCCACAAAGGGCAGAATACTGAAGGCACCAGACAGAATACCGCACAGAAACGGATTGGGAACCCCAAGCCAGAGCAGGGCTGGTATGGTCACCATGGTTACCACAGTAGAAACAATCATCTGCCCCTTGATATAACCACCAACACTTTGATCAATCTCTGTACCGATCTGGATGATCAGACTACGCCTGGAAACAGGCAGCCACATCTTGAAGGTCTCAATGATCTTCTGCTTGTAACTGAGCATGAAGAAAACCAGGATTGGTGCCAGAACAATGTTAAACAGGTTGAAGAACATTTTTGTGGCAAAACCATAGGCCCAGCCCCCACCTTTTTCAATCAGCCGGTTAAAATTGGTCAGCAGGTTATCCAGAAACCAGTCCATTTCGTCCGTGGCATACTGATTTGGTAAAGAATCCATCCAGTTATGAAGCTCAGTCCTGACCTGTTGCATCTGATGGGGTAAACCACGCAGAAAACCGTCCCAGTTCATGGTCAGTTTTGGCAGAATAAATGTAGCACTAAAAATAGAAAGCACTGTTAAAACCAGGTACAGCAAGATGATGGCCTGGTTACGCTTGAGCCTCTTTTCCAACCTGACCACCAATGGATCCAGCAGGTATGCAATCACAAATGAAAGCAAAAAGCAGGATAATGTATGACGCAAGGCACTACCCAGCCAGATTATTGCCACCATCACAACAATTGCAGCAATCAGCCGGATATGGATGCTTGAGCGTTGCGTATTAAATCCTACAAAAGGTTTCATTGTGAATCATCCCTTAATGGTTACTTCTTAAAGCTACGTTAAACAATCTCCACCAGTTCAACTTCATAATACAGGTCTTCCCCTGCAAGTGGATGGTTGGCATCCATCATTATGGAATCAGGGCCAACTTCTGTAACAATAACAGGAGTTTCCTCATCGTCATCATCGGTCATAACCAGTTGATCGCCAACTTCAACCTCCAGCCCTTCTGGAAGTTCATCACGATCCACAGGAAAAACCAGATCTTCATCATAGGCACCAAAGGCATTTTCAGCCGGGATCACAACTGTCTTAACCTCACCAGGGGACATGCCGATCAGAGCCTCTTCAACCTCAGGGAAGAAATCATCATTGCCAATTAACAGCTCCATCGGGCCGGATTCATGCTCTCCGCAGCCACCATCATCACAACTGCCGTCAGTGCAACTGTCATCACTGCAACAGCTCTCAACCTCGGTGGTACTCTCAATCAGAGTGCCGTCCTCCAGCCTGCCTGTGAAGTTGATACGTACCCTGTCCCCTTTTTTTACCTTTGTCATGTTCTTGTTAACCTTTCTGGTTTGATGTTTGCTGTAGGCTTTTAAAAGCCTGCAACAGTGTTGAATACGTTTAATTCCAATTCCATATCAAAGCGTCTTCTTCGTTGGCTCGTTATCGGCTCCTCAACGTACTTCGTGTACGCCTTCGTCGCCGATCTCCTCACCGCCTTGAATCCATCTTTGATCTGAAATTAGAATAATTAGTAATTTACCTGACTATAACCCTCAGGTTTTTAAGACTGACACGATGACTGCCAGATACAATTATATAGCCTTTGTAGCTGTCGGTCATATCTGTAACCCTGGCCATGAACCAACTGCCGCCTCTGGCTTTTTCCTTTCTGTCCGGTGCTTCATAAACACCGTTACGATACTGGTCATTAAAGACTATCACCTGCTGCCCCAAACGCAGTTCAGACATAACTGCCGGCCTGGTCTGCCAGTAGGTACGGCTCCAGTAGCTCTTGCCATCCCGAACCTTCATAAATTCAGCTTCGCCATTGGTGTTGTCTGAAACAGGGTTAACCATCCTGGCAAGATCAACCCAGCTCCTGGCAAGGACACCGCTATTTTGTGGCTGCACAAAATAGTCATCAAACTGAATATACTGATGGTCTTCACCGGCAACATGGTACTGGTCAGGTTGCCTGTAACCAGGTTTAGGATTTGTTACCAGCTTATCAGCATCGGGATGAAAGGAGGGCCTTTTTTTGAATGGTTGTAATGGCTTATAACCACCACCAGAGAGTTTTTTATCCGGCTCATTCTGAACTGTTGTTGCTGCCTGTATACCAACTGCTGATACCAGCAGGCTATAAGTCGCAATTATAATAATTCTTGTCAATTTAAGCATCGTTAAACCTTTTCCAATACCTGCCTGGCTTTCAACCATAAACACCGGCTTTTAAACAACCGGTTTCAGAACCGGAAAGAGGATGTGTTTTCTTATGGCCAGGAAATCACGTGATTGTGCGGAGTCATACTAATTAAGCACATGGCATAAACAAGCCCTATGATTGACACCCTCAGCAGGGAGAAGAACCCTGTCCGAGTAAAACTAACTCTT
>CAZRKG010000117.1:0-5832 GCA_964600635.1 uncultured Geobacter sp. | reverse complement strand
GACGAAGGCGTACACGTAGTACGTTGAGGAGCCGATAACGAACCAACGAAGAAGATGCTTTGATATGGAATTGGAATTACTCAACCACCCAGAATCCGGTCATACACAGCCCTGACCCCTTCGGTGGTGGCAGCATAATCCTGCATCAACTGCTGGCCTGGATGACGAAGCTTGTTATCATAGCCCAGTCGCTTGGCCAGCTTGTCCAGATAACGCTGGTCACCGGACAGATCATTGATGGAATGATCATGGATCAGCCGCAGCCGGTTTTCCAGCTTCCGCAGGAACTTGTACCCATTTATCAGAGTATCGGCATCTTCGGCAGAAAGCAGCTCCAGCTTGCTGGCATTCATCAGCAGGTCAATGGTGCGAGTCAGTTGCAGGCAGGGCTGATTTACCCCGTGGCTTAGTTGCAGGCACTGGGCAATAAATTCCACATCCACCATACCGCCACGTCCGGTTTTAATATTGTAGCTGCCCCGCTTTTCTTTGGCGATCTCCTGCTCCATCCGCATCCGCAGACGGTGTATCTCCATCCGTCCGGCATGATCCAGCCCTGTTCCGTAAACAGCCTGTTGCAGAGCGGCTGATATATTATCTGCAAGCTGCTTGTCACCAAAAACTACCCGTGCCTTGGACAGGGCCTGCCGTTCCCAGATCTGGGCATCCTCACGGTGGTAATTTTCAAAGGCTGTCAGAGATGTCACCAGAGGGCCGGCATTGCCAGAGGGCCGCAGACGGGTGTCCAGTTTATAGACAATCCCTTCCCTGGTTGTGGTGGATAAAACCATGATCAGCTTCTGGGCCAGCTTGGCAAAATATTCGTGGTTGCTGATCTGCTTGCTGCCATCGGTCTGGCCCTGGTAATCATAAATAAAGATTATATCCAGATCTGAGTGGTAGTTAAGTTCTCTGCCACCCAGCTTGCCCATCCCTATGATAGCCAGATTAGCCATAACAGATTGACCTTCAACCTGACAAAGGGGCTGACCAAAACGGGTCAGCTCTGACAGGGCCAGGCGATAGGCTGCCCCAAGGCAGACCTCTGCCAGGGCGGTCAACTGCATGGCAATACAGCCCTGGGTCAGATGACCGTTAATATCCCCCATGCCGATCCGCAAGAACTCCTCATTGCGGTAACTCCGCAACAGATCAAGCTGCTCTTCAAAATCCTGTGCCAGATCCAGCAGGCTGTCCAGCTCCTTCTGCATAACCTGTTGCGGTTTAAGCCCATTCAGGTAGCTCTGGGTCAGCATGGCCTCCAACTGTTCAGGATGGCTGATCAGGATCTTGGAAAGGAAGGTGGTTGTGCCAAACAGGGTTGCCAGAGATCTGACCGCCTCCATGCTTTCAGCCAGCAGGGAATAGCAGGCCAGACGGCCGGAAATCGCACTGATAAATCGCTCGGCATGGGCCAGTGCCATATCAGGGTCAGGAGCCTCCAGCATTGCCTGCAACAGAAGCGGTGTAATCCGGGTGTGGATACGGCGGTTACGCTCGGTCATATGCCCCTTTGTAGGGCCGTTTCTTAAAACAGACAGGTTTTCATAGGCCCGTTCAACATCCTCAAGCTGTCTTTCCTCCAGAATATCCTTAACCAGGTCAGAATCTGCCTTATTATCCAGCAGGTACATGATTTCTGGATCAACTTCATCCCTGGACTGCTCATCCTGACTGTGAAACAGGCCGCCAAACAGGCTGGCAACATGGCTTCTGTGGTTTTCAAGGGCGGCAAGAAAACGGGGCAGACTATCCTCACGCAGAAAACCGCAACGTCTTGCAAGGGCCAACTGTTCATCCGGCTTCGTGGGCAGGTCATGGGTCTGACGCTCCTGCACCACCTGAATGCGGTGTTCTGCTGTCCTCAGAAAACAGTAGGCATCGGTCAGTTTCTGGCAATCTTCTACGCTGATAAGTTTTGCCTTTGCAAGTAACTGCAATGCCTTCAGTGAGTTACGCTCCCGCAGGTGGGGCTGTTTGCCAGAGTAGACCAGTTGCAGGGTCTGAATGAAAAATTCAATCTCACGGATTCCGCCGTGGCCTAGCTTCAGATTTACCTCACCACCACGACTGCGTGCCAGTGAGGCATCAATCTTCTGCTTCATCAGCTTCATATCTTCAATCAGGGTGTAATCCAGATACCGGCGATAGATGAATGGGGTCAAAGCTGTCAGCAGATTATTTCCAAGCTCCAGCGAACCTGCCACCGGACGGGCCTTTAACATGGCTGCCCGCTCCCAGGGCTGCCCCCAGGATTCATAGTAGATTTCCGCTGAACGGACTGAAATCGCCAGATCACCGGAAGTACCTTCCGGCCTCAGCCCAAGGTCTACCCTGAATACAAATCCATCTTCAGTGACCTGATTCATGGCCTTTGTAATCAGTTCGGCCTGCTTGTTGAAGAAGCTGTGCAGAGATATAATCCCCTTTTTGTTGCCACGGCCATCATCAATACCGCTGGTCGCCCCCTGGTCGCTTTCATAGAAGTAGATCAGATCAATATCCGAGGAAAAGTTCAGCTCCTGCCCCCCCAGCTTGCCCATCCCAAGGATGGTCATGGCAGCCTGACTATGGCCATCTTCCATGTTCCTCAACGGCTGACCATGCTCTTTAACCAGCAGGTTATGACAGACATTAATCGCCTTTTGCAGGGTGACTTCTGCCAGGGCTGACAGATCCAGCATTGTTTCTTCCAGTGCAGCCAGCCCGCAGAGATCCCTGGTGGCGATCCGCAGTATTTCAAACTGCTTGAACTGCCGCAGACCTTTCATAAGACCGGCCAGATCTGCATCATCTGATGTCATCTGATCCAGCAGCACCAGCATTTCTGTGACATTGCGGGACTGTTTCAGCTCATTTTTGATAAAAAGACGGCTGAAGTGGTCAGGTTTGCGGCAAATCAGGTTGGTCAGGAAGGGGGAGGCACCGCAGAGAATCAGGCACTGGCCCAGACGACGACGGCTGGCAAGCAGTATTTCCAGCTCATCCGTACTGATTGCACCGACCAGTCTTTCAAAGCTGTTCAGTGCCATATCCGGCGAGGCGGTCTGCAAACTGGCAAGGGAGATTTTAACCAGGTTGTTAGGGGCTATCTTCTCACTTAAAAGCAGCAGGTTTGTGGCTGAGCGGGAGCCATAGCTGAAACCGGCCTGTTCCAGCAGTCTGGACAGTTCCCGTACACGGGTCTGCTCATCATCAATGGCAATTATCCAGGCATAACGGTCCTCCAGCCGTTGACCAGACATTATCCTTACCCCCTGGCTGCCAGTGCAGCCAGCTCTTTCTGGTAGTTACCACTGGCTACACCATGCTCTGTGATAATGCCGGTAATATATCTGGCAGGGGTCACATCAAAGGAAGGGTTACGTACTGCAACCCCTTCCGGTGCAATCGCCAGATTGCGGATATGGGTCACTTCGCTTGCGGGCCGCTCCTCAATCGGAATCATAATGCCATCTGCCAGTGAAAGATCCAGCGTGGATACAGGGGCAGCAACATAAAAGGGGATGTTATGTTCTTTAGCCAGCACCGCCACACCGTAGGTACCAATCTTGTTGGCTGTATCACCATTGGCGGCAATCCGGTCGGCCCCCACAACACAGCAGGTAATTTCACCCTTGGCCATGAAATATCCGGCCATGTTATCGCTGATCAGAGTAACCGGAATATTATCCTTCATCAGCTCCCAGGTGGTAAGCCTGGCCCCCTGCAACCAGGGTCTGGTTTCATCGGCAAAGACTTTGATGTTTTTACCGTTCTGGTGGGCTGCACGGATCACCCCCAGGGCAGTACCATAACCTGCTGTAGCCAGTCCACCGGCATTACAATGGGTCAGTACCGTGGCTTCTGCCGGTATCAGGTCGGCACCGTTGGCACCAATCTCCTTGCAGATCTGCAAGTCTTCAGCTTCTATGGCAATGGCCTCATCCCGCAGGGCTGAACGGATTTCATCCAACGGACGGTCTGACATTGCCTGGGCCTTCTGCTTCATCCTATCTATGGCCCAAAACAGGTTGACGGCAGTTGGGCGGGTACGGGCCATAACATCACAGACATTATCCAGTTGCTGGTAAAATGACTGATGGGTATCGGCAATGATCTCTCTGGCACCCAGGGCGATCCCCATTGCTGCTGCCACACCAATGGCCGGGGCACCCCTGATGATCATCCCTCTGATCGCTTCCGCCACTGAAGAGTAGTCACAATAACTCTGGTACACCTCATCCAGCGGCAATCTGGTCTGATCCAGCATAATTACGGCATTATCCCGCCACTCTATGGTGCGAAAAGACATGGTTGTTCCCCCCTGATCAATTCAATGGAATACGAAAACAAGCAGGTGGGATAATAACAGATCGCAATTAAAAAAACAGTTGGCAGGTTGACATTTGATAAACCCGCAACTATATTTTGACTAAATCAGTAGAGATTAGCAGAAAGGAGAACCTGACTATGTGGACTGAGCGTTTCAGAATTCGTCCGGTTACCCACTGTAAGGAAGGGTGCCGAATCTAGCCTGCCCCGTCAAATGACCTGAAGGGACAGGCCCATTCAAGCAAAACCCCGTGTTTATTGACACGGGGTTTTTTTATGCGTAATCTGCCAGGACTATGAAAAAAATCATAATTATCGTCATTTTGCTACTGATTGCGGTCGGCCTGGCCATCGGCTATTTCAAGGGCCGTGCCCCCCAGATAACCTATAATACCCTACCCCTGGAAAAAGGCAGTGTCGTAGCAACCATCTCTGCCACAGGCACCGTTAATCCGGTTGTCACGGTTGAGGTTGGCTCCCAGGTTTCAGGCACAATCCAGAAGCTGTATGTGGATTACAACTCCACTGTCAGGCAGGATCAGGTCATTGCCGAACTTGACCCTGCTCTTTTTCAGGCCCAGGTGGAGCAGGCCAGGGGTAATTTTCTGAATGCCCAGGCCAGCCTGCAAAAGGCACAGGTTACATTGGCCGATGCCAGGCGAACTCTGGATCGTAACAAACAGTTAATCAGTGAAGGGATCGTATCTCAGAGTGATTTTGATGCGGCCCAGACCGCCCATGATGCAGCCCAGGCTGGTATCAAGGCTGCTGAGGCAAGCGTGATTCAGTACCGTGGCAGCCTGATGCTTGCTGAGACCAATCTGAAGAACTCTGTTATCCGCTCACCGGTTGATGGTATTGTCATCTCCCGTAATGTTGATGTGGGCCAGACAGTGGCGGCCTCTTTCCAGACCCCCACCCTGTTCACCATCGCCAGAGACCTGACCAGAATGCAGATTGAAACCAGCGTGGATGAGGCTGATATAAGTCGTGCTGCCTTAGATCAGGCTGTCACTTTTACGGTGGATGCCTACTCAGAACGCAGCTTCAATGGCAAAGTGACCCAGGTTCGATCTGCACCGATTACAGAACAGAATGTAGTCACCTACGTGGTGGTGGTACAGGTGGATAATCATGACCTGAGCCTTAAACCAGGTATGACCGCCAATGTATCCATAGAAACAGGCCGCAGAGATGATGTCCTTAAACTGCCGGCAGCAGCCCTGCGATTCCGCCCCTCTGTCGAAACCGGAAAGCAACCTGCCATATCTGGCACTGGCAAGAGCAAGCAAGGTCAGTACAAGCAGAAGGTGTATATCCTTAAAGATAACAAACCTGTTCAGGTGCCTGTCAGTACCGGTCTGGCAGACTCCTTTGCCTATGAACTGACCTCCGGTAACTTGAAAGAAGATGATCAGGTAATTGTGGAGCAGGTTGAAAAAGGCAAAAAGAAATCCGGCGGTATAGGCAGCAAGTCGCCAATGGGGCCACGTTTCTAATTCCACTTCCATATCAAAG
>CAZRKG010000116.1:0-5851 GCA_964600635.1 uncultured Geobacter sp. | reverse complement strand
TTTTTCGTGCTAATTCGTGTTCATTCGTGGCTAAAAAAATGCAACCTGGTCCATCCAGAACGCTTTTCCCGCCAGAACGGGGTATAACCTGTATTCTGGCACCTATCCTTTCCTTTAAGGCAGCCACATGGGATATAACGCCGATCAGCTTGCCATCCCCTTGCAGGCTGGCCAGGGTCTCAAGGGCTGTGTCCAGAGCATCATCATCAAGGGTGCCAAAGCCTTCATCCAGAAAAAGTGAATCCACCCTCACCCTGTTACTGGCCATCTGCGAAAGCCCCAGTGCCAGCGACAGGCTGACAATAAAACCCTCACCGCCAGACAGGTTTTTGGTGGAGCGGATCTCCCCCGCCTGGTAGCTGTCCAGCACATTCAGCTCTAAAGGTTGCTCCAGATCCCGCACCAGCAGGTAGCGATCTGTCATCTTCTGTAGTTGCTGATTGGCATGACCCACCATAATCTCAAAGGTCAGCCCCTGGGCGAAGTTACGGAACTTCTTGCCATCACTGGAGCCGATCAGGGTATGCAGGTTGTTCCAGCGGACAAACTCCTTCTGCTGGGCCTCAACCACAACCTGCTGCTGTCTGAACCGTTCCATTGCCAGGCTGTTCTCCTTCAACCTGTGGGTCTTGGCGGCAACCATTGCCTGCAACGCTGTCAGGGCTTCATTGCCCTCGGCCAGCCCCTGTTCCAGCTCTGTTTCCGAGCTGTCTGTCAGCCCCCTGCCCTGCTCTGCTGCCAACCGCTCTGCACAGCTCTGTTGTCTGGCCTTCAGCTCTGTCTGCAACTGCTCCAGCTCCCTGGCCCTCTGCTGTAAGTGCTGGATTTCATTGGCAGGCAGTCTGGCAGCAACAAATTCCGTCAGATCAACAAAGCCCTCAGCCTGTATTGTTGCCAACAGCTCCTGTTCCTTCTTTTGCAGCTCCGGCCCTCTCCGTTCCATCTGGTCGGCAATGGTCTCAATCCGTGCCTGCAAACCGGCCAACTGCTGTGATAACTGCTGCAACTGGTCACGGCTGTTTTTTTCAGCCTGTTCTGCCTGTTGCAGCTCCTTAGCCAGCCGTGCTTCCTCCTGATCAGGGTCTTTATCCTGATAAAGCCTGCTACGTTCCTGTTGGATGAGATCCAGTGCTTTCTGCTGCTGTTCCAGTTGCTGCTGTTTCTCCTGCAACGTTCTGGTTTTGGTGTTGATTACAGCTTCAATGGCCTTGCCATCACCAACAATCTGGTCAAGCTGTTTTTCCAGAAGTTGGCAGGTGTTGCTATAACTTTGCCAGTCAGCAAGCCGCTTATTTAGTTTAGATAATAAATCCAGTATGTTATCCAGACTATCTACACCAAAGCATGAAAGTTTTTTCAGGATTGTCTGTTGTTGTCCGCCCAGATCATGCAGCAGTTTTACTATGGCCTGTTCCTGCTCGGCCTGTGCTGCTTCAGCCTGTTTCTGGTCGCTTGCCACTGTATAAAGCTGCTTTTCTGCATCAACCAGCTCATTTCTGGTCTGCATCTGCAAATCTGTATATTTTCCGATTCTGTTTTCCAGCTTATCAGCCTGATCCATCAGCCTGTCCAGCCTTGCAATCTGCCGTTCATGCTCATCCGGCTGGGGAATATTGCCAACAGCAAAGGGATGTTCCAATGCACCGCAAAGCGGGCAGGGCTGCCCATCCTGCAACCTGCTACGTTGGGATTCCAGCTCGGCAATTCTGCTGATAAAGGCCATTTCCCGCAACAGGCCGTCCTTTTCTGCACGGTATTCACGCAACAGTCGGCCTGCCAGCAACTGCTGCAACTCCTGTTGGCACTGCTCCAACTGGCTGGTGACAGTTGTAAGTTTCTGTTGACCAGCAGCCACGCTTTTCTGCTGCCTTGCCAGCAGACCGGCCAGCTCATTAAGCCTGGCATCGGCCTTTGCCCTGGCTGCCTGCTGTCTGGCAAGCTCTGCCTGCACAGCCTGAAAACCCCGCAACTGCTCCTCAATACCGGTCAGTTCGGTTGCCAGCCCCTGATCCGCACTGTTCTTTGCCAGATAGCTTTCAGATTCCGCCAGTTTGCTGCTGATCTCAACATGCTGATTTTGCAGCTTTAACAGCCTTTGCTGCTCTGCGGCAATCTCACTGCCATACTGCTGGCAAGATCTGCCAAGCTCACCGGTCATCCGGCTCTGCTCCATAATCTGCAAATCAAGGCCACGCACCTGCTTAATCAACGGGGCAGCCACTGTAACCGCCTGTCTGGCATTGGCTGTTTGTTGCTCCGCTGTCTGATGCAGACTGGTCTGCTGCTGCAAGGCTGTCTCAACGGCTGTTCGCCAGCTACCCGGCCATGTTCAGCAAGGTCATCGGCCTGCTGCTTGTGCAGGCTGTTAAAGGTGGCGTACAGCCCATCCAGTCTGGCGGCCTGATGTGCCTTAAACAGCCTGACCTGCTCTGGCTTAAACTCCTCTTCTGCCTGTTGCAGTCTGGTTGCTTCAACCCCAAAGGAGGCCAGCTCCTGCCTTAATTTTGTAACTGTCTGGTGCCAGGCAATGCCGGTTTTCAACGCCGTCAGCCTGTTGTTAAGCTCCTGCTCCTGCTGTTTAAGCTCTGTAAGTTGCTGATTTATGGCTGTTTCTTCATCAGCCGAGATCAGGTTGATACCGTCTGTTTCAGCCTTCAGCAGATTTAGTTTCTCCTGCTCTTTACGCTGTTGCTCATGGGCCATAATGGAGATCTGACTGTAGATTTCAGTACCGGTAATCTGCTCCAGAATCGGTGCCCGTTCATCACTGGCAGCCTGCAAAAAAGCCGCAAAACCGCCCTGTGCCAATAACATTGATCTGGTAAAGCGGTTAAAATCCATGCCGGTGATGGTCTCTATCTGACTGGCAACGGTGCTGATGCTGGCAGCAATAATCTGCCCTGTATCAGCATTGGCAAGCTCATGTTTAGGGGGTTGCAAGGCACCATCAAACCGTTTTCTGGCTTTATGCTGGCTCCAGTTACAGCGAAAGCGGCCAGCCTGGGTAAGAAAAGTCACCTCTGCAAAACAGTCTCCGGTCTGGCGGGACATAATCTCATTAAAGGACTGATTAACCCTGCTAAGGCGTGGTGTCCGGCCATACAGTGCCAGGCAGATCGCATCCAGAATGGTGGTTTTACCTGCACCGGTGGGGCCGGTAATGGCAAAGATACCATCCGCCAGAAAAGCCGGATCAGTCAGATCAATCGCCCACTTGCCCACCAGAGAATTCAAATTCTCAAAACAGATCTGCTCTATCCTCATGGTGCAACCACCTGATCTTCAACGGTATAAAGACTATTAAGCAGCTCCTGATAGGTCAGCAGCAGCTCCTTTTGCTGATCATCCGGCACCTGACGGGCAGCCATGCAACGTAGAAATACCTCCTCCGGTTGCAGGTCGCCAAGATTCTCCTCGGTCTGGCTTTGACACAGGGCCAGATTCATAATCCGGTTGTTTTTTATCCGCAACAGCTCCAGCCCTGTGCCTTCAACCAGTTGCTCCAACCGTTGCCGCAGATCACCCATCAGCTCTGCCCCTGTATAATCCACCTCAAGCCAGGCATTGGACTTATCTTCGACAAGCTCCATAATCCGGCTGCTGATCTGATCCCAATCCCCCTTGATCTGCTCCAGTTGCTGAAATACCGGCACACTGACAGGGGTAACAACGGCCTGCCTGCCATCAAACTCCACCAGACAGACCTGCTTCTGCTGCCTGGCCTCCCCAAAACCGATCGGCAAGGGTGAGCCGCTGTATCGAATGGTCTCTGAACCAGCCACAAGCTGGGGGATATGCAGGTGGCCAAGGGCAACGTAATCAAAACTGTTGCTGAATGTGGCAGCCGAAACCTGGGCCAGACTGCCAACATACAGCGAGCGGACACCATCGCCATCAATGGTCTGGCCGCCGCTGGTAAAAAGATGCCCGGTAGCCACTATGGGCAGATTGCCCCCCAGGGCCTGCTGTTGCTGCATTGCAAGCTCTGCTATCTGCTGGTAATGATTACGGATTCCCTCCAACATCTTCTGTTCCTTATCCTCAAAGGATTCGCCGGCCTCAGAAATGCGAATATCCCTGTCCCGCAAAAACGGTACTGCACAGACAATCAGCTCTGGCTGACCTGCTCTGTCGGACAACACCAGCAGTTCATCGGCAATATCATCTGTAATGGCACCAACAACGTGGATATTAAGGGATTTAAGCAGCTCACGGGGGGCGTTAATAAAGGAAGCTGAATCGTGGTTGCCAGCCACCACCACCAGATGGCGGCAGCAGGAAGCAGCAACCTGACATAAAAAACGGTAGTACAGCTCTTGGGAACGGTTGCCGGGCGTGGCGGTATCAAAAACATCACCAGCCACCAGCAGGCAATCAACCTGGTGGAGCTTGATTGTCTCCAGCAGCCAGTTAAGAAAAGCCTCAAACTCGTGATAGCGTTTGCGACCATACAGGCTTTTGCCCAGATGCCAGTCTGATGTGTGCAGCAGTTTCATATTTGGATTCTCTTGGTTGGTTTTAAGTTGCTATTTTATATGAATCTGCACAAAAAAGCATTAACCGCCGATTAACACAGAGAAAATCTTTTTGCGATTTTGTAGGGGCAGACCGATGTGTCTGCCCTTATGATATTGTTGCATATTGGGGCGAACACACAGGTTAGCCCCTACTTCTGATTGCAGGATGCCAAAGGTATTAACCGCCGATTAACACAGATAAACGCCGAGAAAACCAGGGATAACACACAGGGGCACAGAGGACACAGAGAAAACCTTTTTAATGTTTGTGATGTTTTTCAGGTTGTGCTAAACATAGCACCAGGAACTACAGTTTGACCAATAAAAGAGGTACAAATGCAAATTCTGAAAACCATCAGGTTTGATCTGTTTTGCCGAGACCACAACATATCTGACGCTAAACTTATACAGGTAATTCAAGAGGTTAATGATGGTTTGGTTGATGCAAGACTTGGTGCCGGAATCATCAAAAAGCGGCTGGCACGTGACGGTGCAGGTAAAAGTGGCGGTTTCAGAACTTTGATTGTTTACAAGCTAAAGCACAGGGCTGTTTTTCTGTATGCCTTTCCAAAAAACACAACCGAGAATATTGATTCTAAAACATTGGAAAATCTGAAACTTCTGGCAAAAACATACAACAGCCTTAGTGATAGCGAAATAACACTAGCCATTAACGCCGGTAAACTTATAGAGGTGCAAAATGAAGGCAGATAAAAACAGAACATTAAAGATTTACCGTAGTGATCTGGATGGATGTATCCACGAAGCAGCCAATGATCTGCATGAGCTTGGTCTGATTTCACAAAAAACAATGCGGCAGTTTGATAAAAACTGTCTGACCCAGGTTGACCCTTTATCACCAGAAGAAATAACCGATTTACGTCATCATGCCGGGGTTAGCCAGGCGGTGTTTGCATCATATCTTAATGTATCAACCGGTATAATTTCCAAGTGGGAACGTGGAGAGAAAAGTCCTGCCGGGCCAGCACTAAAGTTGCTTAATCTGGCACGTGAAAAGGGGTTGGAGTCCATAGCATAGTTTTTCTGCCACGAATTGCACGAATCTCACGAAACAAGTAATATAAAACACAGGGGCACAGAGGACAAAGAGAACGTCTTAAAATCTGTAGGGGCGAACCGGCGTGTTCGCCCTTTTTCATTTGATTCACCCAAAATGTCACAAGGGCAGACACATCGGTCTGCCCCTACTATATTTATCCTACGCTATCGGCGTTTATCGGTGTTAATCGGCGGTTTATGATTTTCAGCCACGAATTGACACGAATCTTCACAAATCTATAAAACCTTTGGTAGATACTGTTATTCAAGTCAAC
>CAZRKG010000115.1:3182-5910 GCA_964600635.1 uncultured Geobacter sp. | reverse complement strand
GGTTAGCCAGGTACCAGTCTATGGTCTCTTCAATGCCGATTTCAAAGGTGTAGGATGGAGACCAGTCCAGCTCTGTTTTAAGTTTAGTGGCATCTATTGCATAGCGCTTGTCATGGCCCAGACGATCCTTGACAAAGGTGATTAACTGCCGGTTAGTGCCAGGTTCACGTCCCAGTCTGGTATCCAGCAGATCGCAGACCAGATTGACAATGTTGATGTTCTGCCACTCATTATTACCACCAATGTTGTAGACCGAACCTGGTGCAGCGTTTTTCAGGATGCACTCAATGGCAGTGGCGTGGTCATTAACATGGAGCCAGTCCCGCACATTGCTGCCATCGCCATAGACCGGCAGAGGACGTTTGGCAATAATGTTGGCAATCAAAAGCGGAATCAGCTTTTCAGGGAAATGAAACGGGCCATAGTTGTTGGAGCAGCGGGAGATGATGGTGGGCATCCCAAATGTTTCATGGTAGGCCCGCACCAGCAGGTCAGCACCAGCCTTACTGGCTGAATAGGGTGAGTTGGCGGCCAGCGGCGTATCCTCCGTAAAGTAACCTGTATCCCCCAGGCTGCCGTAAACCTCGTCAGTGGAAATCTGGTAATAGCGGAAATCTGCCACTTTATCAGACTGCCAGTGTTTGCGGCTCTCCTCCAGCAGCACCTGGGTACCCAGTACATTGGTGCGGATGAAGATCTCCGGCCCGCTGATGGAGCGGTCCACATGGGATTCCGCCGCAAAATGAATCACCGCATCAACCCGTTCTTCTGCCAGAATAGAGGCAACCAGGGCAGTATCGCCAATATCACCTTTCACAAAGTGATAGTTGGAGTTTTTCTCAACAGCGGTCAGGTTTTGCAGGTTACCGGCATAGGTCAGGCAATCCAGGTTTATAACCCTGCATTGCGGGTTAAGGGGTATAAAGCGGTTGATGAAGTTGGAACCGATGAAACCAGCCCCGCCGGTCACCAGCACCACCCTGGGGCTGAACTGTTGTTTGGTCATATTGCTTCCTTCTGGGTTTAGATCTTAAGTAGTTAAGTTTGTGTCAATGCCTGGTTATTCCAGTTCCAGATCAAAGATGGATTCAAGGCGGCGAGGAGATCGGCGACGAAGGCGTACACGTAGTACGTTGAGAAGACGATGATGAGCCAACGAAGAAGACACTTTGATATGGAAGTGGAATTAAGCCTGCTAATCGCCATCACCGGCAAGGCCATATTTAGACAGCTTATACCGATAGGAACGGAAAGTCATCCCCAGTAGTTCTGCTGCCAGGGTCTTGTTTCCGCCTGCTTTTTCCAAGGCTCTTAAAAGATACTGCTGCTCCAGTTGCCCCAGGGAATCTTCCAGGTTGATACCATCATCGGGAAACTCCACAGTTGAACTCAAATCCAACTGTCTGGCATTACCCAGCATCTGATGTGGCAGGCTTTCCATTGTTATGCAGTTCTGATCCAGCACCAGGGCACGTTCAACAATGTTTTCCAGCTCACGTACATTGCCAGGAAAATCATAAGCCATTAAGGCCTTCATTGCATCGCCGGAAATCACCAGATTTTTACTGCCATGTTTTTCAGCCAGATGCTGTATAAGCTGGGGAATATCCTCTACCCGCTCCCGTAGTGGCGGCATGACAACCTGCAATACGTTAATCCGGTAGTAAAGATCTTCCCTGAAACTGCCCTCTTTAACCTGTTGTGCCAGGTCACGATTGGTTGCGGCAATCAGCCTGACATCTATTTTTTTGGATGTTGTCCCGCCTACCCTGCGTACTTCCCGCTCCTGAATCACCCGTAGCAGCCTGGTCTGCATTGTAAGGGGAAGCTCCCCGATTTCATCCAGAAACAGGCTGCCACCATTGGCCTGTTCAAACAGACCGGCCCGATCTGCGACAGAACCGGTAAAGGCCCCTTTGGTATGTCCAAACAGTTCGCTCTCGATCAGGCTTTCAGGGATTGCTCCGCAATTAACCGCCACAAACGGTTTATTATTGCGGCTGCTGCCGGTATGGATAGCCCTGGCAGCCAGCTCTTTACCTGTACCGGATTCACCGGTAATCAGTACCGTAGCCTGTGACCCTGCCAGTTTCTGAAGCAGATCAAATACTTCACGGATTCGACGCGAGCCACCAATAATACCACTGTAGCCCTCCACAGTGGCTACCCTGGCCTTCAACTGCCGGTTTTCCCGTCTCAGGTCTCGCTTTTCAATGGCATTTTTAACCAGCAGCTTCAGCTCTTCCACCTTAAACGGCTTGGAAAGGTAGTCAATCGCCCCCAATTTCATGGCCTGCACCGCCTGTTCCGGGGTTGAAAATGCGGTTATCAGCAGTACAGCAGTATCGGGCCTGTTCTGTTTGATATGTTCCAGTAACTCTACCCCGCTCTGGCCAGGCATCTGTACATCAGATATAACCAGATCAAATTCAGATGTTTCCAGCAGTTTCAGGGCAGAACTGACATCCGGTGCCTCTTCAACCAGACAGCCCTCCCGCTCCAGCAGGATTGACATGAACTCTCGCATGCTCAACTCATCATCAACCACCAGGATTCTACTGTTCAATCATCGCCTCCTGAACTACGGGCAGCAGGATGGTCACAACTGCACCCTGCCCTGCATCTGAATCCACCTTGATAGTACCACCGTGGGCCTCAATAATCCGGTACACTGTGGCAAGCCCCAGGCCAGAACCGGTCTGCTTAGTGGTCCAGAACGGTTCAAACA
>CAZRKG010000115.1:0-3172 GCA_964600635.1 uncultured Geobacter sp. | reverse complement strand
CCCTGATCTGCCACACTAAGACTGAGCATTTTATACCGTGACCAGAGGCTGCCATTTTGTATACTCTGCAACTCTGCTGTCAAGCTGATCTCACCACCCTTGACCTGCATGGCATCGGCTGCATTCCGCAGCAGATTCAGAAGCACCTGCTGAATCTGGCTCTGATCCGCCATCAGCATCAAGTCTGAAGGCACAGAACAGACCAGTCTGATTTTTGCAAACAGCTCATCACCTGCCAGCAGGGTTTCAAGCTCCTGCACCAACTGATACAGACTGAACAGTGCTTTCTTTGGCGGTGTTGGTCTGGCATAGGACAGAAAGTCGGTGATCAGGTCATTTAAGCGATCCGATTCCCGCATGATGATCTCAAACAACAGCGACTCCTTTCCCTTCGGGCTGTCATGGTCTGCCAGAATCTGGATAGAACCGCTGATGGCCGCCAGGGGATTACGGATCTCATGGGCCATACGTGCTGAAAGCTCCCCCAATGCTGCCAGACGATCGGACCGTTTCAGGGCCTGTTCCATCTGTTTGATCATGGTCAGGTCTTTAATGGAAATAATCAGGCCGGACAGCTCATCCTTTACACCTTTGAAGGGAACGGCAACATAACCGATAAACAGAGGTTCAGCACCATCAACAGGGTAATAAAACTCTCCCTTTGATTTGGAGGTTAAAAGCTCTGCTGGTGAAGGAAGTTGCTCAAACAATGAATTTACAGATCTGTTATAGGCCAACTGCTGGCTCTGGCCAGTCAACCGTTCAAGATAGGTGTTAAAAACCCTGATCATGCCATCCGGTGTGATGGTCATCAGTCCGTTATCCAGATTCTTAACAACTGTGCTGTGCAACTGTTGCAGCTCTGCCAGGTTTACCTCAGACACCCGCACCCGTTCAGCCAGGTGGCTGGCCATGATTGCCGCCAGTACGAAGCCGGTCAGGTGCAGGAAGATGGTATAAAACAGTACCAGATCACCCCGCTGGCGAGCTGCTTCTGAATCAAGGCCCAGGTTTTGCAGCAGGTCATAGTACTGCATATCCACCATTGCACCGTACAAAATGGTACAAAGTGCAGCGGTATATAAAGCCTGCCGCCGATCCAGCAACATTCCGGCACTCATGATGGCCAGTAAATAGAGGAAGGAATAGGGGCTGGAAATACCGCCTGTCAGCATTAACAGCACGGTTACAAACAGTATATCCCAGACAGTCTGAAGGCGGGTGACAGATTGCAGCCAGGTGGGTTTTCTGGAGGCTGCCAGTGATATGAGGGAAAAGCAGGCCGAAGTCAGCAATAACTCGACAATTCCTTTAAACTGGACAGCACCAATGGCATGGCTGTCGGTCAGTTTGAGAGCAACGGTTGAAGCCAGAAATATGGCAATCACCATCAATCTGGCTATCAGAAACAGATGCAGACGCTTGGCAGTCTTCATCTTTTATTATCCGTTTGGAAGGTAAACAGCTTTCTTTCCCTCCCATGACCTTCTAGTGGTGGAAGACAGGCTTAAAAGGTATCAGGTAATCAGGATGATGACAATCCCCGCCGTGATTTTATGGTGTTCTGCTAACCGCCAACAGCTCCGGCCAGCTTAAAGATCGGCAGGTACATGGCAATTACCAGACCACCCACGGTAGTACCCAGAAAGACCATCAGCATCGGCTCCATCATGGCTGTCATGGCTGCCACAGCATCGTCAACCTCATCATCATAGAAGTCAGCAATCTTGGTCAGCATGGTATCCATTGCACCGGTGGCCTCACCAACCGAAATCATCTGCACCACCATTGGTGGGAAAATCCCGCTGGCCTGTAACGGCTCTGCCATTGTCTGGCCTTCTGAAATTGCCTGCCTGACGCTGTAAATCCCCTCTTCCACAATCTTGTTGCCAGCTGTTTTGGCAACAATCTCCAGGCCGTCCATAATCGGTACACCAGAACTTACCATTGTACCCAGGGTGCGGGTAAACTTGGCCACTGCAACCTTTCTGATCAGCGGTCCTGCAATCGGTGCCTTCAGAAGCATTGAATCTATTCTTTTACGGCCTGATACCGTATTGTAATACTTTTTAATAGCTGTAATCACAGAAAAAATTGCCAGAATAATAACTATAATGTATTTAAGCAGAAAGTTTGACAGGCCAATTACAAACTTGGTGGGTCCTGGCAACTCCCCCCCAAAATCCTCAAACATGCTGGCAAAGGTGGGAATAACAAACACCAGAATCACACCAACCACAATCACAGCAATGGCCATAATCGTGGTGGGATAAACCATGGCACCCTTGATCTGCTTCTGAAGCTTCATCGCCTTTTCCATATAGGCTGCCAGACGGTTCAGAATTGTATCCAGAATACCGCCTACTTCACCGGCAGCAACCAGGTTAACATACAGTTGATCAAAGGCTTTGGGATGTTTGCCCAGGGCATCGGCAAAGGTGGAGCCGCTTTCTACACTTTCCTTGACCTGTTGCAGAATCTTTTTGAAGCCAGGTTTTTCCTGCTGGGAAGACAGAATATCGAGACACTGTACAAGTGGCAGGCCAGAGTCAATCATGGTGGCAAACTGACGGGTAAAGATCACAAGATCTTTGGTTTCCACCTTGCCGCCCCCAAAACTGGGCAACTTGATTTCAATCCCCTTGGACTTAGCCTTGACAGATATATTTACCAGACCGGCTTTTTTAAGCTGGGACTCTACCGAAGCAGCATCCGGTGCCTCTGTAACCCCTTTTTGCACTGTTCCGGCTCTGGTTTTACCCTGCCATGAGAAAACCGGCATATCTCAACTCCTCCTGCTGCCTGGAATAACGACCTTTCCCCTTTACAGAAAACGGGAAGTAAAATCAAGAACGACGTGGCGGTGCATGACGTAAGGATGCAGCCGGATTATTGATCATCTGCATCAGTTCGGCTGTATCTGAAGATCGTGAAATTGCATCATCCATTGTAATCTGTCTTCTGGCAAGCAGCATATACAGTGACTGGTTCATGGTCTGCATTCCAAACTTTTCCTGACCCACCTGCATCTGGGAATATATCTGATGCACCTTGTCTTCCCTGATCAGGTTTCTGATTGCGGCATTAGGCACCATAACCTCCAATGCCATTACCCTGCCACCACCAATTTTCGGCACCAGAATCTGGGATACAACCCCTTCCAGAACAAAGG
>CAZRKG010000114.1:0-5995 GCA_964600635.1 uncultured Geobacter sp. | reverse complement strand
CTGTCCCACCTGATTGATCTGGAGGTAGAGCTGCATCGTCTGGCAGTGGAGCTGGAGCAGCAAGGTCAGGTGAAGTCAGAAAGTACAACCCCGCCAGACAATGCTGGTGAAGCTGCTACAACTGCGGTGGATTTTCTTCTGCATCGTTATGGTGAGCTTCAGGACCAGTTCCGTCACCTGGGTGGTTACAGCATGGAAGCCGAGATCGGCACGGTGTTAGGGGGGCTTGGTTTTCAACAGTCTGACTGGCAGAAGGATTGCGGACAGTTTTCCGGTGGCTGGCAGATGCGGATCGCCCTGGCACGGCTGTTACTGCAAAAACCGGATGTCCTGCTATTGGATGAACCGACCAACCATCTGGATCTTGAGGCCCGCAACTGGCTGGAACAGTACCTTTGCAGTTATCCTGGTTCGGTGATTCTGGTTTCCCATGACCGTTTTTTCATGGATCAGGTCTGTTCCCGCATTATCGAGGTCTGGAACCAGACCATCACAGATTACCACTGTTCCTATTCCAGCTACCTGATTCAGCGTGAAGAGCGGGTTGCTGCCCTGCGTCAGGCCAAACAACGTCAGGATGAGGATATTGAAAAGGCAGAGGATTTCATCCGCCGTTTCCGTTTTCAGGCCAGCCGAGCCTCACTGGTGCAGTCCCGTGTAAAGCAGCTTGAAAAGATCGAGCGGATTACGCTGCCGCCAGAACGTAAGAAGATCCAGTTCAGGTTTCCGCCAGCACCTAAAAGTGGCCGTGTTGTGCTGGAGTTACAGGGGCTTTCCCGCAGCTATGGCAGTAAGCTGGTACTCAATCAGATCGACCTGACAGTAGAAAAGGGAGAGCGGATCGCCCTGGTGGGGCATAACGGAGCTGGTAAATCCACCCTGATGGCAGTTCTGGCCGGCGGTGAGTACCAGTCAGGCAGTCTGACCGTAGGGCATAATGTGGTGCAGGATTATTTTGCCCAGGATCAGGCCAATGTGCTTGACTCGAAACGGACAGCCTATGAAGAACTTTATGCTGATTGTCCCTATGATATGGTACCCAGACTGCGGGATATTCTGGGGGCCTTTCTCTTTTCAGGTGATGACATTCACAAAAAGGTGGGGGTGCTTTCCGGCGGAGAACGTAACCGTCTGGCACTGGCTAAAATGCTGCTGCGGCCATCAAACCTGCTGCTGATGGATGAACCGACTAACCATCTGGATCTGTTCAGTAAGGAGGTTTTGCTGGATGCTTTGAAAGGTTTTGATGGTACGGTGGTTTTTGTTTCCCACGACCGTTACTTTGTCAACAACCTGGCTACCAGGGTGGTGGAGGTGGAGGCAGGCAGCCTGACCAGCTACTATGGTAATTATGAATATTATCTGGAGAAGAAAGGGCAGCATACACAGAGCCAGCCTGAAAACAGCTTGAAGGTTCCGGCTGTGGAAAGCGTGCCGGAAAAGCCCGGGCATGTTTCACGGGACGAGCAGAAGCGGATCAGGCGGGAAGAACAGGCCCGTGAGAAGCGTCATAAAGCACTGGAGGACGAGATTGCAGCCGTGGAGCAACAGCTTGCAGAGCTGGAAACAGAGATGAATCAGGCTGGTTTTTTTGATGATCCTGAACGTGGCCAGCAGGCAGGTGAACAGCATACGGATCTGAATGCCAGACTGGGTGAGTTGTACCAGCAGTGGGAAGAGTCCGCCTGATATGCAGATCAGATTCAACCCTGATGCTGGCAGGCTGATCTGCTACGAGATAGAACAGGCCAATGGCAATGAGGTTTTCTTTGTTGCTGATCTGGATGACAGCGGCCTGGTTCTTTCTGCCCAGGCGTTGGCACGGGGCAACCGCAAGGCTGTACCTGCTCTGCTTTCACGGGCCAGCCACGGCCAGATGGTGCTGCACAACCATCCTTCCGGTGATCTGACACCATCCGACGCGGATCTTGATCTGGCCTCTGTCTGCGGTAATAACGGCATCGGTTTTGGAATTATCAACAACCAGTGCAGTGATTGTTATCTGGTGGTGGTGCCCCATCGGGCCAGTACGGCAGAACCGATTGACACTGGTGAGGTGGAGCGGCTGTTCAAATCCAGCGGGATGCTCTCCAGGCAGTTGAAAGGTTTTGAGCAGAGGGATGAGCAGTTGCAGATGGCCCTGGCTGTAACCAATGCCTTTAATAATCGTAAAGTGGCTGTGATTGAGGCCGGAACCGGCACTGGTAAATCCCTGGCCTATCTGGTGCCGGCCCTTTTATGGGCCATTAAAAACGACCAGAAGGTGGTTATATCCACCAACACCATCAACCTTCAGGAACAGTTGATTAAAAAGGATATTCCGCTGCTGCAACGCCAGTCAGCCAGGGAGTTCAGCGTCTGTCTGGTAAAAGGGCGTGGTAATTATCTCTGCCTGCGGAAGCTGGAGGCGGTTCAGGATGAACCAACACTCTTCCCGGATAGTGCCAGCGAAGAGCTACAGGCGATCATGGCCTGGCGTAACTCCACCAACAGCGGCTGCCTCAGCACACTTTCCTTTCAGCCAACCAGGGATGTCTGGGATGATCTGCGTTGCGAGGGGGATCAATGTACCCGCTCCCGTTGCAGCCAGTTTAACCATTGCTTTTTTTACAAGGCCCGTCGCGATGCAGCCTCTGCCCAACTGCTGGTGGTGAACCATGCCCTGTTGATGGCAGATATTGCATTGCGTAGTGACAGTGGCTATGACAGCACCGCCATTTTACCCCCATTCAAACATCTGATTCTGGATGAGGCCCACCATCTGGAGGATGCTGCCACCAACGCCCTTTCTGTACGGATCAGCCGTGCCGGGCTTTTAAAGCAGCTTTCCCGTCTGGCACCTTCCGGCAAGCGAGCCGGACTGCTTACAGTGCTGAACAACAAGGTTGCCAAGGGGTTGCCAGAGGAGCAGGACGGGCTGTATCAGGAGTTTTCAGCACTGGTGGAATCTTTGCTGCTGCCGTTGGTCAGCAAGCTTGCTGGCCAGATTGATCAGGATATGGACTGGCTGGCCCTGAATATGCAGACAGAGTTGTTGCATGGTGATGACAAACGGGGAGGCGAGCTGAAGCGGCGGATTACCTCTGCTGTGCAGTCCACCCCTTTCTGGCATAGCCTTACCAGCAGGCTGGAAGCACTCAAACTTCAACTTCAGGATCTGGTAGATGGTCTGGGTGCAATGGATCGGGTGGCGGCCAGAATGCCGGATTCACTTTTGCAAAGCCTGAACGGGCTTTTAACGGATACCGCTGGAATTGCCCTGAGGATGTCCGCAGTGATCCATGATCTAAGCTGGTTCTGTGGTGATGATCCCATGACCTGTCGCTGGCTGGAGGTGCGGCAGACAGGGCGTGGCAGCCAGGCCAGTATCTGCATTGCACCGCTGGAGGTGGCAGAGGCGATCAAAAGCAGCCTGTTTGATCCCCTTGATACAGTGATTCTGACTTCCGCTACCCTCACAGTAGGTGAAAGTTTCAGCTATCTGGCCCGCCGGACAGGGCTTGACCTGCTGGATCAGGAGCGGTTACTGCAACTTCTTTTGCCCTCTTCATTTGATTTTGCCAGCCAGGCACTGGTGGCTGTGCCTGCTGATCTGCCGGAACCAACCAGCAGGGATTATCTGCCAGCCATAATTGAGGCGGTTCAGCGGGTGGTCAGTATCTCCCGTGGCGGGGCTTTTATACTGTTTACATCCTATGACCTGCTAAGGCAGGTGTTTGAAGCCACAAGAGACAGTCTGGAGCTGCAAGGCTTTGAACTGATGCGACAGGGAGAAGCAGGGGGCAGCCGACATGCCCTGTTAAGCCGGTTTCGTAAAAGCAGTCATGGTGTGCTGTTTGGTACAGATTCCTTCTGGGAGGGGGTGGATGTGCAGGGGGATGCACTACGGCTGGTGGTGATCGCCCGTCTGCCGTTTCAGGTGCCGACAGAGCCGATCCAGCAGGCCCGTTCTGAGCAGATCAAGGCCGATGGTGGTGATCCGTTCCGCGAGATGTCAATCCCCCAGGCGGTTCTCAAGTTGCGTCAGGGGTTTGGCCGCCTGATCCGCAGCAGAAATGACAGAGGTGCTGTACTTATTCTTGATAGCAGGATGGTCACAAAAAACTATGGCCCACGCTTCAGGAAATCATTACCCTTAGAATGCCAGACTATGGCACCGCTGGAGGA
Source organism: uncultured Geobacter sp. (assembly GCA_964600635.1). GTDB lineage: Bacteria > Desulfobacterota > Desulfuromonadia > Geobacterales > Pseudopelobacteraceae > Trichlorobacter. The sequence continues at coordinate 1,828 of CAZRKG010000114.1, read as the reverse complement.
TGTACTCAAAAAAATGGAGCTTTTTTATAGAGAGTAAGGCCAATTCCATATCAAAGCGTCTTCTTCGTTGGCTCGTCATCGGCTCCTCAACGTACTTCGTGTACGCCTTCGTCGCTGATCTCCTCGCCGCCTTGAATCCATCTTTGATATTGTATTGGAGTAAGGTCAGATCAGGACAGGACTTTACGCCGTTTCTTGGCAATATAGTTAAAGCACTGGAAATAGGTGATGGAGACCAGCAGGAAGGCAAAATAGGCCACTGCCAGAACAAAGGAGAGGGCACGGTCCTTTTCAGCACCAGGGGCCAGGGCCACAAAGACCACAAAGGCACTGATGGCAGCCAGCTTCCAGATGTCACTAAGCAGCCTTCTGCGACGCAGGGCCAGCAACTGTTCATCGGTAATACCGACTAAACAGCCCTCTATCTCCACCTGAACATCACGGCCAGCCAGCCACCAGGCAGGAAACAAAAACAGCATCTGGATGGCAACGGCAAAGCCAAGGCTTCTGATGAAATAACCATGCAGGGCATACTTGGCAAATTGCAGCATAAAGTTGTAGGACATATATAACAGCAGCCCAAGCATACAGATCTGTACAACGGTGTAGATGGTGGAAAGTCTTTTAAGGCGTGTAAAATCGTAGGTGGCCATGGAATGTCCTTGGTTTTTTTGTTGTTGTAAGTTCTGATGCAACGGCGTTGGTTTATAACAGAACAACGTTACAAATTCAACCGGTAAAGTAATATGAAACTGATCAGACGGATTATAAACCCTGTCATTGCACTGGTGGCCATTCAGGTAGTCTGGGTGGTGGTGGTGGTGTTCTGGGTTAGTTGGTTTGTGGGCCGTAACCGCCAGTGGCAAGAACTGGCTGCCCGTTACAGCCCTGAACTGCTGTCAAAGGCCGAGGGCTGGGCACCACTTTTCAATGGTCTTATGTTGCTGTCAGCAATTCTGGTGGGGGTTTACGCCTTGTTCATCTTCTGGCGGCGGCAATCCAGCCTGTACCAGCAGCAGCGTGAATTTATCACCCAAGTGACCCATGAGCTGAAATCGCCCCTGGCTTCGATCCAGCTTCACCTTGAAACCATCCGGCTTCGCCACCCATCGCCAGAACGGATGGACAGTTTTGTGGATACCATGCTGGATGATACAAAGCGGCTGCACTCACAGATTGATAACCTGCTGCTGGCTGCCAGGCTGGAACAACGCAGAAGACAGTCAGAACTTCGGGTGATTGACCTGTCGGCCTTTTTGCAGAAATATCTGGATGAAAACCGCGATAGATTGCCCCCTGGCAGCAAGCTTGATGTTAATTTAGAGCAGGGCATCAGGGTGGCGGTGGAACCGGATGAGCTGGGTACTGCCCTGCGGAATCTGCTGGAAAATGCAGTGCTGTACAGTCCGGCAGTGCCAGAGCTGGAACTGTTACTGCGGCGGAATAACCGTAAGGCAGAGATTGTACTGAAAGACCACGGGCTGGGTATGGAACCGGCAGAACTGAAGCGGATTTTCCACCGCTACTACCGTATCAACACCCCCGGAGAGAGAGTCAGGGGAACCGGCCTCGGCCTGTACATCGTGCAGTCGGTTGTGGAGGGTTGTGGCGGCAGGGTCTGGGCTGAAAGTAAAGGGCAAGGACAGGGGAGCAGCTTTGTGCTACAATTACCACTGGCGGAGTAATTCCACTTCCATATCAAAGCGTCTTCTTCGTTGGCTCGTCATCGTCTCCTCAATGTACTGTGTGTACGCCTTCGTCGCCGATCTCCTCGCCGCCTTGAATCCATCTTTGATCTGGAATTGGAGTAACATATGAATCTGAATAA
>CAZRKG010000113.1:0-6137 GCA_964600635.1 uncultured Geobacter sp. | reverse complement strand
ACGCAGTACGTTGAGGAGCCGATGACGAGCCAACGAAGAAGACGCTTTGATATGGAATTGGATTAGTCTTCTGGCAGTCCGCTACAGTGGTGTTCCTGCTGTGCATCAACAACTGCAATGGCAGCCATGTTAACAATATCATTTACACCATCACCCCGTTGCAGAACATGTACCGGTTTTTCCATTCCCATCAGGATTGGGCCGATTGCCTCTGCACCGCCCAGGCGTGCCAACAGCTTGTAAGCGATGTTACCGGAGTTGAGATCAGGGAAGATCAGAATGTTGGCTGGCTGCTTCAGCTTGGAGAAGTTGAAATAATTCAACTGCTCCTGAACCACTGCTGTATCAGCCTGCATCTCGCCATCAATCACCAGATCAGGATCACGTTGTTTTACAATCTCCACTGCCTTGCGAACCTTGTCTGACTGGGGGTGGCGGACAGAGCCGAAGTTGGAGAAAGACAGCATTGCCACCCGTGGCTCTATATCAAACACCTTGACATATTCCGATGCCAGCAGGGCGGTTTCTGCCAGCCCCTCGGCGGTGGGGTCAATCTCAACGGTGGTATCCGCCATAAAGTAGACACCGCTTTTAAAGACCATCATATACATACCGTTAACAGATGAGAGGTGGGGACGTTTGCCCACCACTTCAAGGGCCGGGCGGATGGTGTCAGGGTAGTGGGTATCAATGCCGGAAACCATTGCATCGGCATCGCCCATCCTGACCATCATGGCACCAAAATGGTTACGTGATTTACGGCGGATAATCCGGCCTGCTTCACTTTCTGTAATCCCCTTGCGTTGCCGCAGGCGGTAAAGCTCCTGGACATAGGCATCGGAATACCTGGAGTGTTCTGTGTCAACAATCTGAATATCATCCAGGTTAAGCCCCATTTCGTCAATCTTGTCCCTGATCTTGATGCTGTTTCCAATCAGGATCGGTTTTGCTATCCCTTCATCCACCAGAATCTGGACAGCCCGCAGGATCTTTTCATTATCACCCTCAGGGAAGGCGATCCGTTTGGGATCGGTCTTGGCCTTGTTGATGATATAACGCATGATTTCCTTGGACTGGCCCTGGCTGGCCTCAAGGTGTTCTATGTACTTTTCCATATCCTCAATCGGCTGACGGGCCACACCGGAATCCATGGCAGCCTGGGCAACCGCCGGTGCCACATGCAGAAGTACACGGGGGTCAAACGGTTTAGGGATGATATACTCACGGCCAAATGAAAACTTTACATTGCCATAGGCCTTGCTGACGGAATCCGGCACCTCTTCACGGGCCAGACTGGCCAGAGCTTTGACCGCAGCCAGTTTCATATCTTCATTAATACTGGTGGCCCTTGAATCCAGTGCCCCACGGAATATGAATGGGAAGCCCAGCACGTTGTTAACCTGGTTGGGGTAATCAGAACGGCCAGTGGCCATGATTACATCGCTTCGCACAGCAAAAGCGGTATCAGGGGTGATTTCAGGATCAGGGTTGGCCATGGCAAAGATAATAGGGTTAGGGGCCATGCTACGCAGCATATCCGCTGTAAAGGCATCTTTGACAGACAGGCCGAACAGTACATCAGCACCTTTGGCAGCCTCTTCCAGGGTACGCAGACCGGTTTCTGCTGCAAACAGCTCTTTGTACTTGTTCATCCCTTCTTTACGGCCTTTGTAGATCACCCCTTTGGTGTCGCACATCAGCAGGTTTTCTTTTCTGACACCAAGGGCCATGGCCAGCTTGGCACAGGAGTTGGCCGAAGCACCGGCTCCGTTAACCACCATGCGGATATTTTCAATCTTTTTGCCCACCAGCTCCAGGGCGTTGATCAGGGCAGCGGCGGATATAATGGCTGTACCATGCTGGTCATCATGGAAAACCGGAATATTCATGGTCTTTTTAAGCTCTTCCTCAATATAAAAACATTCAGGAGCCTTAATGTCCTCCAGGTTGATTCCGCCAAAGGTCGGTTCCAGCAGTTGACAGGCTTTGATAATCTCATCTGGATCTTCTGTGTTCAGCTCAATATCAAAGACATCCACATCGGCAAAGCGTTTGAAGAGAATCCCTTTCCCCTCCATCACCGGTTTACCTGCCAATGCCCCCAGGTTACCAAGGCCAAGCACGGCGGTGCCGTTGGAAACCACTGCCACCAGGTTGCCCTTGGCGGTGTATTTGTAGGCATCATCCGGGTTTTTCTGGATCGCAAGACATGGCTCGGCCACCCCTGGTGAATAGGCCAGTGACAGATCCTCAGCAGTCTGGCATGGCTTGGTGGAGATTACTTCGATTTTGCCTTTACGGCCTGTGGAGTGATATTCCAGAGAGTTTTTGAATTTTGCCATTGTTGGTCATACCTCCGTTTTTTATTGTTGTTAAAAAAGTGGTTGATTTGTGGCGATTACTGCCTGAATACGTTTACTGAGACTAAAGAGATATATTCTCCTTTAGTGTATACTGTCAAGGTTAAACAAGCTTTAAGGAGTTTGTTGCAGAGGCCGTTTATTCAGGTATCCGTTACCTGTTTGGCAGCCTGACTATGTTATTTCCGTGCCATCTTGTGACCTTTGCCTTAACATCGGCCTGCCTGAGGGCATTTTCAGGGGATTGTCAGTCTTTTTTATTGTTGAAGCTGCTTTATATTGTCTCAGATTTTATGGAAACAAAAGCTGTTTTAAGCTAATCTCCATATTCTGAAACAGGGGGAGTTTATGTCAGTACCAATATCATATAAAGCAGATGCAATGCCAGCCTGGATAGGGGTGGATATTGGCGGTACCAATCTGCGGGGTGCCCTGCTGGGGCCGACAGGGGAGATCCTTACAGGTTTCAGAATCAAGACAGCCATTTCAGATGGTGCTGCTGTTTTTCAGTCTCGCTTAAAAACAGAGATCATCGCCCTGATCAACCAGGCTGCCGCAATCGGATTGAAGGTGCAGGGGGTCGGGCTGGGGATTCCTGGTCTGATCGGTAGTGATGGAACTATCCACACCTCTGTCAACCTTAAGGTACTGGAAGGGGTTAATCCAGCCCGTAATCTTTCGCAGGAGCTGAAATTGCCGGTGGTTGCCGGCAATGATGCCAACCTGATCGCCCTTGGTGAGGCTGAGTATGGTGCTGGCAGGGGCTTTCGGTCTTTGGTGGTAATCACCCTTGGTACTGGTCTTGGAAGCGGACTGATTCTGGATGGCAGGCTCTGGAGCGGAAGTCAGGGATTTGCAGCAGAGTTTGGTCACTTTACGGTTAAACATGATGGCAGGCATTGCCCCTGTGGTAATCGTGGCTGCCTTGAGCAATACGCTTCTGCTCCTGCCCTGAGCCGCTTTGGTGGCGGCAGATCGCCGGAGGAGCTGTCCAGAATGGCAGAGTCCGGTGAGCAGTATGCTATGGCTGCATTTAATAAATTGGGCTATTGGTTGGGACTTGGGCTGGCAGGGCTGGCCAATACACTGAACCTGGATGCAATTGTAATTGGCGGTGGTGTGTCGGCCTCTTTTCATCTGTTTGCCCCTGCAATCCAAAAAGAGATCAGCAGCAGAAGCTTTCCCCAGATGGGTCAGAATGTCACCATATTGAAGGCCAGCCTGGGTGATGATGCAGGTCTGATAGGGGCAGCACAGTTGGCAAGAACGATCTGAGCCTTTTTGTAATCACCTGTTTTTATATGCCTGGCAGGAATTTCTTTGTTGTAAGTATCTGTTTGCAGTAATATTAGGTAAGTTGATCCATCAACAAACCTGAAAGGGGAATAACATGAAAAAAAGTCTGATTCTGGCAGCAATGGCAATGATCGGCTGTGCAGGTATTGCCCATGCTGATGTTATTGATCTTAAAGATTACAGTTCAGCCAGGGCGTACATCACAAAGGAGCAGATAACCATTACCCGTACAGTGGAACATGCCTTTAAGCAGGATGCCATACTGGTGGCGGGTGAAGGTGTTCCTAAAAAGGGTACCCGTGGTGCCCAGCGGCGGCTGACCGCCCTGCGGGCGGCTGAGGTTGCAGCCCAGCGGGCCTTGGCCGAGATGTTGAAGGGCGTTTCCATAGTTGGGGAAAAGACCGTTGCAGATGCTGAACAGGAATCTTCAGAAATCCGATCTTCTGTCAACGCCTTTATAAAAGGTTTTCATCCGGTGGCAAAGGACTGGAACCCTTCCACCGAGACAGCAGCGGTAATCCTGCGGGTTGGGATGAGCGGCCCAGACAGCTTTGCCGCCATGATGTATAACAAGATCCTGACTGAGCCAAATATCAGCTCGGCCCTTGAAAAACCTGCCTACACCCCGCCTTCTGCATCGGTGCAGCCAGAGATTGTTGCACCGCCAGTAACAGAGCCGGTTGTGGCAATACCCTTTGATGGTCTGGTAATTGATGCCACGGCATACTCTTTCCGGCCAGCCCTGATTAACCGGATCTTCAATGACAAGGGCGAGGTACTGTATGATCCCACCAAGATCAGCCAGAAGGTACTGGTGGAGCAGGGTTGTGGTGAATACACCAACAGCGTTGATAAGGCCCGTGCAGCCCTGCGTAAACGTGGTGTCAACAACCCGCTGGTGATTCAGGCTTCCGGCCTGGTCAGCCCGGCTGATCTTCAGGTAAATGAAGAGGTGGCAAGTCAGATCTTTACAGCCAACCAGGGCACAGGCTTTATGGCCGATGCCAGGGTGGCCTTTGTACTTAAATAGTTTCCTCCGGGTGGAGTAAAGCATCGGCTTGTTTGTGCGATGTAGCTATTGGTACGTCTCCGTATAATCCCCTGATTTCAGGGGCACAGTAAAAAATCTTCTCTTTCTTATTTAAAAAAACAGTTGTTTCAGATCCTGTGTTTGCGGATGTAAACCAAGTGGTCTGACACCTGTTAACAGCTTGTTAAGCCAGAGACCCTGCCAATAAATCTGTTGCAGGGTCTTTTGTTTCAGTGCAGTGCGAAAGCAGAGGGAAGGCCGATTGTCTTAAACAGAGACACTTCTGAAGGAAGCTGTAAATGAAAAAACATCTTGTCCGCATATTGGTTGGTCTGGTGCTGGTATCACTGGCCCTGCTGCATTCAGCCGGTTTTCTGCCATTGCCGCTACTGAAACAGTTGGAGCTGTGGAGCTATGATCACCGCCTGATCATGACCATGCCACAGGAGCTGGATGACCGGATTGTGATTGTGGATATAGATGAGAAGTCCCTGGCCCAGATTGGCCGCTGGCCCTGGAGCCGCAATACAGTGGCAAAAATGGTGGATCAGCTTTTTGATGATTACCAGATTGCAGCACTGGGTTTTGACGTTGTTTTTGCCGAGCCGGATACCAGCTCTGGCATTAAGGAGCTGGAACAGTTGGCACAGGGGCCACTGAGCAATAACCCTTCTTTTCAGCAGGAACTTAAAAAATCCCGTACCAGGCTTGATTATGATGCCCTGCTGGCAAACAGTTTCAGGGACAGGCCGGTGGTACTTGGTTATTACTTCAGCGGACAGGCTGATGGTAGCCGTACCAGTGGCCTGTTACCGGAGCCGCTGCCGGTGACGGTAGATGAGCAGCCGGCTTTACGGTGGTTGCACCATAAAACCGGCTTTGGTGCCAATATTCCGCTTTTGCAGCAGGCAGCCACACTGGGGGGGCATTTTAACCCCGATCCTGACCGAGATGGTGTTACCCGTCGTGTGCCGATGTTGCAGGAATACCAGGGCGGTTATTACGAATCCCTCTCCCTGGCAGTGCTGCGGGCCATGTTTGGCCTGCCGGAGCTTCTGCCAGGTGCCCCTGCCGATGCACCAGAGCAACTGGAGTGGTTGCAGGTGGCTGATCTGGTAATTCCGGTGGATGGTCAGGCTTCGGCCCTGATTCCATACCGTGGCTACCAGGGCAGTTTCCACTACATATCTGCGGCTGATATTCTGTCCGGCAATATTGCCAAAGATAAGTTGGAAGGGGCGATTGTACTGGTGGGCACCACCGCCCCGGGTCTGATGGATCTACGTTCCACGCCGGTATCAGCGGTTTATGCCGGTGTGGAAATACATGCCAATATGATTGCCGGTATGCTGGATGGCAGTATCCGCCATGCTCCAGGCTATGCCAGGGCAGCGGATCTGGTAATGCTGCTGATTGGTGGCCTGCTGCTGACTTTGTTGCTGCCTATGCTG
>CAZRKG010000112.1:5599-6341 GCA_964600635.1 uncultured Geobacter sp. | reverse complement strand
GCTGGACAATATCAGCAGGCATTGGCACAGGTGGATTACCTGGGGCAGGAGCCAGACAATGAAGCTGCCCTTGCCATTGCCGACACAGGGCTTAAACTTGCAGCTAGCGGGCAGTACGATAAGGCTGCCCAGGTATTCAGGGTCTATCTGAAACATATACCTGGTAATCATGCTGTCTGGCATAACCTAGGGCTTGCTTTAATTGAATGCAATCAGCCCAAGGCATCAGGGGAAGCACTTGAAAAAGCCATTGCCCTGTCACCGCAGTCGGCCATATACCGCAACAGCCTGGGTAATTATTACATGCTCTTCTTTAAGGTTAAGGAGGCGGTGGAGCAGTACAGTCAGGCAGTACGGCTGGAGCCGGATTATCAGGCTGCCGTAAGTAACTTGGGGCGGGCCTGGCGGCTGGCAGGTGATTTTGAACAATCATTGCCATTGATTCAACGTGCAATCCAGATGGACCCTACATCACAGGTGGCAGTGGATAACTACCTGTATTATCAGCTATATGCGGTTGAAGATGCCGCACAGGTGGCAGATAGCCATATCCGCCTGGTGCCGGTTGCCTACCCTGCAACGGCAAAGCCGCTTGCAGGCCAGTATGTGCAAAAACACCAGCAGCCACGGGTAGGGTTTGTATCGCCGGATTTCAGGAACCATCCGGTTGTTTTTTTTATGGAGCCTGTTCTCAAATGTTGGCAGCATAACCGCTTTAAGCTGTTCTGCTATTATCAGGTGT
>CAZRKG010000112.1:0-5589 GCA_964600635.1 uncultured Geobacter sp. | reverse complement strand
AACCAGGCGATTGATGGAGTATGGCGGCACCTGGCGTTCCACGGTTGGTATGTCAGATGAAGCACTGGCAAAGCAGATTCAGGCTGATGGCATTGATTTACTTATTGATCTGGCTGGACATACAGAAGGACACCGCCTGCCGATGTTTGCCATGAAACCCGCACCTGTGCAGGCCACCTGGCTTGGTTATCCCAATACAACCGGTCTGCCACAGATGGATTTCAGGCTTACCGATGCAGTCGCCGATCCCCCAGGCCAGACAGAGCATCTGCATACAGAGCAGTTGATTTACATGCCAGATATTTTCCTCTCCTTTACCCCCATGCAGAACCCGCCCTGTACACCATTGCCGGAATCTGAAGATGGGCAGCTTACCCTGTGCAGCTTTAATAACCTCTCCAAAATTTCAGACATAACCCTGGGGTTGTGGGGTGAGATCATGGCTCAACTGCCAGAGGCCAGGCTTCTGCTTAAATTTGCCTTTCTGGGTGATGAGCTTTCCCGTCAGGTATTGCAGTACAGGCTGGCAAAAAATGGCATTGAACAAAGCCGTGTGGATATGCTTGGCTTTACAGACACAAAGGAATCCCATCTGGCCCTTTATGGCACAGCCAATCTGGCACTGGACAGCTACCCATACCACGGCACAACCACCACCTGCGAGGCACTCTGGATGGGGGTTCCGGTGATAACCCTGGCGGGTGCAGCCCATGTTTCACGGGTAAGTGCAAGCATACTGACCGCAATCGGCTGTACAGAACTGATTGCGGAAAGCAAGGCAGATTACGTTGCCAAAGCAGTGGCCTTAGCCAGAGACAGGGCCAGGCAGCAGTATTATCGCCACAACCTGCGTAGTAAAATGCTGATGTCCCCCCTGACAGATAATCACAGGTTTGTTAAAAATATCGGAGATGCTTTTCAGCAGATGCTGGACAGCAAACTGAAATGATCTGGAGGTAGAACAAAAATGGTCTCCCTGATAATCCTGACCTACAACCGCCTGGATGTAACTAAAGACTGCCTGGAAAGTATCCGTCGGCATACCCCGGAACCCCATGAGATCATCATTATTGATAATGGCTCCAGTGATGGCAGCCGTGAATGGCTGCGGCAGCGGGCAACAGAACAAAGCACCATCCGACTGATTGAGAATCAGGAGAACCGTGGCTTCTCTGCTGGCTGCAACCAGGGTATGCAGGCTGCAAAGGGTGATTATCTGCTGCTGATTAACAATGATACCGTGGTTACACCTGGCTGGCTTTCCGGTCTGCTGGAGCCGTTTAAAGATCCCAGAACCGGCATTGTGGGGCCGCTCACCAGCATCAGCAGCGGTATTCAGGAATGGCCCTGGCTGGAATATCAGAACCTTGCCGAGCTGGATGATTTTGCCATCAGGTTGCGGCAACAGCAGCGTTACTGGTGGATTAAATGCCGCCGGATTGTTGGTTTCTGTATGCTGTTCCGCCGCAGTCTGATGGAGCAGATCGGCTTGCTGGATGAACGGTTTGGTTCCGGCAACTATGAGGATGATGATTACTGCCTGCGGGCAGCCCTGGCTGGCTACCAGAACTTGGCCTTGGGGGATGTTTTCATCCACCATGTGGGCCAAGCCACCTTTAGCGGCAACCAGCTTGATTACAGGGCCGCCATGCTGCGTAACCGGAACCTGTTTACAGAAAAATGGAGCAGTCCACCCGCAGATGAGCAGCAGGCTGCCCGGATTATCCGCTTCAAGGTGCTGGAAGCTGCACAGGAGCTGCTGGATAAAGGCAATGGCAATGCAGCGGTAGAACTGCTGCTGAAGGATGGGATCGCCAGGCTTTCCGGTGAGACGGACTTTTACCTGCTGATGGCCAGGATCTTTCTGGATGTCCAACTGCCCAAAGATGCGATGGATGTACTGAAAGAGGCACCGGAAGGGCGAGAGGTCAGCCTGTTGAAGATAAGATGCCTGCTGGAGCTTGGGCAGCTTGAAGAGGCATTGTCAGTTCTTGAGGAGCTTTCTGGCACTAAACAGGCAGAACAGCCGGAACTGGCAACCCTGCGTGGGCTGCTGCTTGAAAAACTTGGTCAGTCGGTTGATGCCAGCCAGCAGTACAGTCAGGCAGTGTCAGAGCAGCCCAATAACCAGCTTGCCCTGGCAGGTCTGACCCGTTGTCATCTGCAACATGGCAATCAAGCAGAGGCTTTGTTACTGCTGCAACGGTCAATTGCCTGCGGTTATGGCACTGCTGCCCTGGCGGTCTGGCATGGCCTGTTAAAAAGTGGGCAGGAGCTGCATCAGGCCACAGAGTTTCTGGCCAGAATGCAGCACTGCTACCCTAACCTGCAACTGCTGTCCAACCTGCGGATTGATCTGCTGTTAAGGCAGGGTGATGACCTGGCTGCAATGACAGAGATTGAACAGCTTATGGCTACCGCAACCCTTAGTGATGGTCTGCTGGCCGCTGCCCTGGAAGTCCGCAGCCGGTTGGGTATCCGCAAGCCTGACCCCAAACGGTTGCAGCAGGGGATAACTGTAACCCTGGCCATGATGGTCAAGGATGAGGAGGACAACCTGCCCCGTTGCTTGGCCAGTGTAACCCCGCTTGTTGATGAAATTGTTATTGTGGATACCGGTTCCAGCGACCGTACTGTGCAGATCGCCACCGCCTATGGTGCCAAGGTCCTGCATCAGCCCTGGCCTGGAGATTATTCTGTCCCCCGCAACCTGGGAATTGATGCTGCCAGTTGCAACTGGATTCTGTCCCTTGATGCCGATGAGGTGATTTCAGAGCGAGATCACGATCTGTTCCTGCATCTGATTCAGGCATCAGCCGGACAGATAGTGGCCTACCATGCAATAGCCCGTGATTATACCAACCAGATCAGCCTTGAAGGCTGGCAGCCCAATCAGGGAGAATATCCGGCAGAGGAGACGGGCCGTGGCTGGGTCCACAGCAGCAGGGTGCGGATCTTCCCCAATATGCCAGGGGTGCGGTTTGAAAACCCGATCCATGAGATGGTGGGGCCGTGGCTCCGGCGGGCTGGTGTCAGGATTTTACCAGCGGATTTTGTGATCCATCATTATGGTTATCTGGATAATGAACGTCAGCAACGTAAATTGGAGCATTACTACCAACTGTGCGAAAAGAAATATATTGAAAGTAATGCCTCCCCTGATGCGTTGATAGAGCTGGGTGTCCAGGCAGCATTTACTGGCCGTTATGAGCGGGCAATTACCGTGTTGCAGCAACTGCTGGAAAAACAGCCTGACTCGTATCAAGGCTGGTTTAATCTGGGCTATGCCTGCCTGAAGCATGGGGATTTCCGCCAGGGCAGTCAGGCTGGCAGAAAAGCGATGGAGTTAAAGGAAAATTACCGTGAGTCAGCGGTAAATGCCATTTTGTGCGAGCTGGCCCTGGGCAGGTTGCAGGATGCCCGTCAACTGCTGGATGAATTTCTGCCCAACAACAGTAACTACCCGATGCTGCAACTGTGTCAGGCGGTTCTGCTGGCACTGGAGGGCGATAAAACCGCTGCCAAGGCTGAATTTGACAGGCTGGAAGCACAGCAGATTGATGTAGATGGCTTTGTGGCGGAAGTAGCCGGGTATCTGCAACAGGGTGGGCAACAGCGGTTGATGGATAAACTGTCTGGCTAGAATGTGTCTGATGAAACACAGAAAATCATTAACCGCCGATTAACACCGATAAACGCCGATAAAATCAGGAATTAAACACAGGGGCACAGAGTACACAGAGAAAGATTTTATAGTTTAAAAACAATAGTACACGGATAATACTGATTATAACGGATAGTCACAGATTGATTCAGAGATAAAATAAAGACTTTGTGATTTTGGGTTTAGATTTATCAATTCCTTAAATCTTTTGATTAAGGCTTTATAGATTTGTGAAGATTCGTATTTATTCGTGGCTAAAAAAGATTTCAAGTTTTTCTCTGTGTGCTCTGTGCCCCTGTGTTTCAAACGGTTTTTAATCGGCGTTCATCAGGTTTTTTCGGCGGTTAACAGATGTTTAAAAACTTAATACATTTTACATCTAAATCCAGTTCAAAGGTCTTACAAACAAATGAGATATTTGCAATTACTGCTTTTAAAGGCAGAACAGGCTGTTGAGGCAAATCAGCACGAGCAGGCAATTCTGCTGCTTAAAGAGCTGCTGGAGCTTGATCCTGAAAACACCAAAGCTCTTTTGATGTTGGGCAGCTCACTGGGGTTGACCGGAAACCATCAACAGGCGGTGGAGCTACTGGAAAAAGCTGCCGAGGATGAAGAGTTGATGCTGGAGGCTGGTTTCTCACTGGCCTTTGGCTACAATGAGACAGGCCAGCCACAAAAGGCACTTGATTGTCTGCTGCCTTTGCTGGAAAAACATCCCCAACTGCCAATCCTGCATCATTATAAGGCAAACTATTTAGAAAAGCTGGGTCGCCGGAAAGAGGCAGAGCAGGCGTATCTGGCGGTGCTGGAGATAGCCCCTAACTATCCAGACACACTGATGGGGCTTGCACATCTCAAGTTTGATCAACATAAGTTTGAGCAGTCAGAACATTTGCTGCTTAAACTTTTGCAGAACAATGCGGACCATGCCGGTGCATGTAATGATCTGGCTCGTATTTATAGGGTGCTTGGCAGGATAGATGAAGCATTGGCGTTGCAGAAGAAGGTAATGCAGCTTGATCCCAAAACAGTGCTTGCAGCCAGTAACTACCTGTTTAACCTATGCAACAAACATGATCTGTCGGCAGTGCAGCTTGCAGAGGAGCATTTCAGGCTGGCAGAGCAGTATTTTCCAACTGATAAGCAAGGCTGCGTTGCAGTAAACAGATCACCAGCCAGCGGCAAAATCAGGATCGGCTACCTGTCCGGTGATTTCCGCAGGCACTCAGTGGTCTATTTTATTGAAGGTATCCTGCAACACCACAACTACAACCAGTTTGAACTGTTCTGCTACAGCACAGTTTCCTATCAGGATGATATTACCGCAAGAATAAAGGCATTGCCCGTTAATTGGCGTAATGTGTGTGGTCTTGGCAGCAAGGAAGCCACCAGGCTGATAGCCGGTGATAACCTGGATATACTGGTTGATCTTGCGGGCCATTCTGCAAAGAACCGGATTGATGTAGTTGCCCAACATCCGGCCAGGTTGGTTGTATCCTGGATTGGCTATCCACATTCAACAGGGCTTAAGCAGGTTGATTACTATATATCTGACCATAACTGCAACCCGCCAGGTAATGAACGGTTTTACAGTGAAAAGCTATTCAGGCTGCCACGGGTGTTCAGTTGCTGGCAGCAACCAGAGCAGTACCCGCCTGTCCAGCCGCCGCCATTTACAAACAACGGCTATATCACCTTTGGCTGTTTTAACAATTTTTCCAAAGTAAACTCTTATATACTTAATTTATGGGCAGATATTCTGAATGCTGTGCCAGATTCCAGGCTGTATCTTAAAGCTGAGGCCTTTTCTCACAATGAAACCAGAGAACGGTTATACGGATTTATGGCTGGCAAAGGGATAGAACCTCACAGATTACAGCTTGAACAATTTACCCCGGCCGTAGCATCCCACTTACAGCAGTATA
>CAZRKG010000111.1:0-6392 GCA_964600635.1 uncultured Geobacter sp. | reverse complement strand
AGATCGGCGACGAAGGCGTACACGAAGTACGTTGAGGAGCCGATGACGAGCCAACAAAGAAGACGCTTTGATATGGTGTTGGAATTACAACAAAAGGAGGTAGTGAGATGGAAAACTTCAAGAAGATACTGTTGGCAACGGATTTTTCAGAGTGTTCCGAACTGGCCTGTGAGTATGCACTGGACCTGGCAAGTACCTTTAATGTGCCGCTACATGTATTGCATGTGATTAATGAGCCGGTTGATCTGCGTGGTTTTTACGTACCTCATATTACATTTGATCAGTTGGAACAGGAAATCTCCAGCGGTGCCAAACGGATGCTGGATGATTTCTGCCAGAAACATCTGGGTGATTTTAAAAACTTTGAAACCAGCGTAGTCAGTGGTGTGCCCTATGAAGAGATCATCAGTGCTGCAAAGGAAGAACAATCCTCACTGATTGTAATCGGCACCCACGGACGTACCGGTCTGGATCACCTGCTGTTTGGCAGCACAGCCGAGCGGGTAGTACGTGGTGCCCCATGTCCTGTAATGACCATCCGCAGTTCCGTAAAATAGACCGTCAGTCTGTTGTCAGTCACAGGGTTATATAAAACTTTGACTGACCCCATACCTTACTCCAATTCCAGATCAAAGATGGATTCAAGGCTGTGAGGAGATCGGCGACGAAGGCGTACACGTAGTACGTTGAGGAGCCGATAACGAGTCAACGAAGAAGACGCTTTGATATGGAATTGGAATTACGTGTACCTTACCCTTTCTGATATTCGTCTGCCACCTGGCAGCACAGAGGACAAAGTCAGGCAGGCCGCAGCCAGATTGCTGCACCTGCCTGACAGTCACCTTCACAACTTCACCCTGACCCGCAAAAGTATTGATGCCCGCAAGAAAACATCAATCCAGGAAGTTTACAGTGCCCGTTTCAGGATTTACGGTGAGCAGCCTGCCGAGCATTGGCAGAACATCTCCAACCTTGCAATCTGCCCTTCCCCTGCCAGACACGATTTCCCAAAAGTTGAGAGCAGTCAGCCGATAATTATTGCAGGTATGGGGCCAGCCGGCCTGTTTTGTGCTCTGCGTCTGGCTGCCTACGGGATCAGTTCCACCCTGCTGGAGCGGGGCAGGCCGGTGGAAGAAAGGGTACAGGATGTCTCCCGATTCTGGCATGGCGGCCTGCTGAACCCTGAAAGTAATGTGCAGTTTGGCGAAGGTGGGGCAGGTACCTTTTCCGATGGTAAGCTGACCTGCCGTTTGCGGGATCCCAACACAGCCTGGGTGCTGGAACAACTGGTGAATTTTGGGGCACCAGCAGAAATAATGTATCATTCCAAACCCCATGTCGGGACAGACAGGCTACAGCAGGTGGTGTCAGCAATTCGTACCAGGCTGGTACAGCAAGGTTGCCAGATCTGTTTTAACACCAGGCTGGTTGATCTGGTTATTGCCAGGCAGCAACTGGCTGGCGTGCTGACCAGCACAGGTGATGAGCTGCCCTGCGGACAGCTTGTATTGGCCATTGGGCATAGTGCCAGAGATACCTACTCCATGCTTGTGCAGAACGGTCTGACGATGATACCAAAGCCGTTTGCCATCGGACTGCGGGTGGAGCATCCCCAGGGGCTGATTGACCGGATCCAGTATGGTCAGCCTGACCCTGTTCTGCCTGCGGCTGATTACAGCCTGACCTGGAACAATACAACCAGCGGCAGAAGCTGCTACTCATTTTGCATGTGTCCTGGCGGTCAGGTGATAGCCAGCTCTTCAGAGGCAGGCATGGTGGTGGTGAACGGCATGAGTAATCTGCGGCGAAACTCCGGCTTTGCCAACAGTGCCCTGGTGGTGAATGTACGGCCTGATGACTTTATGGGCAATGACCCATTGGCCGGTGTCCGGTTTCAACAGCACTGGGAACAGGCGGCCTTTGTTGCCGGTGGCAGCAACTATTCTGCACCGGCCCAGAATCTTCTGTTGTTTGCCGGTAAAGGCAGGGGTAAGGGAGGTTTCTGCTCAAGCTATCAGCCAGGGTGTGTGGAGGCAGATCTGGCAACGGTGTTACCTGATTATGTTGCTGCAACCATCCGTGAGGGAATCCAACAGTTTGACAAAAGGATGAAAGGTTTTATGACCAGTGAGGCCACCCTGACCGGTGTGGAGACCAGAACATCGGCACCGGTCAGGATTTTGCGGGGTGATGACCTGCAATCGCCTGCCCTCAAGGGGCTTTATCCCTGTGGAGAAGGGGCAGGCTATGCCGGAGGAATCATGTCTGCTGCATTGGATGGGGTGCGGGTTGCTGACCGGATTGCACAGACAGCATAGATTTTAGCTACGAATCTGCATGAAAAAGGCACTAACCGCCGATTAACACCGATAACCGCCGAGAAAATCTTTTTTAGCCACGAATGAACACGAATCTGCACAAATCCATACAATCTGAACCAAAATATTGAAAGAATTGACAAACCACATTCTAAACCCAATGTATTTGGTTGCTGAGAAAGTTAGAGTTTATCCGCTTAAATCAGCGTTATCTGCGTACTATTGTCTTTAAACTCTAAAATCTTTCTCTGTGTACTCTGTGCCTCGGTGTTTCAAATGCTTTTGCTAGGATAAAATCTTCAGCTTCTGACCTGGCCGTCACCATAAACAACAAACTTGGTGGTGGTCAGGTCTTCAAGCCCCATTGGCCCAAAGGAGTGCAGCTTTGTGGTGGAGATACCGATCTCTGCCCCCAGTCCCAATTGACCGCCATCGTTGAAGCGGGTGGAGGCATTGACCAGTACGCAGGATGAGTTAACTTCCCTGATGAAACGCTGGGCATTGCTATAGTTGTTGGTGATGATCACTTCACTGTGTAAAGAACCGTAACGGTTGATATGATCAATCGCCTCATCCATGTCGGCTACAATCTTACAGGCCAGAATCAGCTCCAGATATTCTGCTGACCAGTCTTCCTCCGTTGCTGCCATTGCCTGCGGTGCATACTGTCTGAACTCCCCATCACCCCTAAGTTCCACATTCAGTTCCTGCATGGCCTTGGCCAGTTTTGGTACAAACTCGGCAGCTACAGCCCTGTGTATCAGCAATGTCTCCATGGCATTACAGACACCTGGCCGCTGTGCCTTGGCATTGGCAATGATTCTGATCGACATGTCAGGATCAGCATCAGTATCCACAAAGCCGTGGCAGACCCCTTTATAATGCTTGATAACCGGAATACGGGAGTTCTCCACTACAAAGCGGATCAGCCCTTCACCACCACGTGGGATAATCAGGTCAATCAGCTCTTCCTGTTTCAGCATTTCAAGTACACCTTCCCGCTCTGTAAACGGGATCAAAGACAGGGCCTCAGCAGGGATATTCATCTGTTGCATCACCTGTTGCAGGGTGTCTGCTATGGCCAGGTTAGAGTGGATCGCTTCGGAGCCACCCCGCAGAACAACGGCGTTGCCAGATTTAAGGCAGAGGGCAGCAGCATCGGCAGTTACGTTGGGGCGGGATTCATAAACAATGCCGATTACACCCAGAGGTATCCGCATCTTGCCAACGGTCAGTCCGTTTGGCCTACGCCAGCTTCTGGTCAGCTCACCAACCGGGTCTGGCAGGGCTGCAACCTCCCGCAGGGCATCGGCCATAGTCTTAATTCGCTGCTGATCCAGCATCAGTCGATCCAGCATGGCGTTGGACAGCCCCTTTTCCTTACCTGCTGCAAGATCCTTTGCGTTTTCTGCAATCAGTTGACTGCTGTTCTGTTCCAGGGCATTGGCCATCTCCAGCAGCATTTTGTTTTTCAGATCAGTTGAAAGGCGTGCCAACCGGATTGATGCTGTACGGGCATTTTGTGCAATGGTCTGAACCTGTTGTGCAATGGTCATCGGGTATCTCCTGAATCAATTAGCTTGCAGTTGTCTGGCTTTTCAGAAACCGGTCTTTTTAAAATCACTATTTTGCAACAGAGCCATTAAAAACTGTTGGGCATTATCCATCGCCTCGGCCAGCTTCCAGCGGGAAAGGTCACGGTCTTCCACCAGGTTGCTGATGCTACGCAGCTCAATACAGGGGGTTCTGTATCGCAGGGCCATCAGTGCCACTGCTGCACCCTCCATGTTTTCACAGATGACGTTGTAGCGGCGGGCCAGTTCCATCCCCTGTGCTGTTGTGCCGCTACAGGTGGAAACCGTTGCAAACCGGCCGCAAGCCAGCTTGATGCCGGCCTGTTCTGCAAATATCTGAACCGCCTGATTGATATTCTCAGACAACGGAATCCGATTGTAGCAGATATTGCTCTGGCTGGTGAACAGTGGCAGGCCCATCTCTTCCAGTCCCAGCCAGCCATTGGGGGCCATAACTCCATCATCGGCAAAAATCTCCTGATCAGCCAGGGCCAGATCGCCAGGTTGCAGACCGCTATCCAGGTAGGCACCACAACAGCCAAGGTTAATCACCAGTGCTGGTTTGTAACGTTCCAGCATGGCTGCGGTTGCACCGGCAGCATTGCCCTTGCCCAGACCAGCGGTGCAAAGCACCAGTTTTGTACCATCAATCTCGCCGGTTATAGCAGGAAAGGGGCCACCCACCTGAACTGGGTGTTCAAGCTGGTTTGCAATCAGTTCCAGCTCCCGTGGCACAGCAGAGATAATCAGTACAGTTGCAGGTGCGGTCATATTAGCGGCGATCCAGCTCTACGGCTGCATAGGCAGAATGGTTGTGGATGGACTCAAAGTTTTCAGCCTCCACCGAGAACCAGACGATATGCTCCATAGCTGACAGCTTAAGGTAAGCCTCACGCACCAGATCCTCCACAAAGCGGGGATTCAGATATGCCTGTTCAGTAACATGCTTTTCATCGGCCCGTTTCAGCAGGGCATAAAGCGGACTACTGCCACACTGCTCAATCAGCTCCACCAGCTCTTCAATCCATACAAAATCAGTGTAGCGAACCTTAACGGTGATAATGCTGCGTTGGTTATGGGCACCAAAGCGGGAAAGCTCTTTGCTGCACGGGCAGAGGGAAGTGACCGGAACTTTCACCTCCAGCACAAAATCAAGCTGGTCCCCCACCATGCTGGCATCAAATGCACAGGTGTATTCCATCAGGGAATGGGCCTTGGATACAGGGGCGGCCTTATCAATAAAATAGGGAAATTCCACCCGCAGATGGGCAGTCTCTGCACCAAGTCTCTTACGCATCTCCTTAAGCATCGGCTCCAGCCGCTCCAGCCCGATCTGCTCACGGTGGCGGTTCAGGATTTCCACAAAGCGGCTCATGTGGGTGCCTTTAAACTGATGGGGCAGATCAACATACAGGTCAACGGTGGCCACGGTATGTTGCAGGGTGCTTTGCCTGTCCTGCACCACAATCGGGTAGGAGATGTTCTTTACCCCCACCTTGCTGATCGGGATATTGCGATAATCGCGGCTCTGTTGCATATCTGGCATGTTCAGGGTGGTCATGGTGCTTCATCCTCGATTGCCTTGGTGATGGCCTGCCAGATCTCGGCCTTACCCTCTTTGCTGAGGGCCGAGAAATGCAGCAGGTAAGCAGGTTCAAGTTTAAGACTGGCAGAGATGATTGCAGTCTGTCTGGCCCGTTGATTTTTAGTCAGCTTGTCGCATTTGGTCAGAACTACAATCGGTCTGCGGTTGTAGGACTGGAGCCAGGTCAGCATCTGAATATCTTCATCGGTTGGGGTACGGCGTATATCCAGAATCAGCACTACCGCCTTTAGTATCTCACGTCCGGCCAGATACCGTTCCATCATCGGTCCCCACTGTTTCTTAACATGCAGCGGCACCTTGGCATAGCCGTAACCTGGCAGATCCACCAGGGTCAGAGCACCTTGGCTGGCAGTGACCTCAAAAAAGTTAAGCAGTTGGGTACGGCCCGGGGTGGAGCTGGTGCGGACAAGCCCTTTGCGTTCCACCAGTACGTTAATAAGGGATGATTTGCCAACATTCGATCGGCCTGCAAAGGCTATTTCCGGCAGTTCAGCAGGGGGATAATCAGCGGGGTTTACGGCACTTTTTATGAATTTTGTCTGATGTATATGCATGGAGGCAGTATAGGGCGTAGCAGCGGCAGGCTGCAAGTGTTATGTCTGCTGCTGCCTTGCCCATTATTGAACCAAACATATTCAGCCACGAATCTGCACGAAAAGGCATTAACCGCCGATTAACACCGATAAACGCCGATACAATCAGGGGTAGGGGTGAACCGATCTGTTCGCCCATGTAATTTGGTTGTACATACATCAGGGCAGACACATGGGTCTGCCCCTTTCATTTTAAGGTTTTATGGATTCGTGGCTATAATAAAGCTAATTCCAATTTCATATCAAAGATGGATTCAAGGCGGCGAGGAGATCGGTGACGAAGGCGTACACGTAGTACGTT
>CAZRKG010000110.1:0-6484 GCA_964600635.1 uncultured Geobacter sp. | reverse complement strand
ATTAGAGATAATTATGCTGATTTAACAAAGATATATAGCTTATTGGGGTTTAGACCAAAAGTTTCTTTTAAAGAAGGAATTGCCAAGTTTACCAGGTGGGTAAATAATCAAGAAGTAGTGCATGATAACTATGAAAAAAGCATTTTGGAAATGAAAGAAAAAGGGCTTTATAAATAAATGAACCTTAGAGATAAAAAAGTAGTACTACTAGCACCATGTTTTTTTGGCTATGAACAGGAAATAAAAAATGAACTTGAACACTTAGGTGCTCAAGTTCATTTTTTTGATGAACGACCAGATAATTTATTTTTAACAAAAGTACTTGTAAGGCTTAATTTCAAAAAGCTAATAACTAGAAAAATAGATAGTTATTATTTTTCTATTATAAATAGTAATACTTTACTGAATGCTGATTATTTATTTATTGTTGCTCCAGAAGCAATTTGTGAGCACCACTTAAAAGAAATAAAAAGAGTTAATCCTAAAATTAAAATTTTTAGTTATTATTGGGATTCTATTGAAAATAAAAAGAGTACAAACTTTCTACTTGATCAGTCAGATAAGGTATTCTCTTTTGAGAAACTAGACTGTGAAAAATTTACTCAAGTAAGGTTTTTACCACTATTTTATATTCAGGCTTATGAAGAGATTAGAGATTCAAGTGAAGATAGTGTGTATGATGTATCTTTCATAGGAACTGCACACTCAGATAGATATTTAATAGTTAAAAGCATTGTGAGAACATTAAATACTAAAAAAGTGTTTTTATTTTTTTACTCTCCTTCAAGACTATTGTTCTTTATAAAAAAAATAATTGATAAAGATTCGCAAGTAATTCCGTTTAGAGATATTTACTTTAAGTCCATTGCTAAAATAGAGATATTAGGCATAATCAAAAAATCTAACTGTGTTATAGATATTCATCATCCCAATCAAACCGGTTTAACAATGAGGAGCATTGAGATGTTGGGATCTCATAAAAAACTCATCACAACAAATGAAAATATCAGAAACTATGATTTTTATAAGTGTAATAATATATTCATTATTGATAGAAAAAATCCTGTTATTGATTCAAATTTTTTAGGACTAAAATATGAACCGGTTAGCAAAGAAATATATGAAAAATATTCTTTAAGAAGTTGGTTGATAAAAATTTTCGATGATGAAACGTGAAAAGCAATTTCCAGCAGTTTGTCCCAATATATCCATAAGGGCAGACACATAGGTCTGCCACTTGTACACCACAATATATAAAAACAGTTACGAAGCAATCTCAAGCAGACTGCCGCAGGGGGTAGGCATGAGTATCCGCAAATATGCAATTCCTGATGATGCATTTATATTGCATTGCTTTGATGAGGATACAACTCTAAAGTCCTTTGCAGGCTACAAAGAAGCTAAAGCTGGTAATGCAGATGCTGCATTATCACTTATAGGTTGTCATATAATACCCTGGCTTCTTTCTGTTAAATCTCAACTACCCCAATGTGCCGTATTTGTTGCACCTTTTGCCAGAGAAATGACGGGAGATAACGCATTGCCACAGGTTCTAGCAGATGCATGTGCTTTAGTGACAGGTGGTCAGGTAGATACAAATATTGTCCAGACAACACGTGTATTTCATACAGGGGCTGATCCAATGGAACGAATGATTATCCGTCCTAAGTTTGATGGAGATGTCATTAAAGACCAAGGCTATGTTCTGGTGGATGATGTAACTACAATGGGTGGAACGTTGGCAGAGTTGTCTAACTATATTCAGACTATGGGTGGCAGGGTTCAAGGCATAGTAGTGATTGTAAATGCTGGACGTGACAAGAAATTTTATCCTGATATACGTACAATTAAGCTTTTACAAGAGAGGTTTAGCGATGAAATCAGACAAATATTTGAAGTTGAAGTCCACGCACTTACAGCAAACGAAGCCAACTATCTTGTCGGTTTCAGAACAGTTGACGAAATCAGAAATCGATGCACTAAGGCAAAAAAAGAACTTGATCTCCGCCTGTGCTCAAAAGGAGTTAAAAAAATATCTCAACCAGACAGTGCAGGCCAGTAGTTAGTAAATATATGTTTTTAAACAATGGTAGTCTTTCTACAAACTCCAAGCTCCAACACGTATATGATAAAATCCTCAGACTGCACGCTTCCCTTGCAGTCGCTCACAGTGACAAAAAACCGGTCATTATGAAGAGCGAATAAACATTGTAACAAAAAATATACTTTGTATTATCCTGATTTATCCAGTGTAAAACAGATTATTATTTGCTTTACACTGGATAACAATATGGACGAACTCTCTGCACTTGGAGCAAGGCTGAAGGCCATGCGACTTCAAAAAAACGAGACACAGAAAACCTTTGCTGCCCGCATAGGGGTAAGCATCCCCACCCTTAACAAGATGGAAAATGGTGTCAGCTCGGTATCCATAGGACATTGGGTTGCTGCCCTCCGTGCCATTGGCAGTGAACACTACCTCCAGAAGCTGCTTTCACCCCAGGAAGACCTATTTACAAAATATGAACAACAGCAAGCTAAAAGCCGCCAACGGGCCTCAAGGAAGCGGATATGATGATCTACCTGATTGATGTATGGGTGAATCTTGAAGGCCAGCAGATCAAGGCCGGTGAGTTGATCTGTGAAATCAACCCTTCAAACGGAAAAAGCAGCGGTGCCTTCCGATATTCTGCTGAATACATGGGCAATATGTCCGCATAGCCACTTGATCCGATCTCCATCCCCTTTACAGAAGCAAGTATTCCTGTTAATCATCCCGGTGTCTTTGGTGCCTTTCAGGATAGCTTGCCAGATGATTGGGGCAAGCGGCTTCTGATCCGCTGTAGCGCGCAAAACGCTTTGGAAGTAATTGCGTGCTACAAGTAATCAGGAGATATAATGAACAGGGTTACGCAAAAACAAAAGGGGTCAGCCTTATTTGGCTAACCCCTTTATTTTAACTGGTCGGAGCGACACGATTTGAACGTGCGACCCCCTGCTCCCAAGGCAGGTGCGCTACCAGACTGCGCTACGCTCCGCAAGATTTGAATTATTAGCACAGGTATGCTCAGAAAGGCAAGCTGTTTTTTATCAGTTGGGTTTTCTTACGGCCCGTCAGACCAGGCCTGATCCTGTTAAAACTGGTACTACAGAACATACGGTTTACTGTTGATAAAAGGCTGCAACACTCCTTTTTATGCCAGCAGCATCCAGTCCGTGGATGGCTCTCAGCTCGTGCTGCTCCCCCTGCTCAATATAAATATCAGGGTAGCCGATCCTCAAGACCTGGGCTGCGATGTTATGCTCATTAAGCAGTTCCAGCACCGCTGTACCAAAACCACCTTGCAATGCGTTTTCTTCCAGTGTGACCAGTTTGTTAAATCTTCCTGCCAGTTCCAGAATCAAGCCTGCATCCAGTGGTTTGATAAAACGGGCATTCACCACGGTCAGATCAAGCCCTTCCCCTGCCAGTTCTTCAGCGGCCTGCAAGGCCGGGTACACCATACTGCCTGTCGCAAGCAGCAGACCACCTGAACCATTACGCAGAACTTCACCTTTGCCAATGGGCAGGTTGTGCAGTTCCTGCTCCAGCGGTACGCCATAGCCGCTGCCACGGGGATAACGCAGAGCAACCGGGCCATCATGGTTAATGGCTGTTTTAAGCATGTGTTGCAGCTCGTTTTCATCCTTGGGGGCCATCAGGGTCATGTTGGGGATATGCCGAAGAAAGGAAAGATCAAACAGACCGTGATGGGTCGGGCCATCATTTCCAACCACCCCGCAGCGATCAAGGGCAAATACAACCGGCAGGTTCTGGATGCAGACATCGTGCAGCACCTGGTCGTAGGCCCGTTGCAGGAAGGTGGAGTAAACCGCAAAAACAGGCTTTTTCCCTTCACATGCCAGGCCAGCGGCAAAGGTTGCACCATGCTGCTCGGCAATACCAACATCAAAGAAGCGTTCCGGGTGCTTTCTGGCAAAGTCCGTCAGGCCGGTACCATCTGGCATGGCAGCGGTAATCGCCACCACCCGCTCATCAGACTCTGCCAGCCTCGCCAGTGTGTTACCAAACACCGCTGTGTAAGAGGTGGCTCCACCCTTGCCCTTGATAACCTTGCCGGTTGCCAGCTCAAAGGGGCCAACCCCATGAAACAGGGACGGATTTTTCTCTGCCGGAGCATAACCCTTACCCTTGGTGGTGATAACATGGATCAGCACCGCATTGTGAAAGGATTTGACCCGCTCCATAGTATTCAGCAGAAGCGGCAGATTATGTCCATCTATCGGGCCGATATATTCAAAACCAAAGGCCTGAAACAACATTGCTGGTGAAAACAGCCCTTTAAAAGAGTTTTCCATCTTACGGGCCAGCTTGATTACACCACTGCCAATTTCACTTTTAGCCTGGGTAATCAACTGTTCTGTCTCCCGTTTTACCTTGTGGAGAAATTCGCTGCTGGATGTACGGGCAAGAAAGCCGGATACAGCACCAACATTCTCTGCAATGGACATCTCGTTATCATTCAGCACCACCACCAGATCACGGTTCAGGTGACCGGCCTGGTTAAGCCCCTCAAAGGCAATGCCACCGGTCATGGAGCCATCACCAATTACAGCCACCACTTTGTTGGATTTGCCAAGCAGGTCTCGGGCAACGGCATAGCCGGTGGCGGCGGATAATGAGGTGGATGAATGCCCCACCTCCCAGACATCATGTTCAGACTCACAACGTTTAGGAAAGCCGCTTATGCCGTTAATTGTCCGCAGGGTGTGGAAGCTGTCTCGCCTGCCGCAGATAATCTTGTGGGCATATGCCTGATGACCCACATCCCAGATCAGTTTGTCCTCAGGAGAGTTAAACACCTTATGCAGGGCAATGGTCAGCTCCACCACTCCCAGGGAAGGGGCCAGATGACCGCCATTACTGGCACAGGTTTCAATGATCAGATTGCGGATTTCCGTTGCCAGCCCTTTAAGCTCTGGCAGGCCAAGCTGCTTGAGATCAGCGGGTGAATTTATCTGTTGCAGTAAAGACATGGCACTCAGTTCTTTCTTTCAACAATATAACGGGCAATCTCCCTTAACGGATCAGCGGCAGAGCCAAAAGATTCCAGGGCCTGCATGGCTTCATCCATCATCTTTGTAGCCTCTTTACGGGCAGCTTCAAGCCCCATGACAGCAGGATAGGTTGCCTTGCCACGGGCCTGGTCACTGCCAGCGGTTTTCCCCAGATCCTCAGAACTGCCCTCAATATCAAGTATGTCATCGGCTATCTGGAAGGCCAGGCCAGCAGCCTCGCCATAGCGACGGATAGCATCCAATTGAACATCATCGGCCCCGCCAGCCAGGGCACCAGCCACAACAGAGGCTGTAATCAGGGCACCGGTTTTATGTGTATGGATATAATGCACTGTAGGCAGATCAATGTCAGATTTACCTTCACTCTCCATATCCACCACCTGACCACCCACCATGCCCAGGGTGCCGGAACGGACGGCTATTTCCTGTATGATAGCCAGGCGGTTGGCCGGTGGCATGTTTACGGCAAAGCGTGGATCGCTGATCAGCCTGAATGCCTCGGTCAGCAGCCCATCACCAGCCAGAATGGCGATCGCCTCACCAAAAACCTTATGGTTGGTGGGGCGACCACGGCGGAAGTCGTCATCATCCATTGCCGGCAGATCATCGTGGATCAGGGAGTAGGTATGGATCATCTCCATTGCACAGGCGGCTGGCATACTATCTTCCAGATTGCCACCAACTGCCTCGCAGGCAGCCAGCATCAGCACCGGACGTACCCGTTTGCCACCTGCAAATATGGAGTAACGCATCGCCTTGTGGATACTCTCAGGCTGTTCTGATTCCCTTGGCAGGTACTGCTCCAGGGCTGCATCCACCAGTGCGATTTTTTCTTTCAGATATATTTTAAGATCCATCAGTAGTCCTTTCTTTTATACATTCAAGCACGAAATCAAACTGCATCCAGATCAAACGGCACCTGCTTCAGGGAGCCGTTACGCTGTTTAATCAGCAGTTTAACCTTCTGTTCTGCATCAGACAACTTTTTGTTGCAGAATGTGGCATATTTAACCCCTTCTTCAAAAGCCTTGATGGAGGAATCCAGGGGCAAAGAACCGTCCTCCAGTTTACGCACCAGGTCTTCCAGTTTCTTAAGTGCTGTCTCAAATTTTTCTGTTGCCATAAAATCAGTTCCTTTTGGCTTTACATCAGGCAGTCAAATCCCAGGCAGTTATTGTATTGGAGGCAAAACAATTTAATTCCGCTGTAGGGGCGGTGCTTGCCCCGCCCAACAAGTTACCAACACGGGTGCAGCAAGCATCACCCCTACCGTATATATGATTAACTACCTGAGCAATAAATTCGACTGGCTAACGCTCCCAGATCTCCTTCTTGTCCTTACCCAGATAAGCCCGTTTTACTTCAGCATTTTCAAGTAGTTCTGCTGCTTCACCCTCCAGAATCA
>CAZRKG010000109.1:0-6621 GCA_964600635.1 uncultured Geobacter sp. | reverse complement strand
CAGAGCAGGCAGCCTCTGCCCAGGAAATTTCTTCCTCAATGGAAGAGATGTCCTCCAGCATCAAACAGAATGCAGACAACGCCAGCCAGACCGAGAAGATCTCCAACAAATCTGCCACCGATGCCCGTGAAGGTGGCAAGGCGGTTGATCAGACCGTATCAGCAATGAAAGAGATTGCCACCAAGATCAGCATTATCGAGGAGATTGCACGCCAGACCAACCTGCTGGCCCTGAACGCTGCCATTGAGGCAGCCCGTGCCGGTGAGCATGGCAAAGGCTTTGCCGTGGTGGCTTCGGAAGTCCGTAAACTTGCAGAGCGAAGCCAGACCGCAGCCGGTGAAATCTCTGAGCTTTCAGGCAGAAGCGTGCAGGTTGCCGAGGCGGCCGGACAGATGCTGACCGCCATTTTGCCGGATATTCAGCGTACTGCCGAGCTGGTGCAGGAGATCAGTGCCTCCAGCCGTGAGCAGGATTCCGGTGCTGATCAGATTAATCGTGCCATCCAGCAGCTTGATCAGGTGATTCAGCAGAACGCCTCTGCCGCAGAAGAAATGGCCTCCACCACAGAAGAGCTGGCAGGTCAGGCCGAGCAGTTAAAGAGTACCATTGCTTTCTTCAGCATTGATACCCACAGTGGCGTACAGCGGGCATTACCCCACAGACCGTCCCTGCATACAGCACCTGCACCTGCTCCGGCAATAGCCAGACCAGCTTCTCCCAGGCCAGGCAAGGTTTCCGATGGCGGTGTCCATATAGATCTTGGTGCTGGTAAAGGAAAAGACGGCCTGGATGATGAGTTTGAAAGATTTTAGGAGGTATTATGAGCGTTAACGGGATTTCCGAAACAGTCCAATACCTGACCTTCAAGCTGGCCGATGAGGTTTTTGCCCTTGATGTGGCCAAGGTGAGGGAGATTCTGGAGTTCACCAATATTACCAAGGTGCCCCAGACTCCCGAGTTCATGCGGGGGGTTATTAACTTGCGTGGCAGCGTGGTTCCGGTGATTGATATGCGGCTTAAATTTGGCATGTCAGTTACAGAGCAGACCATTAACACCTGCATCATAGTGGTGGAAGTTACCCTGGATGGCGATACCACCGTACTGGGTGCCCTGGCGGATTCTGTGCAGGAGGTGGTGGAGATGGAACCGGAACAGATTGAACCACCGCCCCATATCGGCACCCATCTGAATACAGAATTTATCAAAGGGATGGGTAAGCATGAAGAGCATTTTGTGATGATTCTGGATATAGATAAAGTTTTCAGTGAAGCAGAAATGGTTGCAGTACAGGAGGCAGGGGGGATCAGCTAATGGCAAAGACCGTGCTGTTGATAGATGACTCCAGAACCCAGTTGCTTAACTCACGTTTTGCCCTTGAAAAAGAAGGCTTGAAGGTGGAGACGGTTTCAGAGCCGCTGAAAGCTATTGAAAGAATCTGCCAAGTGGTGCCGGACCTGGTTGTGACCGACATTAATATGCCGGAAAAAGATGGCCTCAGCATTATTGAGGATCTGCGTAACCTGCCGCAATTTGCCAAAATGCCGATTCTGGTGATGAGTACTGACTCTCAAAAAAATCTGCTGGACAAGGCCCGCAATATCGGTGCCACCGGATGGCTGGTAAAGCCTGTCCGCCGTGAAGATCTGGTGCTGGCGGTACAACGCCTTCTGGGTCTGGCATGACCAGTAATTTTGATTCCAGTTCCAGCCGTAATCCGGCACAGCTCTGTTCAATGCGTAACAGGGAATTTGAGCGATTCAGTATCCTGATCTATGAAGAGGCAGGTATCAAGATGCCGCCAGCAAAAAAGACCATGCTGGAGGCACGGCTGCAAAAACGGCTTAAGATCCTTAATATGGGCAGTTTTCAGGAATATGCTGATTTTCTCTTTTCCGCCAGCGGCAAAGAACAGGAACTGATCCACCTGATAGATGTGGTTACCACCAACAAGACGGACTTTTTCCGTGAGCCGCAGCACTTTGACTACCTGGTGCGAGAGGTCATCCCAACCATGCAGCAACTGAGGGGGGCTGGCGACAGCCCCCTTAATCCTTTCAGAATCTGGTCTGCTGGTTGTTCCACCGGTGAAGAACCATATACAATGGCAATGGTGCTTAATGAGTACCTGGCTGCTGATTCCGGCTTTAAATTCTCCATCCTGGCATCTGACATCTGTACCAAGGTGCTGGAATCTGCTGCCAAGGCTATCTATGGTGAGGATCGAACCAGTGTAATTCCGCTTTCACTTAAACGGAAATATCTGCTGCGAAGTAAAGATCGCAGTAAGGGGCTTGTGCGGATAGCACCTGAACTGCGTACCAGTATTAACTTCAAACGTGTGAATTTTATGGATGACCACTTTGGTATTCAGGAGAAGCAGGATGCTATTTTCTGTCGTAATGTGGTGATCTACTTTGACAAACCAACCCAGTCCAGATTGATGATGAAGTTCCACAACCAGCTTGTGCCGGGTGGTTACCTGTTTATTGGACACTCAGAGACACTGAACGGGCTGGATGTGCCTTTTACACAGGTTGCCAACACGGTTTACCGTAAGGATACCTGAGTAAATGTCCGGTAAAATCAAGGTTCTTATAGTTGATGACTCTGCCCTGGTACGCCAGACCCTTTCCGGTATTCTGTCCAGTGATCCAGATATTGAGGTGATCGGCATGGCCCAGGATCCGATCGTTGCTGTGCAGCGTATAGCTGAACAGGTGCCGGATGTGATTACTCTGGATATTGAAATGCCGCGGATGGATGGCCTTACCTTCCTCAAGAAGCTGATGGCCCAGCATCCGATTCCGGTGGTGATCTGTTCCAGTCTGGCAGAAACCGGCAGCGAGACCACCATCAGGGCTTTGGAATATGGTGCGGTGGATATTATCACCAAGCCTAAAATGGGTACCAAGCAGTTTATAGAGGAATCGCGTATCAGGATCTGTGACAGTATAAAGGCTGCTGCTTCTGCCCGAATCAGACCAAAGCGGGAGATCAAGGCTGTCAGCCCCAAGTATACTGCCGATGTCATGATGGATGCACCCAATGCCAGGGCTATGATCATGACTACAGAAAAAGTAGTGGTGGTGGGGGCTTCCACCGGTGGAACCGAGGCACTATCCACCTTTCTTCAGATGCTGCCAGAGAACTCACCTGGTATTGTAATTGTGCAGCATATGCCTGAGAACTTTACCGCTGCCTTTGCCAGACGTCTGGATGGGATCTGCAAGGTTTCTGTGAAGGAGGCTGAAAATAACGATTCCGTTGTGCCGGGCCATGTACTGATCGCCCCTGGTAATAAACATACCCTGTTAAAACGCAGTGGTGCCCGCTACTATGTGGAGGTTAAGGATGGGCCACTGGTGTCTCGTCACAGACCATCGGTGGATGTGCTTTTCCGTTCTGCTGCCCGCTATGCCGGTAAAAATGCAGTGGGGATTATAATGACCGGTATGGGCGATGATGGTGCCAAAGGGATGAAGGAGCTGCATGATGCCGGTGCAAAGACCATTGCCCAGGATGAAGCCAGTTGTGTAGTCTTTGGTATGCCCAACGAAGCGATTAAGCAGGGCGGTGTTGATAAAATTCTTAATCTTGATAAGATTGCCGCAGAAACATTGAAGTTCTGTGCTTAGAAAATTTAACATCAGACTTTTTTAAAGAGCTGTTTTCATCTGCTATAATCCACTTCATAAGGAGGTGACCAGATGAGTACGCAGGCATCCAGCAAAACATCAGATGGGCAGCGGCATTACCATGCCAAGGCTGCCTATCAGCTTGTCTTCAGCGTTTCAAAGGATGAGCTTGAATGCCGTGCCATGCTGGAGGTAAAGCCAAATGGTCAGCCGCCAGGTCTGGAGGAACTTCAGACCTATCTTGAAACGGATGGTATCAACACCGGCGTAGATACAGATGCCCTGGCAGAACTCCTGAAAGAGGCGGTGCCTGGTAAGAGCGTCAGCAAGGTTGTTGCCAGCGGTATACCGCCTGTTACCGGTGAAAATGGCAGTTTTGCCTTCAGTGTAAAACCAGCAGATATAGGGCAGGGCAAGTCAGATTCAAAGGAAGCAGGTGATTCTGATAAGATTGATTTCCGCTCTGTACAGCAGTTTATCAACGTAGAGCCAGATCAGGAGATTGGCCGTATCCTGCCACCAGGTGCCGGAACACCAGGCACAACTATCCGAGGTATTCCCATCAAACCGGAAGCGGGTAAACCGCTTCAATTAAAGCTGGAGAAAGGTGTCAGAACTGATACTGATGATGACAGTATCCTGATTTCTGAGTCCCATGGCCGTGTAAAGCTGGACGGCGATTCAATCCAGGTGCTTGATGAGTATGTTGTTGATGGTGATGTTGACTTTGCTGTAGGTAATATCCGCTTTAACGGTTTTGTGGAAGTACGGGGCGATGTGCTGGACGGGTTTCAGGTCAGTGCCAGTAAAGGGATGATGATTACCGGCAATGTGGGAGCCTGCAACCTGGTTTCCCACGGTGATATAGCCTTTTGCGGTATGAACGGTCAGGGCAAGGGCACGATCCTGTGCGGTGGTAATATTACTGCCAACTTCATCCACGACAGTAAGGTGGAGTGCCGCGGAGATCTGATGATTGCTGTGGAGTTGCGTAATTGTCAGGCAAGCTGTCAGGGACGGTTTTACAGTGGGCTTTTGTCCGGTGGCAGATATATTGCCCTGAAGGGTATTGAGGCAAAACGGGTAGGTTCCCTTTCTGCTGTTAAAACCAGGATCCAGAGTGGTGTCAGCTACCATGATGTCAACCGGCTGGAGCAACTGCTTGAGCAGCTTGAGCAACTTGTCAGCCGTATTGAGGCCAGCCGTAACGATCTGGAGCAGCTTAAAAGCCTGGCAATTGAAAAACAGAAGCTGATGGCAGCTATTATAGAAGTACGTAAACGCAGGCCTGAGGGTTCCAACCCCAAAGTAAATGTGAAGGACAGGATTTTTGAAGGGGTGTCAATTCAGCTTGGTGGTGCAATTGAAGTCTTTAAGCATGAGGAGAACGGGCCGTTCAGTCTGATTGAAAACAGCTCTGCCGGCGGATTACGCAGGCTTCCATTAAGCAGTCTGGAGCAGTCAGCTAGGGATCTGGAATCCGCCTGTCTCCAGCAGGAAGAACAGGAACGGCTGGAGCGGGAAGCAGCAGGGCTTGAAGAGGAATCAGGCACAGACTTTGAGATTGATTTTGAAGCAGATGATCAGTCCCTGACTGAAAAAGACTAATTGTTTCCTGTGCATTATATTGCTGATCTGCATATCCATTCCCCCTTTTCACGGGCAACCAGCCCAACCAGTGACCTGCCTGGTCTGGCAGCATGGGCCAGATTTAAGGGAATTCAAATTGTTGCCACCGGTGACTGCACCCATCCAGCCTGGTTTGGACAGATAAAGGAACTGCTTATTCCGGCAGAGCCAGGTCTGTACCGTCTAAAGGATGAAAGCCGGATACCTGCCATTTTTCCTGACCTATCTCACCCTAAAAAACCTGTCCGTTTTCTGCTTTCAGCAGAAATCAGCTCCATCTATAAGCGGGGCGGTGCCACCCGCAAGGTTCATAACCTGCTGTATCTGCCGGATTTTGATGCTGTGGAGCGGCTTAACAGCAGGCTGTCCAGGATTGGCAATATAGTTTCCGATGGTCGTCCCATATTGGGTCTGGACAGTCGTAACCTGCTGGAGATTCTGCTGGAGGTGTCTCAGGATGCCTTTATGGTGCCGGCCCATATCTGGACCCCCTGGTTTTCACTGTTCGGCTCCAGATCCGGCTTTGACAGCCTGGAGGAATGTTTTGGTGACCTGACCGGCCATATTTTTGCCGTGGAGACCGGCCTGTCATCCGATCCTGATATGAACCGGATGATCTCGGCACTGGATCACCTGGCCCTGATTTCCAATTCGGATTGTCACTCACCATCAAAGTTGGGACGTGAAGCCAACCTGTTTAACACCGGATTTGATTACTATTCCCTGCGTAATGCCATAAAGGCCAACCATCGTGACAGCTTTTGCGGCACAGTTGAGTTCTTTCCAGAAGAAGGAAAGTACCACCATGATGGTCACCGTAACTGCGACATCTGTCTGGAGCCGCTGGAAACAAAACAGTTGAACGGAATCTGCCCGGTCTGTGGCAAGCCGGTTACTGTTGGAGTTTTCAATCGTGTTTATGAGCTGTCAGATCGTACAACACCGGTCTATAAGCCGGATTCACCCGAGTTTCAGTCGCTTATACCGCTGTCAGAAATCTTGTCTGAAATCATGCAGGTTGGTGTTGCTTCAAAAAAGGTTACTGGTCGCTATGGACAGTTGATTGCCCGTTTCGGTTCAGAATTTAACCTGTTGTTGTATGCCGGTCTGGATGAGATCAGCCTGTATGATCCTATACTAGGTGAGGCGATCAGGCGGATGCGTAATGGTCAGGTGATCAGACAGGCTGGTTTTGATGGCAGATATGGCATGGTACGGGTGTTTTCAGATGGAGAACTGGCAAAATTACCTTGACCAGACCAGCTCTTTGGACTATTTTCATCTATTCTTAATTTGTGAATTGCGAGAGTGGCGGAACTGGCAGACGCACTGGACTTAGGATCCAGCGGGCAACCG
>CAZRKG010000108.1:264-6666 GCA_964600635.1 uncultured Geobacter sp. | reverse complement strand
AAGGGAGAGGCGATCTACACCCCCTGCCCAAAGGGTCAGCAGAAGGCGGTTCTGGCTGCCTGTAAAAATGCAGGTGTCAGCCTGGACAGCATCGGCCTGCTGGAGGCCCACGGCACCGGCACAAAAGTGGGTGATGCCGTAGAGGTATCGGCAGCACGGGAGCTGTTTGGTGAGTCAGAACAGCCCTATTGTGCCATCAGCTCTGTTAAAGCTCAAATCGGACATGCCAAGGCAGCAGCCGGCTCCGCTGGTCTGATCAAGGCTGCCCTGGCCCTCTACCACCGTACCATCCCACCCACAATCAAGGTTACACAGCCACTGCCAGAGGTTACTGCCGGCAAGACCCCTTTCTACATCACCACCAGCAAGCGACCCTGGATCAACACCGGAGAACCCCGTCGGGCTGGTGTCAGTGCCTTTGGCTTTGGTGGCTCCAACTTTCATACAATTCTGGAGGAGTACCGCCCATTGCAGGAAAAGGCTGACTGGGATGGTAATGTCCAGCTCCTGCCGTTCTCGGCCAAAAGTGCCAGTGAAATCAGGACAAAGCTGGACCAACTGGCAACAGATACAGACTGGAGCAGGGTCCGTGCCACTGCAAACCGGTTAAGGGCAGATTTTGACAGCAGTGCCGATTGCCGTCTGGTGCTGGTGCTGGAACAGGATTCAGACCTGCCTGGCCTGATCAGAAATGCCAGTACCATGCTGGATAAACAGCCGGAAGGGAGCTGGACAACCCCGGATGGCACCAGCTATGCCACCGGTAAATCAGCCGGAAAACTGGCCCTGCTGTTTCCTGGTCAGGGTGCCCAGTATATCGGTATGCAGCGGGATCTGGCCTGTGCCTTCCCTGCAATGCTCGACACCCTGGAAGAGGCCGAGACTGTTACCAGTGGTTTAAGTAACACAATTTATCCGGCAGATGGTTTTGATGCCACCACCAGAGACCAGCAGGAAGCGGCACTACGGGATACCCGCATGGCACAGCCATCCATTGGTGCAGTCAGCCTGGGTGCATTGCAGTTGCTGAAACAGTTTGGCCTGCAAGGGGATGCTGCTGCTGGTCACAGCTATGGTGAACTGACCGCACTTTGTGCTGCCGGAGTGCTGGATAAAACAGCCTTCCACCAGCTTTCCCTCCTGCGTGGTGAGCTGATGGCAGCCGGAAGCCATGATAAAGGTACCATGCTGGCTGTATCAGCACCGCTGACAACCGTGGAACAGTTGTTGCAGGAAGAACGGCTTGAGCTGGTGCTTGCTAACCGCAACGCCCCCAGCCAGACCGTACTATCCGGTACAAGGGACCAGATTGCCAAGGCAGAGGAAGCCTGCAAGCAGCGTAAAATATCCTGCAAACAGTTGCAGGTGGCAGCAGCATTCCACAGTCCGCTGGTGGCTGATGCAGCCAAGCCACTTCTGGCGGCACTGCAAAAAACAGAGCTTGTAAGTGGGAGTATGCCGGTCTATGCCAACAGCACAGCCCTGCCCTACCCGTCTGACAGCAACGCAGCCAGAGAACTGTTGGCAAACCAACTGGCAAGACCAGTGGAGTTTGTAAAGCAGATTGAGGCGATGTATGCCGATGGTATCCGTACTTTTGTTGAGATCGGCCCTGGTGCCCGCCTGAGCGGTCTGGTGGAGGCTATCCTTGGCAAGCAGGAGCATACCTGCATCACCCTGGACAGCTCCAATGGCAAGCGTAATGGCCTGGTGGATCTGGCCCGCTGCCTGGCCCGACTGGCGGCCCTGGGGTACAGGCTGGAACTGAACAGATGGGATGAAGATTATCAGCCAGAGCCTGAACCTGCCAAAAAACCGCTGCTGCTAGTGTCGCTGTCTGGTGCCAACTATGTCAAGCCAAAGGAAAAGCGTCCCCCCACCAGACCTGTTTCCGCAGGCAGAACAGAAACAGCCAAAACAGAAACAACAGTCAGCAGTCTTAAGCAGACCGGCAGTCCAGTCAGCAGCACCAGCCCAAACAATGCAACCAGTTTGCAGCAGAACAGCAGTACAGAGCAGATCAGCAGACAAGGGGTAAATTTAATGGCAGATCAGCAGGCCATGCCAGAACAGATACAGTTAGCCCACCAAGCCATGTTGGCCCTGCAACAGATGCAGGCCGAAACCGCCAGACTGCACCAACGCTTTCTGGAAGGGCAGGAATCCGCAGCTCGCACAATCCAGGCCATGCTGGGAATGCAGGCTCCAACAGCCGCTAAGGTTCAGGAGGTGCTACAACAGAGACCAGTGGTTAGTAGCTATAACCATGATGCAGCTCTTCACAGGCCAGCAGAGCAAGGCCAGAGTTGGGAGGATGCCAGCAGCAAAGCTACGCCGGATACCACCCCTGCCCAACCCGCCCCAGCCGGTACAGCCAGCGGAAGCCATGAAAAGACAGTTCCTGTGCTGATGGAGGTCATCAGCGACAAGACCGGCTATCCGGTGGAGATGCTGGAGCTTTCCATGGGGATGGATTCTGATCTGGGGATCGACTCCATCAAGCGGGTGGAGATCCTGTCTGCACTGCAAGAGCGGCTGCCGGAAGCACCGCTGATCGGCCCGGAACAGTTGGGTCTGTTGAACACCCTGGGAGAGATCGCCGGATATTTAAGTGCATCATCCCAACTTACAATTGAGGATCAGGCTGGCAAGGGGGCTGCTTCAGAATCTGCCACCACAGCCAGGGTAAAGGAACCTGCTTCACCACTCTTCCGCAGCGTTCTGATGCCGGAACAGTTGACCGGTGCGGGCCAGAGGATAAGTCTGCAATCCGATGGCCTGATTGTAGTTACCGATGATGGTTCTGACTTCAGCCAGGAGCTGTGCCGCAATCTGTCCGAGCTGGGTTTTAAAGTCACCCTGACCAGTGTTATGGAGCCGCTGGAACTGCAACCCCTTGATCAGGTCTGCGGTCTGGTGCTGACAGCTCCGGCAGATGGTGCCACTGACCGTTTTATAAAAAACAGCTTCCTGCTCTTGAAGCAGTTGGCTCCTGGTCTCAAGCGGGCCAGCCGTGAGGGTGGTGCCCTGTTCGCAACCATCTCACGTCTGGATGGCACCTTTGGCTGCCAGCAAAGTTCCAGACTTGCCGATCCGCTGTCCGGTGGACTGGCTGGTATGGCAAAAACAGCCCGCCACGAATGGCCAGAGGTGAACTGCAAGGCGATTGACCTGGGTGATTTTGCTGATCAGAAGACAGCAGCCCAGGCAGTGGCTAAAGAGCTGTTACTGGCCGGACCGATTGAGGTCGGGCTGTCGGAATCCGGTCGTATCGGCCTGAAACTTCAGGATCAAGTGGTTACAGACAGTGGCACCGCCCCTGTCCGCCCAGGAGAGCTGGTAATTGTTACCGGTGGTGGCCGTGGTGTCACAGCCGCCACTGCCATAGCCCTGGCCAGGGCCTGGCAGCCACTGCTGGTGCTGCTGGGCCGCAGCCCGCTGCCACAGCAGGAGCCGGACTGGCTGACGGAACTGAAGGAAGAGGCCGAGATCAAACGGGCTATCCTTACCAACAGTAAGGAAAAGCTGCATCCCCGCGAGATCGAAGAGCAGTATCAGGCTGTTATCAGCGGGCGTGAGCTACGCAATACAATGTCAGAGATCCAGGCCGCCGGTGGTATGGCACTTTATTTTAACGTGGATATTCGTGATGCTGACGGGGTCAGTCGGTTGGTGAACAAACTGAGGGCAGAGAATGGCCCGATCCGAGGCATTGTACATGGTGCCGGAGTACTGGCCGATCGCCTGATTGTTGACAAGACCATTGAACAGTTCAGCCATGTTTACGATACCAAGGTTTCTGGTCTTGACTCCCTGCTGAAAGCAACCAGTGATGATGAGCTGATGTTCATTGCCCTGTTTGGTTCCAGCACCGGCAGACTGGGACGTTCCGGTCAACTGGATTATGCTGTTGCCAACGAGGTGTTAAACAAACTGGCCCAGGCAGAGTCCAGAAACCGCACAGCATGTCGCACCATCAGCATTAACTGGGGCCCCTGGGATGGTGGCATGGTTACACCGGCCCTTAAAAAGCTGTTTGCTTCAGAAGGGATCGGCCTGATCAGCCTGACTGCCGGTGCAGAACTGCTGGTAACAGAACTGAGTAACCAGCAGGGGGCGGTGGAGCTGACCGTACTGGCTGGCATCAGCCCTGCCCAACTGACCGCAACAGAGCCTGATCGTCAGACACAGTCACTTAAAGAGGCGTTGAGCCTGACCCTGAATGTGGATGATTTCCCCTTCATCAACTCCCATGTGATTGATGGCAGGGCTGTACTGCCGATGGCAATGATTGTGGAGTGGCTGGCCCATGCTGCCCTGCATGGCAACCCTGGTTTCCGCTTCCACGGCTTTAATGATCTGCGGATCTGCAAAGGAGTAACCATTGACCGTAACTCCAGCTTTGTACTGAAACTGATGGCAGGCAAGGCCAGCCACCAGGATGCCTTCTACCAGGTGCCGGTGGAACTGGTCAGCCAGCAGGATGATGGCCGCACCATGCTTCATGCCAGGGCAGAAATTATCCTGGCCAACCGCCTGCCAGAAGGTTTACGTACAATCAAGGATCTGCCGGATCAACCCTATCAGCAGGGTAGTGCTGTTTATGAGCAGCCTTACCTGTTCCACGGCCCTGACCTGCATGGTATTGAGCATGTCACCACCTGTTCAGATAAAGGGATCAGTGCCCTGGTAAAGGGTGCTGCCCAGCCATCGGAATGGATCAAATCACCACTCCGCAGCAGTTGGCTGACCGATCCCCTGGCGATGGACAGTGCCTTCCAGATGATGATCCTCTGGAGCTTTGAACAGTCTGGTGCCGGTTCTCTGCCCACCTTTGCCGCCCGTTACCGCCAGTTTCAGGAGCGGTTCCCCAGGGATGGTGTCCAGATCAACATCAGGATCAAGACCGTCCGTAACAATAATGCCGTGGCAGATATAGAGTTTACCGAGCGAGGTAGCAGCAAACTGGTTGCCAGGCTGGAAGGGTATGAATGCGTAATTGACCAGAGCCTGGCCCAGGCTTTCCAGCGAAATCAGTTACAAAGTGATGCCGACAGCGGTGCGGCAGCAGCCTGATGCAAGACCACAGCAACAGCATTGCCATTGTTGGTATTGGTGCTATCTTTCCCGATGCCCCTGACCTTGCTGCCTACTGGCACCTGATTAAAAACAGCCGTACCGCCACCCGTGAGGTGCCGCCAGGCCGCTGGCAGGTGCCTGCTGAACAGGTTTATGATCCTGAAATCGGTAAGCCTGACCACCTTTACTCCACCAAAGGCTGTTTTCTGGCTGAAACACCCAAACTGCCAGAACTGGAGGGGCTTGATCCGCTCTTTCATGTTCTGGTTACAGCCGGTCAAAGTGCTTTTAATGATGCAAGAACCGAGCAGCTTGACCGCAGCCGGATCGGTGTCATTGTGGGTAATCTGGTACTGCCAACAGAAACATCATCAGTACTGGCCCAGAACCTGCTGGGCCGCAGCTTTGAAGAAGAGCTGCTTGGTAAGACACTCGCTGGAAATCACCATGAATCAGCCTTTGGCACCTCTCCGCTCAATCGCTACGTAGCTGGGTTGCCAGCCAGCATACTGGCCAGACAACTTGAACTTGGCGGCCTCACCAACACCGTTGATGCGGCCTGTGCCTCCTCCCTTTACGCCATTAAGCTGGCTATGGATGAACTGCTTTCTGGCCGCTGTGATGCCATGCTGGCCGGTGGTGTCTCCCGTCCTGATCCATTGTACACACAGATGGGCTTCAGCCAGTTAAGAGCACTTTCCAAGCGGGGTGTTTCTGCACCATTTGATGCTGATGGTGATGGGCTGCTGACCGGTGAAGGGGCCGGTCTGTTTCTGCTGAAACGTGTTGAAGATGCGGTGGCCCAGGGCGACAGGATTTACGGCGTTATCCGTACTGTCGGACTGTCCAATGATATTGATGGCTCTCTGCTGGCACCATCTTCCGAAGGTCAGTTACGGGCCATGCGGGCAGCCTACCAACAGGCTGGCTGGCAACCACAGGATGTAGACCTGATTGAATGCCACGCCACCGGCACCCCGGTGGGGGATGCGGTGGAAGTTGCCAGCCTGAAAGAGCTTTGGCAGGGGCAGCAGTGTAACACCAAGGCTGTCATAGGCTCTGTAAACGAGAAAGCAGGTGCGTCTGTATGAGCAGAAAATTTCTCGTTCCCAAGATCGCGCTTTCAAGTATATGGCGCAATCGGAAAATGTATATCCCGTATCTAATAACGACGATTCTCTCGGTCGCGGTATTTTTCACGTTTAGTTCGGTAACTCACAGCAAAATTGTTGAAACGGTTCCGCATGCTGCATATTTTGCGATGATAATGGCAATCGGAGAGGTACTTATCGCAATCATTTTATTTCCATTCTTATCGCAGAC
>CAZRKG010000108.1:0-224 GCA_964600635.1 uncultured Geobacter sp. | reverse complement strand
TAACTATCTGATCAGATGCAGGGAGCGTGAGTTTGGACTGTATCAGGTGCTGGGACTTGAGAAAAAACATATCTCGCTGATGATCCTTATTGAGAGCCTGATACTTTACACAGTCAGCTTTTTCGCGGGCGTAGGCGTTGCCTGTCTCCTAGGAAATCTGATATTTGCGCTGAT
This sequence comes from uncultured Geobacter sp., assembly GCA_964600635.1. Taxonomy (GTDB): domain Bacteria; phylum Desulfobacterota; class Desulfuromonadia; order Geobacterales; family Pseudopelobacteraceae; genus Trichlorobacter. The sequence continues at coordinate 50 of CAZRKG010000108.1, read as the reverse complement.
GGCGAAGCTTGGTCATCTCGGAAACGGTATAACATTTGCATTTGAGATAA
>CAZRKG010000107.1:0-6818 GCA_964600635.1 uncultured Geobacter sp. | reverse complement strand
TAACATCCGTACCAGTGGTATCTATGCCGTTAATCTGGATGAGGGGGACAAGCTGATCTCTGTAGCTCTGACAGATGGCCAGAAGGATGTTTTTCTGGCATCACGCCAGGGCAAGGCGATCCGCTTCCCGGAGGCAGATGCAAGACCAATGGGGCGGGTTACCCGTGGTGTGCGGGGCATGAACCTGGACAAGGGTGATCAGGTGATCAGCATGGAGGTGATTGATTCCAGTGCTACCGGATCCACCATCTTCACCATCACAGAAAACGGCTTTGGCAAACGGACCGATCTTGATGAATACCGTGGTCAGCAACGGGGTGGTAAGGGGCTGATTACAATCAAAACCACCCCAAGAAACGGCCTGGTGGTAGGTGTTATGCAGGTTGCCGATGAAAACCAACTGATGGTAATCACAAACCAGGGCAAGATCCTGCGGGTGCCGGTGGCAGGCTTCTCTGTGATTGGCCGCAACACCCAGGGAGTACGGGTGATGGTTACCGAAGAACAGGAAAAAATCGTAGCTGTTGCCAAGCTGGCAGAGCGTGACGAAGAAGAGGAACTTAACGGGGTGGATGAGGGATAGGCCATGGTCCATTCAACCTCTGGCAGAGGTAAAATAGATACAAGTTACAATGAGCGACGCAGAATTAACCGTCTGCTTGACTTCATGACCAGGGAACGGCTAACGCGTGAACAGTTGGAGCGGATCGGCCTGCGTTTGCAGAAGTCCGGTCGTCGTGCCCTGCCGCCTCTGGTACGGCGTCTCTGGCGTACAGAAAATCAGGAACATCTGTATCGCTACGCATCACTGCTGGATTTCTTTGAGGCCGATACCTGGCTGGATCAACTTATGACGATCACAATCAGACGGAATGAGCTGACCGATGAAGTGCGTATGCCCCTGCTTGAGCAGCTTCAGGAGCATGGTGTTGATGTTTCCATGCCCCCTTTCAATCGTCAGCCTGCTGCATACACAAACCCCGAAAACTTTGTGCAGAGCTGCCTTCAGGAAGGTTTCTGGGGGGCTTCCCGTTTTATTGATACTCTCCTTAACAGTGATCCTGCCCTGCGTAGTAAATTGATCCGCCTGCTTGGTTCTGCTGACCAGTATCCTGGGGAGGCAGCAGCCTACCTCTATGCCCTGTCTTGTTTTGAGTACCAGGAAGTGGCAGCAATGGCGGTGGAAACACTGGGCAAGTTGCGTCATGGCACTGCAATCACCGCATTAAACTCCCTGCCCCAGCTCACAGTGGCAGGGCTGGAAGAGCAGATTAAACGCAGTCTGCGTCGCCTTCAGTTTCTTGGGATTAACCAGCCTTTGTCGCTGCCGGACAGTCTGACCACGCCAGGGCAACAGGTCACAATACAGGCCACAGCCACGGACTGCTACGGTCTTAGTACAATCTGGCTTTCATGGCAACTGGTGGATGAGACCCTGGCAGGGCTGGCAATCCTGCTTTCTGACCAGGATGGAATCCGCCATACCATAGCATCCCGCTTTCCAACCAGGGCTGACCATGATGATTATCTGGAAGGGATAATTGCCGAAGAAGGGCTGTTTGAAACCAGCATTGATTATGGGTTGACTCTGCTGCGGGAGGGGATAAAACGCAGCATTACAGAAAACTACTACCTGCCTCCTGATTTTTACAGCAGCCGCTACCTGTTTGGTAAGGCAGATCTGCGGCCTGAGGCCTACCACCCTGCTTTTCCGGCTGATCTGCTGGATGGGATGCATGACCGGATTCTGTCTCTTCTGGCTGATTCAGAGGATCTGCTGGATGAACCGTTCTTTGAGGGCTGGGTGTTGAATGACCCGATGATCTATGATCTGGCAGAGGGCTGTGCCGAGATTCCGATGAATGACTGGCCGATTGAGAACCTGCAACAGTTTGTAGAGACCGTGGCAACAGAGCTGCTGGAGCCTGAGCGTCCCAATCTGTTACGCCGTCTGTTGCAGGTTGCAGACTTCATTCAACAGTTGCAATATCCAGAGCGGAAGGTGCAAAGGGTGCTGGCCCTCAGTCTGGGGCTTGCCGGACAGAATATGGTACTTTCCAGCCATCCCTTCATCAGACGTTTTGTGCTGGAGAGTATTGAGGCTGCTCGCCAGTCTCTGCTGGAGGGGGTTGATCCACGTAAAGATATGCAGTTTGATGAAGATGATGATGGTGACTGGGTATGAAAATCGGGGTAATCGGAGCAGGTAGCTGGGGTACTGCACTGGCCAATGTTCTGGCGGGAAATGGCCATCAAACCGTGCTTTGGGTTTATGAACAGGAGCTGCTGGAAAACCTGCGTCAGGAACGGATCAACCACCTGTTTTTGCCGGAGATCCGCCTGCATGAAAGGCTTCAGTTTACAGGTGATCTGGCGGAGGCTGCTGATGGTGCAAACCTTGTACTGCTGGTGGCACCAACCCAGGTTCTGCGTGGTCTGCTTGCCAGCCTGAAGCCATTTCTTACCAGCTCCATAATCCTTGCCAGTGCATCCAAAGGGATAGAGCTGCACACTCTTTGTACTATCTCACAGATCTGTGAACAGGAGCTGGGACAGTCCGGTTACAACAGTTTTGTGGCCCTGTCAGGCCCTACCTTTGCCAAAGAGGTTGCCTTGCAGTTGCCTTCCCTGATTGTGGCTGGCTCCAAAAATCAGACATCTGCCTGCAAGGTGCAGGAGCTGTTCAGCAATCAGGTCTTCCGGGTTTATACAAGTGATGACCCGATCGGGGTGGAGCTGGGTGGAGCCACTAAAAACGTGATTGCCATTGCCGCAGGAATCGCTGATGGCCTGGGCTTCGGACATAATACGCGGGCAGCCCTGATTACCCGCGGTCTGGCAGAGATGCGTAGGCTGGGCAGGGCAATGAAGGCACAGGATGCCACCTTTGCCGGTCTGGCAGGGATGGGGGATCTGGTGCTTACCTGTACCGGTGAGCTGTCCCGGAACCGTACCGTGGGCTTCAAGCTGGGGCAGGGGATAACCTTGGATCAGATTCTGGCGGAGATGCGGATGGTGGCAGAAGGGGTCAAGTCAGCAGAATCAATCAATGCCCTGGCAACCAGGCTGGGGATTGATATGCCGATTACCAGGAAGGTTTTTGAGATTCTGCATGAAGGGAAGCCGGCCAGGCAGGCGGTGGTGGAGTTGATGTCGCGGAACCTTAAGCCGGAAGATTATTGAGCTGCGTCTGAAGCAGGTTTTGGTACCTTAACTGCTGGTTCAGTTGGGGTTAGCACTACAGGAGGTTCAGGGGCTGCAACAGGTTCTATTGTTTCAGCTTCACCTGAAAGCATCACAAGGTCCACCCGGCGATTCTTTGCCCTGCCATCCGCAGTACTGTTTTCAGACACCGGGCGGTATTCGCCATAGCCTGTAGCTGAGAGCTTAACAGGGTCCAGATTAAACTTCTTCTGCATATAGCGTAGTACATTGGTGGCACGGGAGACGGAAAGTTCCCAGTTGGAAGGGAACTGGGCAGTATTGATCGGTATGTTGTCAGTATGGCCCTCCACCCGTAACGGGTTGGTATACTGGATCATAGCTTCAATGATTGTGTTCAGAATCTGGTAGCCATCCTGCTTGATTGCCGCAGAGCCGGAAGAGAAAAACCCGGCTTCCTTCAGGCTGACCACCATGCCACGTTTTGTAATGCCGATTGAAACCTGATTCTGGGCACCATGTTTAATCAGATAGGCTTCAATTGCAGACTGAATCTCTTTAAAATCCTTTTCCTCAGCCTTGCCCTTACTACCCACCTTGCTATCCATAGAGCCTTGTCTTTGCCCTGACGGGGGCATTTTGGGTGAAATCGGTACTATCGCCATGTCAGGTTTTATGGCCGGTATCGGCTTTATATCAGTAGAATGCAGCACGCCTTTCTGACCAGCAGCCGATTGAGTGGAATAGCCAAATGATTCACGCAATGACTGCATTAGTTCTTCTGATTTTTTCTTGTCAGTCTGCCCCATAGCGTATAGTGCTACGAATACGGCAAACAAAAGTGTCAGAAAGTCACCGTAGGAGACCAGCCAGCGTTCGTGGTTGGCATGTTTTTCCGGTTCTCTTTTAAGTGCCATTTAAAATTTATTCCGTACCGGCAAAGGCTTTCAGCTTCTGCTCAATAAAGTGCGGGTTTTCGCCATTCTGGATTGCTATCAGGCCTTCTACGATCATAACACGACGCAAGACCTCTTCCTTCATTCGGAACTTGATCTTTGCCCCAATCGGCAGGCAGATGATATTGGCAACCATCAGGCCGTAAATGGTGGCAACAAAGGCAGCGGCAATACCTGCTCCTAGTTTGTTCGGGTCGGACAGGTTGGCCATAACGTGGATCAGACCCAGCACAGCACCGATAATACCGATGGTAGGAGCATAACCACCGGCTGCTTCGTAAAACTCCACCGAATGCTTCTTGTGATCTTCATAGGCCATAATGTCAGCCTCCAGCGTCTCACGCAGCTTTTGCGGATCAATACCATCCACCACCAGTGAAATCCCTTTTTTAATAAAAGGATCGGCGGCATTCTGGGCTTCCTGCTCCAAAGAGATCAGGCCGTTACGGCGGGCCTTGGTTGCATAGCCGATAATATCCTTTACAACTGCATCAGGATCAATCTTGGGGGGCAAAAAGGCGATTTTAATATCTTTGAAAGCCTGGATACAGGCAGCCAATGGGAAGGTAATGAACACAGCACCAAAGGTACCACCAAGTACAATCAGGGCAGAAGTTGGAGAGAGCAAGGCACTTACATGCACTCCTTCCAGCACAGCACCACCAAAAACTGCACCAAAACCAAGAATGACACCAATAATGGTTGCTAAATCCATAAACTAGAAGTCCTGACGGTGTAGTAGGCCAGAGCTGGAGGGTTGATAGGACTGTTCACATGTAACTGCCTTATACTTTTTGGCCAGCTTGCGGCGAAGATAGGCCGGCCCACCGGAAGAAATTCCGGCACGCCTGACAATACCAGCTCTGAAAGCCACAATACGCTTTAAAATGATTGCTGCCCGTTCCTTTACCAGCAGATGATGCCCGTTAAACAACGTAAGCACGGTATCGGGTGTTTCCTCTATGCTGATAATATGGTCAGGGTTCAACAGTATGGTCTGTCGGTCAAAGCGTGTAACCTGAATCATTGTGGCCTCAGATGTTCTCCAACAATATCAAATAACTGGAGATGGTCAAGTTTTTTGAGTGGCTGCCTGATGGTCTTGCGTGCCTGATCAGTGCAGCATCTGGTCAATGGCATCAAAACTTATATACTTTTCGGCCATACTGTTAATCAATTGAATCTTTTCAGTATCTTCAGGCCCGATTTTGGAAACATGTTCCCTTAGTCTGTAAAACACCTCTGCTGTTGTCTCCACTATCCTGATGTAAGGGATGTTACTGTCATCCAGAATCCGTTGGGTAATGTTTGAGATCGGGGCATGTCCTGCAATGATCAGACCTGCCAGCTTATGGCGGTATTCAGGTATCTGGTACAGGGAAGAGGCGGTTACTATCAGTTCGTCCCGCGAGCTGGTTACCATCAGCAGGGTAGATTCTTCCAGATTATCAATCACCCGTTGGGATGATGCGGCACCAAGCTGGATGTTATGGCAGATCCGGCTGCGTTCTTCAGGATCACCGTTAAGTGGCAAGGAAAGTACTTCCGCCACATGCTGTAGTGTCGGGTCAGCCAGAATAGGTGAGTAGTTGAAGGCACCTGTCACCATCAGGCCATCCCTCTGAAATGCTTTTTTCAGGTAACTGATGGAGTTTTCACGCTTTTCCGCAATCAGCTTGTTAGCCATAATTACCCTGACCCGTGCTTTTTCACGCTCGTACAGGGCCAGGTTAAGCTCCACAGCATCGATTACATTGCCAATGCCGCCACCGGTAACCAGCAGTACCGGTGCTTCCACCATGGTTGCCACCTGGGCATTGTTAACCCCTACTACAGAACCGACACCACCATGACCGGCTCCCTCAATAATCAGAAAATCATGGTGTTTTTCCAGCTCTTTACAGGCATCTCTTATCAACTGTGCCGGTGTACCAGGATCAATACTGCCATCAAGAAACTTGCGGGTAGAGCCAGCGGTCAGGGTCATTGGTGACATAAATGGTGCAAACTGATCCATTTCAAAGACAGCGGAAAACATGGCAGCATCTTTATCCATTGTAATTCCACGGTATTGGATGCACTTGGGGCCAATCGGCTTCATAAATCCGACCCTATCATATTTACGTTTTGCCATCTGCATCAGGGATAAAGATATGGTGGTCTTGCCACAATGCTGCCCGGTGGCACCAATAAAAATTTTACGGCACATGGTTTATATTCTCCTTTATGGTTACGCCAAATCCGAGCCAACGAAGAAGACGCTTTGATATGGATTTGGAATAACATAACCAGATGAAAACAGTTTGACAAGCCTGTAGCAATCTTTTAAGTTCAAAGCAGTTCTTTTTATAAAATACCAAACCGCTAGGGGAGTTTCGACTGAGAGCAGCATTCTGCTGCGACCCTTGGAACCTGATCCGGGTAATGCCGGCGTAGGGAAGCGACTGATTTGGCAGAAGTATAAAAATCGCCGCCCTTGCAAGTTTCAGGGGCGGCTTTTTTGTTTCTGGGGGTGAAAAAATGCAAATAAAGTTAAATGGAGAACAACAGGAGATGGAGGCAGGCATCACGGTCAGCGGGTTGCTGGAGCAGTTGCAACTGCAACAGAATCGGGTGGCAGTGGAGCTTAATCTGGAGATTCTGCCTAAGGCCAGGTATGCCGACCAGGTAATCCAGGATGGGGACAGGATTGAGATCGTA
>CAZRKG010000106.1:0-6852 GCA_964600635.1 uncultured Geobacter sp. | reverse complement strand
GAAATAAAACAGACTGCAAAACCAGCCTTTGCTGCAACACCAAAAAAACAGAGCACGGCATTTTTTTCATGTTATACTTCAAAACTTTATTCTCGCCAGGTAAGCGATCATAAAGCCTTTCAAACAGCAGCTTTGCGGAGTGTAATCCTTGAATGAAGCTGTCCTGTTGGCAACATTCATGCAGAAAAGGAACTAACGTATGGCAAGAGCATCATTTGATCTGACCTACACCGTGGCTCCGCTGATGATCAGAATTCCACTGGGGCTGATCTTCATTGCCCACGGTTCACAGAAACTTCTGGGGCTGTTTGGGGGCAGTGGTCTGACAGCCACAATGGCATCCTTTGAGCAGAACATGGGCATACCTCCTGTATTCACCCTGCTGGCTATTATTGCTGAATTTGGCGGCGGTATTGGTGTGTTGTTCGGCCTTTTAACCAGGGTATCAGCAGCAGGGCTGGCAGCGGTAATGGCTGTGGCTATCTACAAAGTCCATTGGGCCTCCGGCTTTTTCCTGAATGCCAACTGTGTTGCCGGCAGGGGACATGGCATTGAATTTACACTGGCTTTGCTGGGCATGTCCCTTTATCTGGCGATTAACAGTGGCGGCAAATGGTGCGTTGATCGCTACATCTTCAAATAAATCTATCTAAGGAACATTAGCCCCGTGGAAACAACTTACAATCAACAGGAAGTAAACAAACGCCGCACCTTTGCAATCATCAGTCACCCCGATGCCGGCAAGACCACCATAACCGAAAAGCTGCTGCTGTTTGGCGGTGCAATCCAGCAGGCTGGCGAGGTCAGAGCACGCAAGGCAAACCGCCATGCCACATCGGACTGGATGGAGCTGGAAAAGCAGCGTGGCATCTCAGTCACATCATCTGTGATGAAGTTCAGCTACAACGACTATGAAGTCAACTTGCTGGATACACCTGGCCATAATGATTTTTCTGAGGACACCTACCGCGTGCTGACCGCTGTGGATTCGGCCCTGATGGTGATTGACTCTGTTAAAGGTGTGGAAACCCAGACCAGGAAGCTGCTGGATGTCTGCCGCCTGCGGGATACACCGATTATGACCTTCATGAACAAGCTTGACCGTGAAGGTCTTGAACCTATTGACCTGCTGGATGATGTTGAAAAAAATCTTGATATGCAGACCGCACCAGTGACCTGGCCGATCGGTATGGGCAAACGTTTCCGTGGCACCTACCACCTTTACAACAAGCAGGTGCTGATGTTTGATCCTGCCGCAGAGCATGGCATTGGCAATACTATTACCGTTGACGGGCTGGATGATCCCAAGCTGGACGAACTATTGGGAAGCCAGGCCGATGAGTTGCGTAGTGACGTGGAGCTGCTTGAGGCGGCTGCCAATCCCTTTGATCTGGATGAATATCTGGCAGGCCGCCAGACCCCTGTATTCTTTGGCAGTGCCATCAACACCTTTGGCGTGCAGCAGTTGCTGGATACCTTTGTACAGTATGCACCACCGCCCCAGCCACGGGCCACAACCAGCCGGATGGTATCCCCCTGTGAAGAACCGTTCAGCGGCTTTGTCTTCAAGATACAGGCCAATATGGACCCTGCCCACCGTGACCGGATCGCTTTTTTCAGGATCTGCTCTGGCCGTTTCCAGCGTGGGATGAAGGTGAAGCATCTCCGTTTGAAGCGGGATTTCCAGATCAGCAACGCCACCATCTTCATGGCCCAGGATCGCAGTAATGTGGAGGAAGCATACCCTGGCGACATCATCGGTATCCATAACCACGGCACCATCAAGATTGGTGACACCTTTACAATGGGCGAGGATTTCAGGTTTACCGGCATCCCCAGTTTTGCACCAGAGCATTTCCGTAAAGTCAGGCTGCTTAATCCGATGAAATCAAAGGCATTGGAAAAAGGGCTGATTCAACTGGCAGAAGAAGGGGCAACCCAGGTCTTTAAGCCACTTTTTGGGGCAGAATGGGTGGTCGGTGCCGTTGGTATCTTGCAATTTGATGTGGTCATGCACCGGCTGGAGTTTGAATATGGTGTCAAGGTACAGTATGAGCCGGTGGCCTACACCACCGCCCGCTGGGTGATTGGAGATAAGAAGCAGATTGAAGAGTTTGAGAAAAGGGAAAAGATGAACCTTTATCTGGATGGGGCGGGCAAGCTGACCTACATGGCCGGCAGCCAATGGCGGCTGGATAATACGATTGAGAACTGGCCCAAGCTGGAATTCCATGCGACATCAGAGCACTCCTGATGGCAGAGCATTCCTGATGGCACGGTATAGTTTAAAAGCCACCTGGCAGGCAGTTACAAAGTTGCCGCTGGACAACTTTCCGCTGCTGCTGCCAGGTGTGCATAAATCAGCAGCAGTGCTGATACTCTGGCGGTTGAAGCGTCTTGGGTTCTCAGGCTGTCGGGTTGACAGCAACCCCAGTGGGCTGGTGGTCTACGCCCGAAGATAAGCAGGTTCAGGCAGCTTTATCAGCTTCCTTTTCAGTGCTGGCTGCCGGAGCGGCCTCTGCCGACTGCTCAAGATTTACAGGACTTACTTCCTCTGTTTTTGTAAGTACTGTTTCAGTGGCCTGCTCTGCTGTAACCTGCCTGGTTGCAGGCTCTTCAGCTTTATTGGCCTCTTCATGCATACTGCGTTGAAACTCGTTGGAAGCTTTCTTGAATTCAGCCAGTCCCTTGCCAAGGGATTTAGCCAGTTCAGGCAGCTTGTTAGGGCCAATCACAATCAACGCAATCACCATAATCACAATCAGTTCCGGCATTCCAATTCCAAACATTGCAGGCTCCTTAATAAAAATGTTTTCAACTATATTGGCGGAAAGCAAAGTATAAATGCAAACAGATATAACATCGCTGCTACGTCCATTGAAGATAGCAGACTTAACCCTTTCACACAACCTGCTACTGGCTCCACTGGCCGGCATCACCAATCATTCATTCCGGCTGGTCTGCCGCCGGTTTGGAGCTGCACTGGCCTATACAGAGATGGTCAGTGTAAACGGCCTGGTACATTCCGGCAACAAAACCAGGGCATTGCTGTCCAGTTCAGCAGAAGATCGACCATTGGGGGTACAGCTTTTCGGGGATGATCCCCAACTTCTGGCCCAGGCGGCTGAAATGGTGGAAGATCAGGCTGATCTGATTGACATCAACATGGGCTGCCCGGTACGCAAGGTTGTTGCTGGTGGTGCCGGTGCTGCCCTGATGATGGCCCCAGACCGTATCCGCTCTATTATACAGGCGGTGCGAGCTGTCACCAGACTTCCCTTAACCATCAAGATCCGCAGTGGCTGGCAGGTTGGTGATAACACCTGGCAGGAGGTGGGCAGGATTGCAGAGGGGGAAGGGGTAGATGCAATCGCCCTGCACCCCCGCAGCCGCAGCCAGATGTTTACCGGCAGTGCGGACTGGAGCCAGTTGGCACAATTGAAGCAGATCGTAAAAATACCGGTTATAGGCAGTGGAGACCTGTTTACCCCCCAGGATTGCCTTAATATGTTACAGGAAACCGGCTGTGATGGGCTGATGATTGCCCGTGGTTGCCTTGGCAGCCCCTGGATCTTCCAACAGACCCGCCAACTGCTGCAACAACAAGCTGCTGAAACAATCACCGCCAGATACCGTGCCAGTGTGGCGGAACAGCACCTGTTACTTTTTATTGATGATGCTGGCCCCAAACTGGCGGTACGTGAGATGAAAAAACATCTTGGCTGGTACATCCACGGCATTACAGGTGCTGCTGCCATGCGGCGGGAAGCAAACAGTGCCACAGACTGCGAACAGCTTTTACAGATTATACGACGTATGGCTGATTCGGAAATTGAGGAGTAGTTTTATGAATAGTCAGACTAACAGGCAGTTGACCCTGAATGGGGGCCTGTCCCTTGAAACACTGGTGGAGCAGAAACTGAACAGTGCCATGCAGGGCATTGAAAAGCTGGAGCAGGGAGATCTGTACAATCTGGTGTTGGCCCAGGTGGAACGACCTTTAATCCGCTGCGTACTTGAAAAAACCGGCGGAAACCAGTTGCGTGCAGCAGATATACTGGGGCTAAATCGTAATACACTACGCAAGAAAATCAGAGAGTTAGAAATAGAGTTACCTCAAAAAACATAATCCAGTACCTGCTCGTGCCGCCTGATCACCCCCAGGGCCGGCAGATCATTCTTGTAGGCCACAAACGGTACTCCGGCAGCACTGGCGGCCTGCATATCCACCTGACTATCCCCCACAAACAACGCCTCCTGCGGGGTAACTTCGTAATAATCCAGCACTTTCAACAACGGTTCCGGGTGGGGTTTGGGATTCTGCACCTTGCCTGCTGTCATCACACAGCCAAAAAAACCCTGCAAACCAAAATCATCAATAATCATCTCCATAGAGCTGGCCCTGTTGGTACAGACAGCCAGATCAACCTTGCCCTGCAATGCCTGCAAAGTCTCCACCAGTCCTTCCTCACGACGCATATAGGGCATAAGTTCTTTGTAACGGATTGTCTTGCCAATGGCCAGGGCAGCCTCTTTCTGAGGATCATCACCAAAGAAATGCTCGATTACATCCAGGTAGGAATAGGTATGCAGCACACGTTCAGACTCACTGCAAAGCCGGTCAATCTCCGGTCTGCCAAGGCCAGCCATAATCCGGTTATAGAAGATGTAATTGGATTCAATCGAATCCAGAATCACCCCGTCACAGTCATAGATGACCACTTTGTAGCGTGGCTTCATTCCAGCTCCTTTTCCGGCTGTCTGGCTTTTTGCAGATATTCATCCCATTCCATCGGCAACAGATATTTTTTACGGCTGTTGCACTCCCTACAGGCTGGCACCACATTGTTGCGGCTGGCCTTGCCGCCACGTGTCACCGGCACAATATGATCCATAGTCAGCTCGGCAGGGTCAAAACTTTGATTGCACCAGTGGCAGACCCCCTGTGCCAGGCGGTTCTGCCACCAGCGGCTGCGTCGCAAGGTGCGGGATTTCTCCCGCTCCCGCTTGATCTCTGCTTCGGATATTTCAATCAGAAAATGATCCATAGGATAAAACCTTTGTGGTGCTCAACTCATATCTGGACACTATACGGAAAGACAAGAGCTACCCCAACGTGACCACCGTTGCCCCGTCCCGCCCTTCATGGGGCTGGCCTGGCCGGAAAGATTCCACCTGGGGATGCCGCCCCAGAAACTCACGCACAGACCGCATCAAGGTACCGCTGCCCAGGCCGTGGATGATCCTAAGTTCCTTTTCACCGGCCAGCACAGCCTGATCAAGATATGCCTCCAGTTCTGACAGGGCTTCATCCACCCGCTTTCCGATCAGGTTAAGCTCCCCTGGCAGGGCTTCCGGTTCCAGCTTCATCCTGATGCCAGGCTTGCTGGCTTCCTGTTTCCGCTGTCCAAGAGGCTTGACTGGTATGATGCCATTTAACGGCACCTCCAGCTCCAGGCTGCCAGCCCTGACCCGCACCCGCTCCCGCTGGCTGTCTATGCTTAAAATTGTGGCTTCCCTGCCGATGGAACGAACCTGTACCAGGCTGCCTGGTGCCAGTTCGTCAGCCCTGGGGGCGGCCTGTTCCGATGGCGTAAAAACAGCCTCCAGTTCAGCGGTTTTCTGACGCAGCTTATCTGCTGTTTCCCTGCGGCGATCCTGCTTGAACTGCTCCAGCAGCAGGTTCATCTCCCGTCTGGCATTGGTTACAGTCTTCAACCCCTCTGCCTTGATCCGGTCAGTTGCCTTCTGTTTCAGTTGCTCCAGCTCTTGCCTTTGCTGCTCCAGTCCCTGTATTTTATGCTCCATCAACCGGCTTTGCACCAACTGATGTTCAAGCTGCTGCTGCAACTCTGACCTTTTCTGACGCAGCTCTTCAATCAGGCCGCTGAAAGCACTGGATGTATCACCAAGCAGGGTACGGGCGGTTTCAAGGACATTTTCCGGCAGGCCATAACGTCTGGCGGTTTCCAGGGCATGGGATTGACCAGGCTCACCCATCACCAGTCGGTAGAGCGGTGTCCAGGTGCTGCTGTCAAACTCCATACCACCGTTTTTCATCCCCTGCTTCTGCTGCACAAAGCCAACAATCTCGCTCAGATGGGTGGTGGACAGCACCATAGCCCCTTTGCCTTGCAGCTCCTGCAACACTGCACAGCCGATGGCAGCCCCCTGCAACGGCTCGGTACCGGTACCCAGCTCATCCAGCAGCACAAGGGTGCGTTGGCTGGCCTGTTTAAGTATCCGGCTGATGGCACTTATATGAGCAGAAAAGGTGGAAAGGCTCTGCTCAATAGACTGTTCATCACCAATATCCACCAGCAGGTTATCCAGCATTGGGATTGAAGAGCCAGGTGCAGCAGGCACCGGTATACCACAATGGGCCATCAGGGTAATCAGCCCCACTGTTTTAAGGGCAATGGTCTTGCCACCAGCATTGGGGCCGCTGATTACCAGCACCTGGGATTGCTGCAATTTAAGATCAAGTGGCACCACATCCTGGCCTGGCTGATGACTGCGGGACATAATCACCAGAAGCGGATGACGGGCTTCTTTAAGATGCAGTTCACCGGTCTGGTTAAGGCAGGGGACGGCCAGATTGTACTTTTCTGCAAACAGGGCCAGGCAATTCAGCCTGTCCAGCTCCACCAGGGTGCCAAAACAGGCGGCAATCCTGTTGCTATCCTCCCTGATCCAGTTGGAAAGCTGTTTCAGAATCCTGATCTCTTCTGCCTTTTCCTCTGCCACCAGGTTTTCCAGCTCATTTACAAAGGGGATGATCTCCAGCGGCTCCATAAAGGCGGTTTCACCGGAGGAGGAAACATCATGCACCACCCCTGGCACCATCCCCTT
>CAZRKG010000105.1:0-6938 GCA_964600635.1 uncultured Geobacter sp. | reverse complement strand
CAGGTGGCGACCCAGGTGGCGACCCAGGTGGCGACCCAGGTGGCGACCCAGGTGGTGATCCAGGTGGTGATCCAGGTGGTGATCCAGGTGGTGATCCAGGTGGCGATCCAGGTGGTGATCCAGGTGGTGATCCAGGTGGTGATCCAGGTGGCGACCCAGGTGGTGATCCAGGTGGCGACCCAGGTGGTGATCCAGGCGACGCAGATATAGTTGTCGGAATAGCTATGATTCCCGGAATTTATAGTATTCATATGGTTCCGTATATACCACCTGATGCTCCGGAATCTTTTGATCCACCATCCCGAAATGAAACAATAGGCGTTTCAAGAGATGGAGATAGCAACAGGCTTATTGTCAGTAATTTCGGAACATTTAATTACGATAGCTCCACTGGAACAGCCTACAGCGTATCAGGTAACTATTGGGTACAGTTTTCAGGCAGTGTACTGGCAACTGTTACAATATCCGGATATGTACCACTTGGTATCGCATATTATATAAGTGGCACAAAACAATAAGCATTTCAGCCCCTTGTGCTTAAAGGCCAAGGGGCTTTTTATTTGCAGTGTTTAAAAAGTATGGTTTGCCTGGCCTAAACTCTGCACATGTGTGCTTTGCAGCCAAAAGTACATAGCCAGAAACGCAGAAAGCCCAACCGCCAGTTATGACGATTGGGCTTTTGCTGTTACTGTTACAGCTTGCTAAGTTGCAGTTTATTGTAAAATCTGGAGCCACCTGCCGGAATCGAACCGGCGACCTGCTGATTACGAATCAGCTGCTCTACCAACTGGGCCAAGGTGGCAATAAGTATGAATTTATATATTGTTTGATGTTTACAGTCAATCCTGCTTTGGTTGCAGGGCAACACTGCGGCAGATCAAAAAAGGCTACAGAATATTAAGTTCTGTAGCCTTTTGTAGTTTTATGGCGGGCGATACTGGATTCGAACCAGCGACCTTTGGCTTCGGAGGCCAACGCTCTATCCAGCTGAGCTAACCGCCCTCAAGTAAAGAAAGTAAATATACGCCATACCAGTTGCCAACTCAAGGGAAAAATCTGGTCAGGCCGCCACTGCTCTGCTACTATCAGACCATGAAAATCATTGGACTTACAGGTGGTATTGCCACCGGAAAAAGCACCGTAGCCAATATGCTGGCCGAGCTGGGGGCCAGTGTAATTGATGCTGATCAACTATCACGCGATGTTGTTGCACCAGATTCACCAGCCCTGCAAGAGATTACAGCAGCCTTTGGACAGCAGGTACTTCTGCCGGATGGCAGTCTGGATCGCCAGCAGGTGCGGGAAATGGTCTTTGCAGCACCTGAAAAAAGGCAACAGTTGGAGGCCATTCTCCATCCCGCCATCCGGCAACTGGCCCTGCAACAACTGGAATCACTGCGACAACAGGGGGTTAATGTGGCGGTTTATATGGCACCTTTGCTGATTGAGGCCAGGGCCACCGACCGGGTAGATGAGATCTGGGTGGTAACTGTCAGACCCGAGGTGCAACGCAGCCGACTGATGGCCCGTGATGGTTGCAGCCAGCAGCAGGTGGATGAAATTCTGGCAGCCCAGATGCCACTGGAAGAGAAAGAACGCCTTGGGCAGGTGGTAATTGACAACAGCGAAGGTTTGGCAGAGACAAGACATCAGGTGGAGGAAGCCTGGCAACAAAGGGTGGGTAAACCGTGAATATGACAGACACTGGAGAGGCAGGGAAGATCATCCGCAGAAAGGCAGTAGTTGCCAAAACAGAGGATAACCAGTTGATGGAGCTGTTTGCCACCGTTCCCCTGGGGGCAGAGCAGTTGACCTGTGCAGAACTGGCAAAGATCGGGGTTGGCAATCTGTCGCAAGTACAAGGCGGGGTTGCATTCAGTGGTGATAAAAGCTGCCTTTACCGCTGCTTGATGCAGCTACGTACCGCCAGCCGCCTTTTGGTCAAGCTGGCCGAGTTTCCATGCAGCAGCCCGCAGGAACTTTACGATGGTATCAGAGGTCTTGACTGGAGCCGTCACCTGACACCAGCCATGACCCTGGCAATTAACTGTACCCTGCGTGATTCCAACATCACCCACTCACACTTTGCTGCACTTAAAGCAAAAGATGCTGTTGTGGATCAACTGCGTGACAAAACCGGCAGCCGCCCCAGCATTGATACAAAAAACCCTGATCTGCGGATTAACCTGCATATTGCCAAAAATATCTGTACCCTCTCCCTTGATGCCTCTGGCGACCCGCTTGACCGTCGTGGCTGGCGGCTGGACAGAAACGAGGCACCCCTGCGGGAAACCCTTGCTGCCGCCATAATGCTGCATACCGGCTGGGATGGCAGCGTTCCGCTGTTGGATCCGATGTGCGGCTCTGGAACCCTGCTGCTGGAGGGGGCTTCAATTGCACTTGGCAGGCCAGCCAATGCAGGACGGAAATTTGGTCTTATGAACTGGCCTGATTTTGACAATCAACTCTGGCAGAAGGTTATGAAGGAAGAAAACAGCAAGGCAAAATCTGCTCTGGATGTACCTGTCCAGGGCTTTGATGCAGATCCTAAAAGTATTATTACCTGTAGGGAAAATGCCCGTCGAGCTGATCTATCCTATCAGATAGCCTTTGACCGCAAGCAGTTTGAGGAAATTGAACCACTTGGCAGTCAGGGGGTACTGGTTATGAACCCCCCCTATGGGATACGGATGGGTGATAAAGCCAGGCTGGAGCAGCTTTACCGTACAATCGGCAATGTATTTAAGAAGCGTTTTACAGGCTGGACAGCCTATCTGCTGGCAGGTGATCGTGAACTGGCAAAGCTGGTGGGATTGAAACCCAGCCGCCGCTTTGTGCTGTTTAATGGCCCGCTGGAGTGCAGGCTGCTTAAATATGATCTGTATTAATTCCAATTCCATATCAAAGCGTCTTCTTCGTTGGCTCGTTATCGGCTCCTCAACGTACTTCGTGTACGCCTTTGTCACCGATCTCCTCGCCGCCTGGAATCCATCTTTGATCTGGAACCGGAATAAGCTTTAATGTGGCAGCAATGCCTGCCACACTAATCAGGCAAAGCAGGCATCACCCCGACAGAAATCTGGTAATTTTTTCAATAAGTTTCATCACAATGGAAACAGTATCGGCAGCAGGGCCACACAGGCCAGCATCACAAGAATTGTGAAAGGTACACCGATCTTCACAAAGTCAATGAAGCGGTAGTTACCAGGTGCCATTACCAGTGTGTTCACCGGTGAGGAAACCGGTGTCATAAAGGCAGCCGATGCGGCCAGTGCCACTGTCATTGCAAATGGGTATGGCGATACCGCCATTTTCTGTGCCACTCCAATTCCTATCGGGGCCATCAGAACAGCAGTGGCTGTATTGGAGATGAAAAGCCCCACCACGGCAGTCATCACAAACAGGGCTGCAATCACAATCCGCGGTGAAGCATCACCTGTAACATCAAGCAGGGCTGTCACCAGAAGTTCTACCCCGCCGGTTTTCTCCAATGCCACTGCAAAGGGCAGCATCCCCACAATCAGAATCAGGCTTTGCCAGTGGATTGAGCGGTAGGCACTGTCCATATCTATACAGCGGAAAAAACCAAGCAGCATACAACCCAGCAGGGCTGCAATCACGTTGGGTACCATGCCGCTGATCATAAGCCCAACCGTAATCAGCAGACACAGCAATGCAAAGGGGGCCTGGCGTGATGCAGGTGCTGATTCCTCAATCTCTGCCGGGAGGTCAAGCACAAGAAAATCCAGCGGCTTTGTCTGCAACATCCGGATCGCTTTCCAGGTGCCTGCAATCAGCAGGGTATCCCCCATTTTAAGTTTTTCATCAAGCAGATTATCCTGAAGTGCCTTACCTTTGCGTTTGATCCCCATTACGTTGATGTTGTAACGGGAACGCATCCGCAATTGCAGTATGGTTTTACCAATCAGGCTGGAGTCCGGCGGTACCAGCAGTTCTGCCAGACCAAGCTCCCGCACCAGATCACTTCGTAAATCCAGAGGTATCAGCCCCATATCCACCATAAATCGGTTGATACAGTCATCCAGCGGCGTAAATTCTATCAGAATCACATCATTGGCACGCAATTCACGGTTAGGGGTAGGCGTGAGCACAGCAGTACGGAAATGCCGCTCACGCTCAATGACTATGATGTTCACACCGTAATTATGCCGAAGCTTCAGCTCTGCCAGAGTCTGCCCCGCCATTGGAGAGCCAACGGGAATCTGCAAACGGGCCGTATGATCCTGAATCTGATATTCATCCACCAGGTCTTTGAAACGTCTGCGTTGATCCGGCCCTTCATCATCAGCGTTACCTGCCAGCTTGTGCCTGGAAAGCAGCATGTATGTAACACCCATGACCAACACAATCAGGCCAGCCGGTGTAAAGGCAAAGAAGGAAAAACCCTTGTAGCCGGCCCGCACCAGCTCACCACTGACCACCATGTTGGGTGGTGTGCCCACCAGGGTCAACATGCCGCTGATCAGTCCGGCAAAGGCCAGTGGCATCATAATCTTGCCTGGTGATATGTTCAGTCTGCCTGCTATCCCCAGGGCCACCGGTATAAACAGTGCCACCACACCGGTTGAACTCATCACAGAACCAAGTAAGGCCACTGCCAGCATCAACAGGATCAGCAATCGTTTTTCGCTGCTGCCGGCTTTTTTAACCAGCCAGTCTCCCACCCGTAGAGCAACACCGGTCTGCACCAGCCCTTCCCCAATTACAAAAAAAGCTGCAATCAGGATCACGCTTGGCTCACTGAAGCCTGCCAGGGCTTCCTTCATATCCAGCACGCCCCCCAGCACCAGTGCAAGCAATGCAAAAAGTGCAACCGCATCCATGCGAGGCTTGTTAAGGATAAAGGCAGCTATGCAGATGGCCAACAGGGCAAAGACAAATATCATCTGTGGGTTCATGGTTGTTCCCTGAAAACTAACGGGCAATCAGAATTGATTGCCCGCAGTGTTGCTAATGTTGTCAGTTAAGTAAGCAACTGACATAAAGCTATTTTTCTTCCAGCTTATGGCAGAAAAGGCAGCGGTATTTGGGCGGATGATCGGGAGGAAGCTGCACATCATATTTGGCATGACAGGGTTCACACAATTTTTCAGCATCCTTTTTAGCTGGCTTGAAAAATGTCCTTTTCAGCAGCGAGTCATCAGGGCCAGGGGCATTTTTATAGGCTTCCTCATAAACCGTCCTGTGCATTTCATCCCGTGGTACATGGGTGGTCTTTTCCTCACCGGAAATGGCAAAAAAAACTGCCAGAACACCAACAATCAGCCCGATGAACAGCCAGTCACGCTTTTCTATCTTCATTTTACTCACCTAATCTTTCACAAACATAAAATATACAATAATACTGCCTGCACCCACACCTACAGCCATAAACGGGATGATGCTTTTAAGGCTCATCTCCTCACCCGGTACTGGCATGGCAAACTTTACCACAACAATCAGAACAAACAGAAAGAAGATGGTCAGCAGTATTGTTTTGGATTTTTTGAAGACACCATAGATAATCAGTGGCAAGGCAATCGCCCAGAGTATCCAGTTGGCAAACAGTTCCTGCATTGTAAGGTGCTGGACAGTCTCCATCAGGTTCTGTGTTTCCAGTGGCTGCAACAGTTCAACTGTTTTTTCCAGCAGTTCTTCTTTATCCATGATATTGCCTCCCGTTAGAAACTACAGTCGGACTCAGTTAAGGAAATTCATAAGTTTATTGAGAAATCCTTTTTTCATAGGGTGTGCTTCTTCTCCGCTGATCTGGGCAAACTCCTCCAGCAGTTCCTTCTGGCGAGCAGTCAGGTTGGTGGGGGTTTCCACCTTTACCACAACAAGTTGATCTCCGCGTCCATAGCCACGTAGTGATGGTATCCCCTTGCCCCGCAGCCGGTAGATCTTGCCTGATTGGGTGCCATCAGGGATTTTCATGGCAACCTTACCATCCAGGGTTGGCACTTCAAGCTCGCAGCCAAGGGCAGCCTGCACAAAGCTGATCGGAATTTCGCAGATCACATTATCATCTTCCCGCTGGAAAAGGGGGTGCTCTTTAACAGCAATGGCCACATACAGATCACCATTCGGCCCGCCCTTAACCCCCTGACCACCCTCGCCGGTCAGCTTCAGGCGTGAACCGGTTTCCACACCGCCCGGCACCTTGACTGACAGGGCCTTAGTATCTTTAACACTACCCTTGCCACGACAATCCGAACAGGGGTTTTCCACCACCTTGCCATCACCATTACAGGCACCACAGGTTTTGCTGACGCTGAAAAAACCCTGCTGGTAACGTACCTGACCTGCACCACGGCAGGTGGGACAGATTTTCGGCTCCGTGCCTGGTCTGGCACCACTGCCGTTACAGGTTCTGCAACGCTTGTCATAGGGTACATCAATCTGCTTTTCACAGCCAAAGGCAGCCTCTTCAAAGCTGATCTCCAGGTTATAAAGCAGATCATCACCACGGCGGCCCTGGCTGCGGCGACTACCACCACCACCAAAAATATCACCAAAAATATCGCTGAAGATGTCACCAAATGGCGATCCGCCAAAACCGCCATTGGAATAACCGCCACCAGAGACACCGGCATGACCAAACTGGTCGTACTGGGCACGTTTCTGGGCATCGGACAGGATCTCGTAAGCCTCGGTGGCCTCTTTGAATTTTTCCTCAGCCTCTTTATCACCAGGGTTTTTATCTGGATGATACTGAATTGCCAGTTTGCGGAAGGCTTTTTTTATTTCAGTTTCTGAGGCGTTTCTGTTGACATCCAGTATTTCGTAGTAATCTCGTTTTTCGCCGTTAGCCACGTTTATCCCTTTGTTGCGTTATTACAAACTATAGACTGATATTCAGCATCTGGATCAATAATTCCACTTCCAGATCAAAGATGGATTCAAGGCGGCGAGGAGATCGGCGACGAAGGCGTACA
>CAZRKG010000104.1:0-6978 GCA_964600635.1 uncultured Geobacter sp. | reverse complement strand
TTGCCCTGATGTAGGTACAACCAAATCAGATGGGCGAACACACCGGTTCGCCCCTACAAAACCCCCTGCATCCGGCAGGCAGCACCTTCTCACTCAAGGGAGAAGACCAAAAATCAGAATCTGAACCAGACCCCGCCCAGTAACTGGGTCTGGTGATCATTCACAAGTCTTCTGGCTTCAAGGTTAAGGCTTAGAAACGGAACAGGGATAGAAATATCAACGCCACCCTGAAAGGTCATGGTTCCGGCATGTTCCTTGCGACGGTCAGACGGATTGGGGGAAGTTACATCACTGTTCATGTAATAGATACCACCAATGCCTGCGTAGGGTTTTACAAATGGAAAAATCGGCAGGTGTGCGTTCAGATAGCCACCCAGGGGGATCGATTCAACCTTTTTGTAGTAGTTCTTCTTTTCATACTTTAGGTTGGCATAGCCCAGTGAAACACCTGCACTTACAAAGGGAATCGGCAGGTAGCGGGCAGCCACCTCCGCTGTGTTTCCGCTTTCTTCAATGGTTCGGCCATAACGGATACCAACATCAAGGCTGCTGGCATCGGCCAGATTTGTTAAACAGATTGTTGCAGCAGCAACGGTCAGCATGGCTTTAATTTTCATACTGCTTCCTTTCTTATTCTCAGGTTTCAGTACTTAAATATCAGTACTGATATTAGTGTGCAGATAATCTAACACAGTAAGTTCCGCAGAATACATTCATTTTAACAGCTTCAGGCAGCGTATCCCATAAAACTCGCCATTTCACCACAAAATACAACATCATTATAAAAATCTATATTTCAGGCTGATCAAGTGCCGTTTTTTTGATCTCCATTAAACATGGTATGGTTAAACCATACGTATACACTGGATTTATCGTTTTTCTGCTCAGACAGCAAAAAGTTTATTGACAATTGTAGAACATGGTATTAAAAGCCCTCTATCCAAGAGTTTAACGTTTTTTATAACAGGATTTGAAAAAAACAGGGGGGCGGCCATGAATCAGACCAAAAGCCCATACCCGGACCAGAGCATAGTCAAGGCAATAGAGCTGCTGGAAGCACTTGCCACCGATGAGATTCCTGCCACTGTTCCGGAGCTTTCCAAAGCATTAAAATTAAGCCGTAAGCGGATGCAGGTTTTACTGGATGCCTTGGAGGATAAGGGGTTGATTGAGCGGGATGATCAACTGGCTACCTACCGCCTGGGGCTTAACTCCTTCAGCATGGCCCAGAGCATTCTTAAAAATGCCAACATGCTTAAAATAGTCCATCCGGTAATGGAATCACTTGCCAGCAAACATGGTGCAGCGGTCTGCTTTACAGTACTGGATAAAGATGAAGTTCTGTTTCTTGATGTGGTGGATATGGTGGCACAGATTAATGCAGCCGATATGGTGGGCCGGCGTTTTCCATTTTTCACCAATGCAGCCGGTAAGGTTATCAAGTCTGTCAGCTCAATGGATCTGATGGAACGTTTCAGCTACCGCCGTTGTACCAGAAACCTGGTGCCACCAGACCCTAAACAGTTGCAGAAAGAACTACATGAAATCCGCAAAGCCGGTGTTGCCATTGATATTGGTGGTTTTGGCGAAGGGATCTGCACCGTTGCTGTGGCTATCCGTGATTACGGCGGTAAGGTTGTGGGTGCCCTGACCATGCTGGCCCCGGCCATCAAGATGGTGCAGGAACGCCTGGAAAAGGAAGTGATCCCTTCCATGCTGGAAGGGGCGGAGCTGCTTTCCATGAAGTTTGGCTATATCAGAATGGCAAACTGAGCAGATTAGCTTATGTGCTGATGACATAAATTCTAAAGTAAATACAATAATTTATCAGATATAAGTAAATTTTCAGAACATGGGTATAAAAACGTTAAATCAAACATGCTAAAAATTTATTTTACATTTTTTTACAACCATAACTACCTGTAATTACTATTAAATAAAAAAATAAAACAAGTGGCTGTAAAAAAATCTTGACTACTTTAGAACAACGTAATAGTTATACCAGAAATTTTTCAGGCTCTTTTACATTCAAATAGCAGTACCAGTACCCAAGCTGTTTGATTAAATTGAATGTTATTGCAATGTTATGTGATTTTACAGCTTGTTTTGTAAGCTGAACAAATTTATGAAAGGAGGTTTTAAAGAAGTTTCGCTTGCGGATTCCAAACCGCAGTTTTTCCCACACTTTTTGAAAGGAGTATTTCTCATGGCGGAGAAAACTTATGATTGGTCAGCAATTGCAAAAAACCCCAAGTTTATTGAGCTGCACCATAAGAAGAAGTCATTCCTGATCGGCTGGTGGATTTTCTCAACTGTTTATTACTTTTCACTTCCACTGGGTGCTGCCTTTGTTCCTGGTCTGTTCAAGATCAAGATTCTGGGCAACATAAATTTTGGTTACCTGTTTGGTCTGTCACAATTCATACTTTCCTGGTTCCTGGCACTTTACTATGCCAAGACAGCAAACAATGATTTTGACCGTCTGACCAGGGAACTGGTTAGTGAACTTGAATAGGAGGTGAATCCATGAAGAGAATTTTACTTGCCATAGCGTGCGTACTCTCCCTTAGTTTCGCCGCCTATGCCGATGAACCAAAAGATCAGGCTGCTGCTGCACAAGCAGAGGCAACAGCCGTTGTTGAAGAAGCTGCTGATAAGGCAGAAGAAGCTGTAACCGGTGCCACAGAAGCTGTTAAGGAAGAAGCCAAGCAAGCTGCTGCTGTTGCACCTTTAGCCAAAGCCACTTCCCATGAAATCAGGGAACTGAAGGCCAACCCATACGTAACAATACCGATCTTCCTGATAATTATCGGTGTAACCATGGGTGTTGTGGTCTGGTCTGCCAGAAAAACCAAATCAGCGGCTGACTTCTACACCGCTGGTGGCGGTATTACCGGTGTCCAAAACGGTTGGGCCATTGCAGGTGACTACTTGTCCGCTGCATCCTTCCTGGGTATTGCCGGTATGATTGCCATGTACGGTTATGATGGTTTCATGTATTCAGTTGGCTGGCTGGTGGCCTACATCACCGTTCTGCTGATTGTTGCTGAACCTTGCCGTAACGCTGGTAAATACACCCTGGGTGATATTCTTTCATTCCGTACCAACCCCAAGCCGGTCCGTGCTGTTATCGCTATGTCAGTTGTTGCTGTTTCCACATTCTATCTGGTTGCACAGATGGTTGGTGCCGGTAAACTGATGCAGCTTCTGCTGGGTCTTAACTACACCGTAGCCATTACAGGCGTTGGTGTTCTGATGGTTGGTTACGTTGTGTTTGGTGGTATGACCGCCACCACTTGGGTTCAGATCATCAAGGCCGGCCTGCTGGTTGCCGGTTCTATTGTTCTGGCCGTACTGGTTGCTGTAAAGTCCGGCTTCAACCCCTTCCGCTTCTTTAATGAGGTTGCCACCAGCCAGAATATTATTGATCACGTAAGTCTGCTGCCTGTCTATATGAAGGAAGTTGCCGCAGGCACAGCCTCTGACCCTGGTCAACGCTTCCTGGAGCCAGGTCTGTTCCTGACCAACCCGCTTGACCAGATTTCCCTTGGTATGGCACTGGTACTTGGTACCGCTGGTATGCCTCACATTCTTATGCGTTTCTTTACAGTTCCCACTGCCCAGGAAGCACGTAAGTCTGTTATCGTTGCCATGTTCATCATCGGTGGTTTCTACGTAATGGCCTCAATCCTTGGTTTTGGTGCAGCCCTGCACGTAACCCCGCAAGGCATCAAGGCTGTTGACCCAAGCGGTAACATGTCCGCCCTGTTGCTGGCATCCCAGATGGGTGCCGACATCACACCATTTATTGGTGATCTGCTGCTGGCCTTCCTCTGTGCAGTTGCCTTTGCAACCATTCTGGCGGTTGTTTCCGGTCTGGTTATCACAGCCTCTGCCGCCATTGCACACGATGTTTATGTTAACATCATCAAAGACGGCCATGCCTCCCAATCAGAGCAGGTTATTGCTGCCCGTCTGACCTCTCTGGTGGTTGGTACCACAGGTATCATCATCGGTATCGCTGCTGAGAAGCAGAACGTTGCCCACCTGGTAGCCCTGGCCTTTGCCATCGCATCCTCCGGTAACCTGCCGGTTGTGGTAATGTCCCTGTTCTGGAAGAAGTTCAACACCGCCGGAGTTATCTCTGGTCTGGTGGTCGGTACATCCGCTGCCATTGGTCTGATGCTGGTATCTCCCAACATGACCTACCCTGACGTTGTTGCCAATAACGCCAAGGCAGCCTACACCAAGCTGGAAGCTGAAATTGCCGCTGGCCTGATCGCAGCAGACAGCATGGAAAAAACCCTGGCTACAATTGAAACCCAGAAGGCCACTGAAGCAAAGAACCGTGGCAAGAAGTCCATGTTTGGTCTGATGAAGCCGCTGTTCCCGCTTAAAAACCCTGGTATCGTCTCCATTCCTCTCGGTTTTGCCGCTGCCATCATCGGCTGTCTGGCATTCCCATGCCGCCGTGCAGAAGAGATGTGGGATGAGATATATGTTCGCCAGAACACCGGTCTTGGTATAGCTACGGCTGTAGACCACTAAACTTAAGCAATAAATCTGTTTTGTGATATATTCGGGGAGGCTTTGACAGCCTCCCCATTTTTTTTATCAGAGGTTCTAAACGTGGAAATCGTAACAGCACAAACCACAACACAACCGCCAATTGATGCAACCACACTGGCAGCACTGCCGCCCATCAGCGGGATCACCTCTGTCTGTAACCTTGAAGATATTGATGAAGCACTGGATCAACTGGTGACAGAGCTGGCACAGTTACGAAGCCGGTTTGAGGCCTGGGATGCCAGTTCTGACCAATATCAACAACAGATAACAACCGCCACTGCAACCGAGCTTAAACAGTTGCATTATGACCTGAACCTGATTGAACAGCAGCGGTTTGCAACTGCAAACTCTGTCAGCAGCCTGCACCGCAACTGCACCCATTACCGCAACCTGCTGGCCGGACGGGCCTTACAGCTTGTGGAAGACCAAATGCTGGAAGCTGGCAAGGGCAATGCACCGGTTTCCTACGCCCTGATCAGCATGGGTAGTGATGGTCGCGAAGAGCAGACCCTGATTACAGACCAGGATTATCTGATTGTGTATGGCGATGATGGCGGTGAAGCGGCGGATGACTGGTTTACGGAGTTTGGCAACCTGCTGGTGGATTGCCTGGAGACTGCCGGTTTTAAACGCTGCACCGGCGATATTATGACCAGTAACCCAACCTGGCGTGGTTCTTACAAGCAATGGCGTAAGCGGATGCTTGCCATTGTCCGTTATGAGGTGGAAGATTTTGCCAAGAACATGATGGATCTGATTGTGCTTTCCGATGCCCGTTTTGTGGCCGGAGATCAGCCCCTGGGGCAAAAGCTGATTATGATGATCCGCACAATGGAGAAGGAGCATTTTCAGGTTTTGTGGGGCATGGCAAGGGCTGCCACAGAGATGAAGCTGGCCCTGGGCTTCATGCGTAGGCTCTGGACTGAACCTTCAGGGGAAAACCGTGGCGAGCTGAATGTTAAACTTCTGGCCTGGGCACCGCTGGTAATGAATGTGCGGATTCTGGCCATCAGCCTTGGTCTGGAGGCCACCAACACTGTCCAGAGGATCAACCTGCTGGAACAGCATGGCAGCTTTTCTGAAGAGATGGCAGCCGGACTGCGGGCTTCCTATAACATCCTGACCCGCCACCGGATACTGCTACAGATCAAGCAGATCAACGGATTGCAGAATAACTCACACTTTCTGGACCCGATGATGCTCACCTACCCTGAAAGGGAAGAGCTTCGTCAGGCGGTGATACGGGTGGAGGAGTTACAGAAGATGATCCACGCCAATTTTAATATTGTGTAATACCAATTCCATATCAAAGCGTCTTCTTCGTTGGCTCGTCATCGGCTCCTCGACGTATTGCATATACGCCTGCGTCGCCGATTTCCTCGCCGCCTTAAATCCATCTTTGATTTGGAATTGGTGTAAGTGCATATCGGCAAACTTGCCGGTCTTTGCAAACAACAAGACTACCGCCCCTGCTGCCTGTAAGAGAAGATCATACAAAACAAAAAAGCCCGTGAAAAACACGGGCTTTTTTGTTTCTTTTGTCTGTAACGCTTAGGCGTGGATTGCACTAACCGGGCAGGTATCTACACAAGCACCGCAATCAATGCAGGTATCTGCGTCAATCTCATGCTTGCTATCCTGAGGGCTGATAGCGTCAACAGGACAAGAATCTACACATGCTCCACAGTTGGTGCAATCTTCTGTAATTGTGTGTGCCATAGTAATGCCTCCTGATGTTTTTTTGTTAATGTAATTTGCCCACTGAAAGGCTGTGATTTGTTAACTATCACGGGTCGCCATAAATGTCCAGCAAAACTGTATACAAGCACTTTTAACAGGCTGTTTCATAAATTAGGTTGAATTTGTTTAAGGACGCATGATATATCAAATGCGGTTTTATTATCGTGCAAATACTTTGATATGACTAACGTTTTTTTAACGTAAGTAATCATCAGATCACAATAAAATCAGGAGGCTTTTTACATGATTATTATGGCTTTAAACTGTGGCAGCTCGTCGGTCAAGTATCAACTGTTTGACTGGAAGAAAAAAGAGGTTGTTGCCAAGGGGATGGTGGAACGGGTTATTGTAGGCGGCTCCTACATTGAGCATGAAATGCCAGGCCGTGAAACATACAAGGTTATGAAGGATTGCCATGACCACAGGGCAGCCATAGACCTTGTCATCAGAGTTGTTACCGACCGTGTGCATGGTGCAATCCAGTCTGTTGCTGAAATAGCAGCAGTTGGCCACCGTGTTGTGCATGGTGGTGAAAAATTCACCTGCTCTGTTGAGATAAATGATGAGGTGCTGAATGCAGTCAAAGAGGTGCAGCATCTGGCACCGCTGCATAATCCACCCAACATTGAAGGGATTGAGGCTGCACGCTCGCTGATGCCCAGTATCCCC
>CAZRKG010000103.1:0-7030 GCA_964600635.1 uncultured Geobacter sp. | reverse complement strand
ACCAGCCCCCTTGAATGCCTTGGTTACGGTGTACAATTCTTTCATGGCTGCACCTCTTCCATGATATGGCTAAAGTCTGGTATATCCGCTAATTTCGCTAATCCTGCTAAGGCCCCCGTTTTATCAGGGTTTGCAGTTGCTAACGGTTTGCTAATAGTTGCTAAGGTTTTGCTAAGGCCATCTTCCTTTAGCGGATTATTAGCAGGCTTTAGCAAGTCATTAGCAATCTCAAGGCCCCTGTTTATGCAGGTTTTAGCGGAATTAGCGGTTTTAGCAACATCACAGCTTGTAAGCAGTAACGGGTTCACGCTGTAGGTCTTGCTGCCAGGATCATAAAACAGGTGCTTTTTATCAATCAGTATCTTAAAAACTCTATCTCGCTCTTTTGCGTTCCTGAATTTGTCAGGCCCGCATTGAATAAAATATCCACCTGTGAACTGCTGCCATGTCTCCCCGCCCCTGGCACGCTCAACAAGCCAGTCTGATACATATTTAGAATCCACCATGCCCTTATCTGGCTTTGCTGTTGTTATATACCTTAGCCACTCGCTAAGGCTGTGTTCCACTATGGCCCAGGCCGCTGTTATGTCGTTGCTGGTTACTTCTTTCTGTTCCTGAAAAAATGCAAAGGTGCAGGCAAGCCGTGCCACAAGCTCCCCCGCCCGTGAAGCAAAGGGCTTTATATGGTAATAATCTTCTAGCCTTGCCTGCTTTGCTTCTGTTTCGTTATAAACGTCATCCCATGCTTGCCGTGCCTGCTGGCTCAAGGGGATTGGTTGCAGGCTTAGGCCGCCCGTCTCAATATCAGGGATTATTGGAATTTGAAAAATGTCTTCAAGCCGCTGCCAAAACGCCTTTAGTCGTTCATCATCTTCTGGTTCGTTCTTCCATTGGTCTGGCTTACGCAACCTTGTGCCAGCCCGTGGCTCTGGTGTGCAGATTAAAAACCGTGGCAAGAGTCCCTGCCCCTGTAACAGTGGGTCTGAAAGCGATTCACGTACAGCGGCCATCTGCCCTGAAAGATGCAGGGCAAAACGCCTGTCGTAGGCCGTGCCACTGCCATCTGCGTTGCCCCTGCCCCGTACACGTTCAACAAAACCATCATCAAATAATTTAGTCATTCCACCAATAACAGCCGCCCTGTTATCGGCCTTCATGCTGTGGCCGCCTAAAAACTGACCTGCTTCATCAAGAATTACACTTAGGACAGTTGCACTATCCCTAATATAAAGACTTGCAACTCGTTCATAGCTTCCATCTGATTGTATTATCCCTGGTGGGTACATTGGGGCTTGTGCCATGTGCTTTGCAAAGGCTGCCCCATCCAGTTCTTCACCTTCCTTCTTGTGTTTACCGGCTTCCTTTCTCCAAGCTGTGTGTGCTTTTTTCTCGTTGTCCTGAATAGGTTCCATAGCCATGTTAAAGGCTGTTGTTTTTCGCTCTCCACTATCACAGACTGATAGAGTAAAGAGACTGCAAGGCATACTCTTCCTTGCGTTGCTTTGTGCGTTCACCCTGGACTGTGCCACATGGTTGGCCGCTCCAATGACCGCAAAAGCTGCAAGCTCTGTGGCACACTGTACATGTTCTTCAAAGGCCTTGGCTGCGTCTCTTAATATTGGTGGTAGTGCATCAATGGGGTAGGGTGCAGGTTTACCAATGTCAGCTTCCAGTGGTTCAGGCTGTGATACACCGCCCCCCGTGGCTTCTGTTGGTGGTGGCTGTTGCAAGGCTGCGTCAACCTGCTGCTTTACAGCTTCAAGCCCCTTGCTGGCCGCCATGTCGTTAAAATCCCCTTTAGTCTCAACGTCTGGCAATACGTACTGATAGCCTGTTGCTTGTGCTGATTTCTCGCCTGTGCCGCTGGTGTCCTTGTCAGCACAAATCAGGATACGCTTTGTCTGGTGCTGGTTGTTCAGGGCTTCTGATACCGGTTTTAGGTTGCCTGCATTCATTGCCGCTATGGTGGTGTGGCCTGTGGCTTCAAACAGGCTTGCAGCCGTTGCCATGCCTTCACAAATCAGGATTACATCAGATTTTGATACATCCCCAATAGTGAAGAAGCCGCCCTTTGTTTTGCCGCCCTTTAAAAACAGCTTGCCGCCTGTAGGGTCAATATATTGCAGGGTCTGAATGTTTCCAGCTATGCCATAGACTGGCACTATCAGCCGCCCGTCTGCTGTCTGCCTGATTTCACCTGGTGGCCTGATCCCCTTTTTCTGTAAATACTGGTGGTCAGAGCTTGCCTGTGGTGCTGTGTAGTATTCTTCCGCTGCTTTTTGGGCTGCGTCTCTGTAGTCTGCTTCTTTGGCTTCCTGTGCCTTACGCTGTGCCTGCTTGATCCGCTCCCTTAAAGCCTGGCGTTCTGTCGGTGTAAGCTGATTGTTACCCTTGGCCGTCCATGTATGCCTATCGTTGCCTTGTCGCCAATCACCGTAAACAACAGTAACCGGATCATCTGAATAGGCTGCATACCAACAAGCCTTGTCTTTGCCGTATCTGCGAAGGCTTCCATCAAATTCAATGTGTGCTGGTGGCTCAATACCATTGTCCGCCATCTGGCTAAATACCTGGCTGGTGTAGTCTGCTGTTTTCATCTAATCACCCCCCATAAAAGAAGGGCTGCCACTACTATCAAAAGGCTATCCAGCAGTAGGCCAACGTGGTATATTTTGGCTGTAATAAATCCCCATTTTACAGCCCTGTAGCTGCTCCCCCATGCAGTGCAGGGCTTTTCTGTTTTAGTCATGACATTCACCCCCTGCAAACTTCTGAACATCCGACAAACGCCATACGGTGGTACCAGGTGACAACTTGATTGGTGCCGGTGCCTTGCCGTTTTTTACCCATGTCAGCCATGTTGTGCGTGATACAGGGACCAACTCTAAAACCTGCTTTACCCTAAGAAAGCGTTCAGGTTGTGCTATCATTTTGCACCTCCTGCCATAACCTTGTTGATCTCTTCAACAGGCCATCTTAGATGTCTGTTCGGCAATCTGATTGGCTTCACTCCCCTGTAACCGCCTGTGTCTGAATGAGCAACTCTCACTGTTACCGGTTTGACACCAAACAAAACCGCTGCTTCTGCTGTCTTTACAAAACCTACTTCTACTGTTTTTGCCATATCTTGGCCCTTTCGTATGGCACAAACAAAAAAAGCCCAGTACTGAAACAGTTATCCACTGGTGAAAAGTGGTTTCACTGAATCAGCACTGAGCTTGCGAAAGGAGGCACAGCCTAAACTAAAACTGTGGGGGATCGTTGCTTTGTGCTTTTATTGTAATTCCGGCTCTGAAAGAGGCTACCCTGTTTACTATCAGGGTAGGGGGATCATCACCGGTTAAAAACAAATTTATGTGATTACATTGATGTCAATAACTGTCCTATGTTTTACGTTCATGTTGATAATGCCTGTACGAATGCCCTTGAGCATCGGCTTTATCTGTTCCTTGGTGGCTCTGGGTATCTCTTGATCTCTGATACCGCCCTTCTGTACGTGTAGCCTATGGATCCCATCGGGTAGGTCAACGGCTCTGTTGATGGTATCAGGCAAAGCCTGGGAGCGGCTGCCATCTGAAAAGGTCATTACAACACGGTCTAAAGTTTCATGGTTGCCAGCTCTAGCCGCCTGTGCTGCTTTTTCCGATACAACACGGGTTTTTGTGATGCTGGTTACGCTCATCTGGTGTACTCCGTTAAGCATGAATGGTACGGACTATACCAGCCAACATATATATTGTGTCAAGTATTATTTATTATACTACATGCTGTAGCAGGTGTTAGGCCGCCCTGTGCAGTGGTATCACCTTGGCAGTCTCACAGCTTTTTAGTCTTTCGAGATAATCGGCCCAATCCTGCATGATCTTCCGGCGGTCATCAATGAAGGTGGCTCTATTGTAGGCCCGTCCATTGGTATCTTTAACAGCGTGGTGCAACTGGTGTTCAACCCATGAATCCGGTACTTTCAATCTTTCCGCCAAAATGGTTTTGGCTGTGGCTCTAAAGCCGTGGGCTGTAACTTCATCCTTGCCGTACCCCATCCGCCTGAATGCAGCGTTCAGAGTGTTTTCTGACATTGTTCTTGTGGCAGACCTGACGCATGGAAACAAATACTTTCCATGCCCTGTAAACGGCTGCAATTCCTTCAATATCTCAATGGCCTGGTGTGCCAGTGGCACAATATGATCTGTTGTTTTCTGCTTCATCTCTTTAAGCGGGAAGACAATCTGCTTTTCATCAAAATCAACCTTGGCCCATTCAAGGTGTGTCAGGTTCCCAGGACGTAACAAGAACATAGGCAACAGTTGTAAGGCTGCCCTTGTTTCTGGCTTGCCCCAATAGTTGTCAACGTCCCGTAGCAGCGGTGCCAGCTCTTTGGGGTCGGTGATTGCCGCAAAATGTTCAGTGGGCTTCATGGTGATAACATCACCGATCTTGTAGGATGCTGTGGGGTCGTACTCTGCCCAGTCATGCAGAATTGCATATCTGGCAATCTGACTGATTATGATATTTACCCGCTTGGCGGTCTCGGTCTTGCCGTCTTTTTCAAGTTTCAGCAGTAATGGTTTAATGTGGGTTGGTCTTATTTCGGCGATATTCATACCCCTGAAAAACGGGATCAGATACCGGTCAAGCCGTAACCTGATTGTTCTTGCGTGGCTTGCTGCCCAGGGTGCATTACTTTCATTGGCACTGTATTCAAACCAGCATTCTGCAACCTTTTCAAATACAGACGCTTCTTTTTTGATCTGTGCTTCCTTGGCTTGCTTCTTTACCGCCTTTGGATTGATACCGCTTGCCAGTAGCTGTCTGGCTTCCTCTCTCAATGCCCTGGCAGTGGCAAGTGGTACATCTGGATACATGCCCAGGGTCAGGGTGTCTTCCTTGCCCTCAAACTTGAATTTAAGCCGCCATGATTTACCGCCCGATTCCATCACCAGCAAATAAAGGCCGCCCCCATCTGACAGCTTGTATGGTTTTAGACTTGGTTTTGCTTTCCTGATCTGAACATCTGTAAGTGGTATGATTTTCTTAGCCATTTTGTCCCCCTTGTTTTTGGGGGTACCGCTTTTTGCTGTTTTAGCGACATGCCCCCAGATGTACCCCTAAAGATACCGTATCTAGCTATACAACACCGTACAAGGTTGAACAATGGAAAAGAAAAAAGCCCCGTAAATACAGGGCTTTAAGTACTCCGTTGCACAAGACGCAACTATAGATTGGTGGCTGCTCAGGGATTCGAACCCCGCACCCTACGCGTATGAAGCGCATGCTCTAACCAGCTGAGCTAAGCAGCCATTTGAAACGCCCCTTCGGGAAAACCAAAGAGGCGATTAGTTGTTTGGTTGCGGGGAGAGGATTTGAACCTCTGACCTTCGGGTTATGAGCCCGACGAGCTACCAGACTGCTCCACCCCGCGTCAAAGAAGAACTAACCTTTTAACCCAAAACAGAATAGTAGTCAACAGGTATTTTATATACTATAGATATAACACCAGTCAACAAACGGAGGTGACTACCAAAATGATTGAACCACTGCTGATTGCCAAAAACGCTGACAGAGAGCTGCATATTCTACCTCGCATGGCCAACCGCCACGGTCTGATTACCGGTGCAACCGGCACAGGCAAGACCGTTACCCTGCAAACCATGGCCGAACATTTTTCTGCCATTGGCGTACCCTGTTTCATGTCTGATGTTAAAGGCGACCTGTCCGGTATTGCGGTCAGTGGTGGTAATAATGCCAAGGTTGCAGAGCGAGTTGAGCTGCTTGGACTGGAACCTCACCAGTATCGCAATTTTCCGGTTACATTCTGGGATCCCTTTGGTAATGACGGCCACCCTGTCAGAGCCACGGTTTCTGACCTGGGTCCGCTGCTTCTGTCCCGCCTGCTGGATCTGAATGACACCCAGTCCGGTGTACTTAATCTGACCTTTAAGGTTGCCGATGATAATGGCATGTTGTTACTGGATCTGAAAGATCTGCGGACCATGTTGCAGTTTGTAGCTGAAAATGCCAAAACCTTGACAACTGAATACGGCAATGTTTCTGCTGCCAGTATTGGTGCTATCCAGCGTGGCCTGCTGACGCTGGAAGGGCAGGGTGGTGATCAGATTCTGGGTGAGCCGATGCTGGATATAAATGATCTGATCCAGACCGAAGCTGGTATGGGCATGGTCAACATTTTGACTGCCGACAGACTTATGCAGGCTCCCAAAATGTACGCCACCATGCTGCTCTGGTTACTTTCCGAGCTGTTTGAAAAACTGCCGGAAGCTGGTGATCTTGATAAACCCAAACTAGTGTTTTTCTTTGATGAAGCCCATCTGCTTTTTAATGGGGCACCGGCGGCACTGGTGGATAAGATTGAACAGGTGGTACGACTGATCCGCTCCAAAGGGGTGGGAGTTTACTTTGTTACCCAGAACCCGTCTGATATTCCAGATAAAGTGCTTTCTCAGCTTGGCAACCGTGTGCAACACGCCCTGCGGGCCTTTAGTCCACGGGATCAGAAGGCTGTCAAGGCCGCAGCAGAGACCATGCGTGATAACCCCGAGCTTGATGAGGTGGCGGCAATTACAGAGCTGGGTGTGGGCGAGGCACTGGTATCATTTCTGGATGAAAAGGGTCGCCCGGAAGTGGTTGAGCGGGCCTATGTTGTGCCGCCAAAAGGCCAGGTTGGCCCGATTACCCCACAGGAACGCCGGCGGCAGATTAACTCATCGCTGGTGGCGGGGGTGTATGACACACCGGTTGACAGGGAATCGGCCTATGAGTTGTTAAAAGCCAGGGCAGAACAGTTGCAGGCAGAACAAGAGGCTCAAGCGGCTGCCAAGGCAAGGCCACAACAGACGGCTGGCAGTGCCGGTACCGGATTTGGATCAGGTTTGGGCGGTATGCTGGGTGATATACTGGGGACTGGAACTGGCAGTAAGCGGCGTGACAATGTTGTGGATGCAATGGCTAAAAGTGCTGCCCGTACCGTTGGAAACCAGGTTGGCAGGGCGATTGTGCGGGGAGTACTGGGGTC
>CAZRKG010000102.1:0-7192 GCA_964600635.1 uncultured Geobacter sp. | reverse complement strand
TCCGCTCTGGCTATGCTGTTGCCACTGTAGCCAAGCTGTTTGAACTGACCCACAAGAAGCAGGCAGAAGGCGTACAGGTTGATCAGAATCTGTATGATATGGCTAAAGATTACTACATGGAAGCTTTCTTCCGTAACCTGTTCTTTGGTGCAGAAAACTCCCTTGGTTTCCATAACCCAACCGAGTCCATGAGGGTTCTGGCAGATTCATCCACCTATGCTGGCAAGGCCGATGGTCTGCTGCGTCAGGCTCTGACCAAGGCCGGTGTTGATGTACCGGTGAAGATTGATCTTGAACTGCCCAAGTACCTCAACAACCGTGGTACCAAGAAGCTCATGTTCAGACCAGAGCAGGAGTTTAAAGACCCTTACGGTGATCTGAAGTAATACGGTAGTTGACTGTTCAGGGCGTGCCGAGAGCACACGTCCTGTTCTGGCGGGCCATTTAGCTTATTAAATGGCCCGCTTTTTTATTAACCTGGTCATCTGACCTGTCGGCATCTGCAACCACAAAAGAAATGATATGGCTCTTCAAAGGGTTCAACATTTACATTCCCGCTGTTTATAGATATATTCACAAGTTAAAAAATTGTTTTACATGTATTTAAAACAAGGATGTTGAAATTATGCCAAATCAACCCAACAATCAGGCATCACACTGCCAGGATATGCTTGATTCACTACCTTTTCTGATCTACGCCATAGACAGCAGCACAAATCAGGTCATCTACTGCAACCATATTTTCCGCAAACAGTACCCCCAATGGCAAACAACACCATGTCACCTCTTAATAAACGGCCTGGAAGAACCCTGTACAGGTTGCAAACGCAATCAGCTTTTTAATGAGAACCGTCATCCCAACGACATACCGGTGGAATATGAGTATTACAACGAGTTTGATGAGCGTTGGTACAAGTTACAGGAAAAGGGAATTTACTGGGAAGACGGCAGCTCGGTGATATTTAAAATTGCCACTGATATAAGCGATATTAAAGAGATGCAGAACCGTCTGGCCGAGGCCCATGCCGAATTGATGCTGAAACATAAAGAGCTGGAACATCTTGCCAGCACCGATACCCTGACCCAGATCTATAACCGTGACAAGTTGGGGCGGGTCTTTAATAAAGAGCTGCACCATGTAGAGCAAGGGGATCAGTCCTTTTCAATCATCAGTGTGGATATTGACCGCTTCAAGCAGGTAAATGATACCTTTGGTCATGCCACCGGCGATGCTGTTCTGATTGCCGTTGCCCGCAGTATGAAGCACAGCCTAAGAGCCACAGATTACATCGGACGTTGGGGCGGCGAGGAGTTTCTGATCCTCTGCCCCCAGACAACACTTGAAAATGCTGTTCTGCTGGCAGACCGGATACGTGAACATGTAGCAGCACAATCCTATGCCACCCGCCAGCAGCAGACAGTCAGTATCGGTGTTGCAACTTACCGCACGGGCGATACGCTGGATAACCTACTGCAACGGGCGGATAAGGCTTTGTACATGGCCAAGGAAACCGGTCGAAACCGCGTTTGTACCGAGGAGCAGGTGGTACCATGAAAGAACATCTGACCTGGCCACCAGTGGCAGCGATGTTACTGGTATCAATAATCCTGACCGCCCTGATTGGTGTTGTGGTAATCGGCAGAGGTGCATCTGAATTTCAGACCCATGTGCAGCAATGTGCCACCTACCTGGCAGAGGAACAACGCAAGGCATCAATACTGGGGGCGATTACCGCCCTGGCTGAAACCGATCAGACCATAAGGGATACAGCCCTGGGACGGCTGGAGCCGGATAATCCAATGGTTCTCAGGCAGATGGAGCGGATCTTTAACCGCTTTGGGCTGGATAACATGATGGTAATGGCAGGGGACGGCACAGTAAATGCCTACCGTGTCAAAAATGTAAGCACCAGCATTACCGGCAAGAACTTTGCCTGGCGGCCTTATTTCACCGGTCCCATGCAGGGCATGCAAACCATGTATGCCGCCTTTGGCAGCAACTCTCTGGAACGCGGATTTTATGTTTCCACCCCTCTGCTGCCCCAATCAGAAAGTAACCATGCTGACAGAAAACCGATTGGTGTGATTGTAGCCAAGCTGGGCTTTGATGAAATTGACAGGTTGCTTTCCAAGCAGAAAATGCCCTTTGCAGTGATGTCGCCCGAAGGTGTTGTGTTTGCATCCAATGTTCCTGACTGGCTTTATCAGGTAATCGGCACAGAAGATCAGTTAAACAGGGCCAGGTCTGAAAAACGGGTCAATAATGCCTACAGGGAAAAAGATCCCACCCTGATCCCCCTCTCAAACGATGGCAACATCAGGCATAAAGGTAAAACCTTATCCATCCACACCACAGATATAAGCTGGCCCGACCCTTCCGGTACCTGGCTGCTGGCCGGCTTTATAAATGATGGTGATCTGTTCAGTTGGCCTGCCAGAATCACCACAACAACGATTATATTTCTGTTCTCATTACTGCTGCATACCTGGCTGCGTGTACGCCAGCAGGCAAGCCGCAGAACCAAACAGGTAGTAACACTGCTTAATAACTCTGGCGAAGGCTTCCTGTCCTTTGGCAGAGACCTGACAATAGACAGTGAGTACAGCCGTGCCTGTGAAACCATGTTAGGCAGTTCACCGGCTGGTAAAAATGTGGTGGAGCTGCTTTTTGATGACGCACCGGAAAGTGACGAACTGATGCGTAAAACAATCGCATCGGTCATAACCACCAGGGACAGCTTTATAAGCGACAGTATGCTTTCCCTGCTACCCAAAGAAGTTAAGCGTAATAACACACTGCTCTCCATTGAATACCGCCGGATTGCTGCTGAAAAATTCATGATTATTCTGAGTGATGTAACTGAACAGCGGGCCACGGAGGAACGGCTGCATCAGGAGCAGCAGCGGCTGCGGATGATTGTGCTGGCAGTTTCTGATAGCCGCAACTTCTTTGAAACAGTGGAATCATTTCAGGAGTTCCTGGATCATCTGGCAGAATGCAATCTTGCTGATAAAAGTGACAAGCGTGGCCTTGCAAAGAACATCTATCGTGAACTGCATACCTTCAAGGGCACCTTAAACCAGTACAGTTTTACGTCAGTACCTGAAGCCATCCATACCAGCGAGGCCGGTCTGGCACTGCTGCTGGCAGATAAAAACAGAAGTATTATTACCAACTGCGACATAATCAGCAGAATTAACCTGCAACAGTTACAGGCAAGCCTTGGTACAGATCTTAAAGTGCTGGGCGACACCCTTGGCAGCGACTTTCTTGCCCAGGGCAATGCCCTTGTGCTTTCTGACGAGCAGGCAGAGCAACTGGAAGCATTTGTGCAAAAACTGCTGCGTGGCGAACAGCTTGATACCGGCATGGCTGATGTACGCAAGCTGCTGAATGAGATCAGGAACCTGCGTAAGGTCAGCCTGACCAGTGCCCTGAAGGGATTTGGCAGCCTGGTTGAACAGGCTGGCAAGCGACTTGGCAAACAGATCAAGCCTCTTCAACTTGAAGGGGGCGACAATATTCTGATTGATCCCCAACTGTACAAGCAGTTTCTGCAATCACTGGTTCATATCTTCCGTAATGCAGTCAGCCACGGGATTGAAGATCCAGAAGTCCGCTGGGAACATAACAAGGATGAGGCTGGCAGCATCAGTTGCAAGGCTGTAATCCTGAATAACCGGCTGAAGCTGACCATTAGCGATGATGGGGCAGGACTGGATTTTGACAAACTTGCAAAAAAGGCTGTTGAGCTTAAATTACCCAATGCAGAAAATATGACCAGGGAAGAGCTGCAAGAGCTGATCTTTATGGATCAGTTCAGCACACAAAACAGTGCCAATGAGTTTGCAGGACGGGGTGTTGGGCTGGCAGCGGTCCGTAGTGAAACAGAAAAACTTGGTGGCAGGGTTACGGTAGACTCAACCACTGGCGTTGGCACCAGCTTCAGTTTCACACTGCCCTTTACAGATATTGGAGACTTTACAAAATGACTGAAATGAACGATCTTTTGTATAAAATACGCAAGGTTATGGGATCAGCCCTGCAACAGGCCAGCAGCTACCTGAAAGCAGAGTTTGATCTGGCTGCTGCTTCCATGCCATCAACCGGCGGTGATACAGAAGAGCTTGTATTAAGGGATATGACCGCCATTATCGGGATTGGAGGCAACATTGACCTGTATGTTGCCTTCAGTTTTGAAGACAGTCTGATACAGAAACTGTTTGAACAGATGGCAGATGGTCTGGAGATTGCACCGGAGGAAGAGCATGAAATGAAGCAGGCTACCGTTGGAGAAATTGTGAATATTATTATGGGGCACTGCACCACTGATCTTCAGCAGATGGACCCGAAAGTAATCTCCATCACACCACCAACTGTAATTAATCTGGTTAAAAAAGTACCCAAACTGCAAAACGCAGTTTTTCATATCCGCTCCCTTGCCACAGAACACGGGGCAATGGATGTTTATCTGATCGGGCCAAAAGAGCTGTTTTCAAACAGCCTTGACTATATAGGAAGCTGAAAGGATTTATGTAATGAACACAATCGCACAGAACATTATGGTTGTTGACGATTCACCAATTGCGGTTAAGAAACTAAAGATGATGCTGGAACAACTTGATTTTAATATTGTGGCCACTGCATCCAACGGAAAAGATGTGCTGGAAACATACCGTACAGCACTGCCAGATCTGGTAACAATGGATATTGTAATGCCGGAAATGGATGGCATTGAAGCCACCCGTACACTTATGACCGAATTCCCCTCAGCAAGGGTGATTATGATTACCTCAATGGGACAGGAACAGATGGTGCTGGAGGCACTTCAGGCAGGAGCCAAGGGTTATCTGATCAAACCCTACCAGGAAATAAAGCTTTACGAAGCGATCCAGAAAGCCTGCAAACGTGAACTGACCCCGGAAAAACTTGCCGAGGAGGTTGCTGCAAGAAAGGCTGCGGCTGCTAAAAATAAGGCAGGAGCATAGCTAAAAGTTAATGAAACAAGCTATTTGCTTTTTATCTTCAATAAATATAAACTTACTACGTTTTAACACTCAACCTGTAAGGAAAGTAAAATTATGTTGAAAAACATCTCAATCCGTACCAAATTTTTGTTACTTCTTCTGTTGCCGGTCATAGGCCTGCTTGTTTTTGCTGGCCTGCGATTATATGACAACTACACCACCCTTAAAGAAGTCCAGGTTACATCACGGTTGATGGGACTTTCCGTTCGCACCGGTGCCCTGGTACATGAGTTGCAGAAAGAACGGGGGCTGTCATCTGGATATATCAGCTCCTATGGTGACAACTTCGGCCCTGAGCTGACTGCACAACGTAAGCTTACCGACGAGCAGTTCCGGCTGCTGGATGAGTACAAAAGTGCCAACCCTGATGCTGTTGCAGCGGTAAAGGCCAGCCTGGATGACGCCTTTCAGCAACGTTCCAAACTTGCCGAGCTACGTAAACAGGTTGATGGTACCGAGATTGAAGCTGCAACATCCTTTGCATATTACACCAGTCTCAACTTCATGTATCTGAACGTAACAGCCGCAGTAGCCAGCAGTTGTAAAGATCCTGACCTGATGCGTTCCGCTACTTCATATTTCAGCTTTGCAAAGGCAAAGGAAGAGATGGGCAAGGAACGGGCCACCATAAACGCTGTGATTGCAACTGACTATTTCACCACAGAAACCTACCGGCGTACCTTCGGTATTCTGGCTGCCCAACAGAGCTATATTGATGTTTTCTTCCGCTTTGCATCAGACCAGGCCCTTGCATCCTACAACCAGCAGGAAAAATCAGATGCCTTTAAAAAGGTGGATGATATTCGTTCCACTGTGACCAGCAAAGGGATGGAAGGTAACTTTGGTCTACAGGCACCTGACTGGTTTAAGGCCATTACCGCCAAGATTGATCTGATGAAGGGGATTGAAGATGATATTACCACTGATATTCAGGGGCAGACCTCAAGCCTGATTACATTGGCCCGTGCCAACCTGGTTTCCAGCACTGTTATCATTGCAATTATTGGTGTTCTAACCCTGATCTTCTCCACCCTGATCGGCAGGAGCATTATTGTTCCGCTGGATTCACTGGTGGCCATGCTTCAGGATATTGCCCAGGGTGAAGGTGATCTGACCAGACGTCTGCCCGAGGATCGCAGTGATGAATTTGGCGGGGTTGCCAACTGGTTTAACCGCTTTGTCGGCAATATCCACTCCATTATCAGCCAGGCAAGTGATACGACGGTACAGGTTGCCACTGCATCGGCAGAACTCAGCAGCACGGCAGCACAGATCGCCACGGCAGCCGAAGAGGTTGCAGCACAAT
Source organism: uncultured Geobacter sp. (assembly GCA_964600635.1). GTDB lineage: Bacteria > Desulfobacterota > Desulfuromonadia > Geobacterales > Pseudopelobacteraceae > Trichlorobacter. The sequence continues at coordinate 858 of CAZRKG010000102.1, read as the reverse complement.
CAGCCACCGTTGCCACTGCCGGCGAAGAGATGTCAGCCACATCCAACGACATTTCCCACAACTGTAGCCTGGCATCGGATGTTGCCAACCGTGCCAGTGAAATGGCCAATAACGGTGCTGATGTTGTTCAGGAAACCCTGCAAGGGATGCAGCAGATTGCAGAGAAAGTACGTGAATCTGCCCAGACAGTCGAGGCACTGGGGGCCAGGTCAGAGCAGATCGGAGCCATTGTTGGCACCATTGAGGATATTGCTGACCAGACCAACCTGCTGGCACTGAATGCCGCCATTGAGGCAGCCCGTGCCGGTGAGATGGGCCGTGGCTTTGCTGTTGTAGCCGATGAAGTCCGTGCCCTGGCAGAGCGTACCACCCGTGCCACACGGGAAATCGGTGAGATGATCAAGGCCATTCAATCTGAAACTGGTGGTGCTGTTACCTCTATGGAAGAAGGGGTTATGGAGGTTGAAAAGGGGATGGACAGCTCACGCCGCTCTGGTGAGGCATTACAGCAGATCCTGGAAGGTATCGGCGAAGTCACCATGCAGGTTCACCAGATTGCCACTGCCGCTGAAGAACAGACAGCCGTTACAGCAGAGATTTCATCCAACATCCATCAGATTACAGATGTTGTACAGCAAACTGCAAACGGTGCCCATGAAACTGCCGATGCCTCTGGTATGCTGGCCAAACTTTCCAATGATCTGGAACGGCTTGTGGGACGCTTTAAACTGTAATTTGTTAAAAAGTACATTTGGGCAGACCTGTGTGTCTGCCCAAATGTACATGCCATAAAAATTACATGGGCAAACACACCGGTTCGCCCCTTGTATTATGTTTTAGTATTTAATCATACAATGT
>CAZRKG010000101.1:0-7201 GCA_964600635.1 uncultured Geobacter sp. | reverse complement strand
GCTGATACCAATATCCTTGCGATCTACAGATTCGTATGTATTACTGGTGCCGGCTACTCCGGTAGTGGAGCCTTTGAACGGTACGTTTTCACCAACACTTATTTCAGCTTCTTTGTTATCGGTGGTCAGCAGGTTGGGGGTGGAAAGGATGTTGAGCATACCGTTTGTATCAAGGGCCTTCAAAACAGCCCCCACGCTGGCACGATCAGTAGCGACCAGATCAAGACCTGGCAGATTACTGCTTAATATAGACTGCAACGTACCCATCGGATCATAAAAACCACCAATATTCAGGTACTTGTTAAGGGCCGCACCACCCAGCACACCGCTTTGCAGACCAAGTTCACGCCCCTTATCCAGGGAAACCTCTGCAATCAGCACCTCCACATAAACCTGCTTGCTGCGGCGATCCAGCTTTTTGATTACCTGATAGAGGTTGTTGTAGTCCGTGGGGGTGGCCATGATTACCAGGGCGTTGGTGGCCTCATCCGGCGTAATAGTGAGCTTGTCACCCAGGCCAGAGGCGGCAATCGGATTTGCTGTACGGGGATTTCTGGCATCGGCAACAGCGGTCATCCCCTTAACCACACCCTCCAGCACCTTTGCCAGTTCAACGGCATCGGTATGTTCCAGAAAGACCACATTTACCTTGCTGCTGTCTTCCGGTGGTTCCACATCCAGTTGGCTGATTAAAGAGCGGATCTCCTGCTTGTCCTTTTCCGGCCCAAACAGAATAAGGGCGTTCAGTCTCAGATCAGCTATGACCTGCACAGGGCCGGTGACAGCATTGGCATTAGTACCAGGTTGGCGTGGCCCGCGGCCCGAGAGCCATTCCTGTAGTGTCTTTGCAATATCCTCGGCAGAGCCAAACTTGAGATAGACCAGTTCAGAGCCTTCTCTTCGTTGGGGGGTGTCCACCAGTTTAAGTATGTCGTCAATTTTTTGCAGGTTAGAGGCAGCATCCACCACAAGCAGCATGTTGCCTGATCCCAAAGAGCCGATATGGCCTTCTCGGGAGACAATCGGTTGCAGAAAGGTTAAGGCTTCCTGTGATGAGATCTGTTCCAGCGGGAAAACCCGAGCCAGGAAGGCATCACCAACCGGCAACTGGTCGCCGGACACCAGCCTTGTGCTGGATTGCTTTGCACCAGAGGTGGGAACAATCTTGTTGATTTTGCCAGATTGCACCACTGTAAAGCCCTTTAGCTCCAGCACAGAGGTGAACAGGGCAAAAGCCTCATCAACACTGAGTTTTGATGGGGAGTAGACCGAAACCTTGCCCTTTACCTTCTCATCCAGCACAAAGTTTCTTCCGGTCAGCTCACTGATGAACTTGACCATAGTGGAGATTTCCACATCGCTGAAATTCATTACAATACCGGCTGGTGCAGCATGACTGACACCAGGGATGGTTATTTGCAGGCTGAAAATCAGCAGAATCAGGGCAATAAGTCTTTTCACGCATTACCTCCAGAAGCGAGGGAGATTGTTGTTATCTTATGTCGTATGACAGTGATGTAGGGGAACCATCACGGATCAGATCCAGCTTGATCCTGTTTTGCCCCTTTAAAGTCATAAAGGATTGAATCGCCTTTTCTGGTGAATCAATGGGGAAATCGTTGATTTTAGCCAGAACATCACCATTTTTAAGCCCCAGAGCACCAAAAACCCCCTGTGGCTTAACTTCTGACAGCTTGAAACCCTCCACAACGCCATCATTTATGTTGGGCAGCAGGCGGGCATCGGACATGGCCTGACCAATGTTATCAAGGGCGGCATTCAAGGCCCGCTGGTCAATAATGCCCACACCGCCTGGTTGTGGCACGATTACGCCTATGTTGCTGCCGGTGCCTGCTGTTGGGGGGGCAGGTGGTGCAGTGGCCACTGGTGCATCCTGTTCCAGGGCTGCTTCCGGTGTTTTCAGGGTAACGGTACGTCCCCTGGCATCCACCTCTGCCGTATCCCTGTCAACTGCCTTTAGTGTCCCCAGGTTAAAGACCTGCTCGCCAACCTTGAAAACCCGCTCTTCATTACTGCTGATTTTGCGGATCAGGGCATAGCTGGCAGAAGGGCGGCCAGCCACTGTACCCAGTAGCAGCAGATCGCTCTGATCCACTGTGGGAACAGCAGCTTCCCCTGCCTGGCTGGTCTGCTGTTCTATGACCACCAGGTTGCCACGGGTGGCAGTGCCAAACAGCCCCTTTTCCAATATGGGGGACAGGGATTGAAAGCTGATCTGGCGGCTAAGGTCTGTAGCCTGGGCAGGGCTTTTGCCAGGCTGTCTGCCACCTGCAAGCTGCCCAAGTTTATGGGTAGAAAGATCAGCCAGAATTCTGGCTGTCAGCAGCAGAATCAGCAGCATAAAAACAATTGTGCAGGAAAGGGATAGTCTTTGCATGGTAAGAGGAGTTTATAACGTAAAAGCGGCCTGTCTACAAGTAAAGGATGTTGTTAAAATTATGAAGGATTTCTCAGAATTAACGTGGTTGCACAAATAATTAAGGCCGCTGACAGGTCAGCGGCCTTAATGCAGTGCAGGATGTGCCTCAAGGATGTGGTGGACTATGGTGTTTGCTGTACAAAGGGTTTCAGCCACCAACTGAATGGTTCGTTAGGGGTGTTGAGATCTACACCTGTGCCGTTTGCTGCACCTGTTATGGCATTCATGGTGCCAGTGGCTGTTGATTCCACATTGGTGCCGCTACTGTCTGTGGTAATGAAAAACACGTCAAACATATTAATATTATCTTTATTTGCTGCAAAGTAACCATTAAGAGTGTAATTAATGCCGCTGCTAATGGCCCAACCCTCACTGGCATGTATACTGATATAAATCTGCTCATCTCCGGCCAGCCCTGAGTTAGATGCCATTCCACGGCTATAAAGTTCTTCTACATTTTCAAAACCATCCATACTGTAGCAGTCAATGGTCACACTGTCACTGCTGCCAGCATAGTCAAAAACTTTCTGACCACTGTAAATAACTTTATGGTTGTCATCTGTTGCGATTACACGGATCAGGTATTTTTCTCCAGGATTTAAATAATTAAGAGTAGCAGATTTTTTACCATCCTGTAGATCTGCCTGGGATACAGATGCACTTTCTTGTGACATTGTAGTCAGGCCAATAGCCCATATATCCACCATATTAATGTCATTAACAGTGTAGTTAAATGCAGCCTTGTTTGCAAAATTGATAGATGCCTTAACACCGCTGGCTGAACCACTGCCGCCGCCACTTCCACATGCTGTCAACAGTGCCAGCAGACTTAACATCAACATATAACTTAATGCATTGCGTAATTTCATGGTTTAACTCTCCTTAAAAATAGCTTGTAAAGTTAAAGTTTATACCCCAATTGCGATCTTCAGGATTGATAGCACGAGAATCATATTCTGTAAACATGGGTATAATGGTTGTTAAGCTGGCTGCCAGATTCTTATAGATCCTGTACTTGAATGTGGCTGAAAAGTCACCGGTGGTAAGGGAGTCGTTAGCACTAAGCTTGGGGCCGCCATTAAAGGACTGTTTGCCATTCTGGATATGTATGAAGCTGAAACGGCCAGCAACAGCAAAGTCTTCTAAAAAGAAGTATTCACCACCAACCATGCCAGAAAAGGTAAGTCCCTTTTCTTCATGTACCCTGACACCTTTTGAGTTGGCAGCATTTACCACGCTGGGGAAGGATGTGTAGTCTGCATCGGTATAGAAACGGATACCTGCATTACCAAACAGTTTGATGTCATCGGTCAGGCGGTAGGTGGCATGTTGCACGGTATACATGGAGAATGCACCGTTGCCCAGTGGTACTGTCAGTCTGTCAGCACCTTTTTTAGCCACTGCCTCATTATCTCCTGTTGGCAGGATCATATCCATAGAGGTACTAAGTTGCAGATTGTTGCTGTTGTACCAGCGGTATTCCAGCCCAAGGCTCATATCGCCCAGACCATTGGTTGAAAATGATCTGCCATCCCGCTTGATGGTACGTTTAAGGTACGGAATAGTGGTTTTAACCCGCAGGTCATTAAAGAAGGTATAGGAAAGGGGGATAGAATACATTTGCAGGTGTGGGCTGAAGAAGGTTGAAACTCCGGCAGAGGCCACCGGTACGGCTGTTTCTCCGGCAGCCTGATCAGGGTCGGTGATAACCGGCTGATCTCCTGAAGAAAGCACGCCTTCACCTATCATAATTGTGTTCAGGGTGGTGGTATCACTCTGGTAAACCTGTAAATCTGTGCCGCCTTTTACATCTTGTATGCTGGCAATGTTGCGATCGTTAAAGTTAAAATTTACGTTTACAGGATCTGCAAAGGCAGCAGAACTGCCAAGCAGTGTCAGTGCTGTTACAAGACCAATTGTATGGCGGCTGCGTTGGTACATAAAACTACTCCTTTCAGTAATGACAGTAATGAAAATGCTCTTTGGGGATGCCGTAAAGTTTGCGTAGACGATGTTTAGCCAGATTCTAATTAAGTTCTTACTATTCCGTTGATGTGATGACACTTATCAATTGCTGCCATTGTTACCGGATTATTGTCTGTAACGCCAGTACCACCATAAGTGCTACCACCTCCGCAGGCAAGGCTTTCTTTGTTTTCTCCTCCTTTAGTGGACTTTTAGCCGGCACACCATAAATGAAAAAAACGAAAAAAGCATCAGCCAAAAGGATGAATTTCGCAAAAAAATCATATCATCCGAAAGGATGAGGAGCTGCTATTCATACGGGTTTCAGGGGGTGAGGGGTAAAGTAGCTGTTGCAGGGTGGTCAGTTTTTTCAAAATAACGTGATTAGCCGCCGATTAACACCGCCGTCCTGCAAAGCAAAAGGGCAGCCGGTTGGCTGCCCTTTGCAAGCTGGGTGACTAATATTAACAGAGGCCACCCTTAATTGTTAATGACTGCTTAGTACACCTGCTTAACCCCGTTTGTCAGGGTAGTGTTTACCAGTGGGACAGCACCTTCCAGTTTCTCTATCTTAACATCAAGTTTTTCACCTTTGGGGGTAAAGGTAAGTTTAACAGTACTTTCCAGTCGGTCATTTTCTACAAAATGCCCCACTGTACCCTGTACTGTGTTTTTGGAAGTTGCACTCATTCTATCAAAGAAAAACATCTCGTATGTCTCAGGTGGTAGGCGGTAATCCATCATCTCCAGACCCATGACTGAAAGACTGTAATTATCATCAAAAACCCACTCACCAAAAACATTATCTACAAAATCAGGAGCCAGAATTTTTGCGTACTTGAATTTAACTGTTCCTAGCTCTGTACTTTCCACACTTGGCCTTTTGGTAGCACTTATGATTTCCAGCCTGTAGTAGTCTGGCATTGCATAGCCTTCTTCAGGAAAACTTTGAGACTGGAATACATATACATCACCTGCCTTGGCTGGGAAAACCGGCGGATTATTCCCATTTGAATCTCTGTAAACACCATAGGGTGCCTGGGTAATATCTGCATATTTTTGCTCTACCAATAATGCCATAGAGTGCGGGAGAAACAGATTGCCTTCAAGGTCATCATACATTATAGAGCTTCCACCCCAGGATTCAGGGTTGAATTTAAAAAAGTCACCAGAACTTAATGTTACTTCTTTAGATGGGTCAAACTCTGTAAGGGTTAAGGTGCTGGTATTTTCACCTTCTTTAATAAAAGCAACTATGGTCTTGTCTTTTTGTGAGAACAGGTAGAAGCAATCTTTATCTTCTTCTCCATCATCATCAACTATACAAAGCTGACCTTTGTCAGAAATACTCCATGTTTCATCACAGAATTCGTGACCATTTTCATCAATACCACAAACAGTATAGTCTGCATTAAAGGTTATGGAACCGCTTTCTGGCCCTTGTACGGTTTCACCAAGTATATCAGTGGTTACTTCGTGGTAGTTAAAGGTTTCGCCTTTAACCATTGCTTCGATAAATTTAAGGTCTTTGTTGTCAATCAGTGTCCTGATATACGGATCATCTTCGTCAGATTTTACCAGTAACATAATGGTATTGCCTGTTTTACTGATAAGTGTTGCAGTAATTTCAGCTTCATCTTCGTATGCGGGCTTTATAATCAATTTTCCATTTTCTATAGACCAACTATCAACATCATCATCTGAATCATCAATTAATTTGCCATCACTCTTAAATGTAGCTACGCCTTTTTCATCTGTTTCAGATACCAGATATACAAAGCTTTTATCATTAAACATATCTGCGGTGAGCTTTGGAGTATCATCAGCAGTAAATAAATACTCAATTTCATCGGTAGTTATATCACTATAATAATTCAGGCTCAACTCACCATCAGAAATTATAGCTAGTGCCTCTTGAAGTGTATCTTTGGGGCTGCTACTTGCATTGAGTTTTTCTACTGCTTTGCTAATATCCAACACATCGCTGCTACCAGTATCAGCAATAGCTGCAAGGAAGTTAATTAGATTGCTAACCTCTGTAGTATCACCAAGCTCAAAGTCAACCAGGTCAAATGTAGTTATTGCTTCACTACCTTGGCTGCTTCCCAGTTCAATATCGCCTACAGAAAATGTTACTTCATCACCTTCTACATAATAAAATTTACCACCGTCCTTTGTCGTACCTGTTTTACCAGATGGTTTAGCTTCATAGCTAAGACCATCAACAGGAACGAGCTTGTAATCACTTGCGACAGCTTTCCCTGCTTTAACTGGCAACCCGGAAGTCGTTTCATTAGGACTCTTGATAACCCCTGTTTTCACCGCTGATCCACTGTTACTGCTGCCACTACAGCCCAATACTGCAAAAAGCAGCATGACCAGCGACATCTGTAAAAACCTGTACAATTGTTGTTTCATGTTTTTATCCTCCTGAGTGCTTGTTATCCGCACAAAATCGTGCGTACAAGGGTGTGTTCTAAATCATGCCAGTCATATTGCGGCAGCCTGATCAGGGTTTGTTATAAACGGCTGATCTTATGGAGAAAGCACACCCTCACCAATCATAATTGTGTTCGGGTTGTGGCATTACGCTGATAAATTTTGTTGGTCTGAACTGCCTTTTACATCTACGGCGGAGATTGCTTCGTCACTTTGCTTCTCGCAAAGACAAACAAAATACCAGGCAATGCTTTCTTTTATTTTCACCTCCTTTAGTGGATTTGCAATAGCTCCACCATAAATGAAAAAAAACTAAAAAACATCAGCCAAAAGGATGAATTTTGCAAAAAAATCATA
>CAZRKG010000100.1:0-7309 GCA_964600635.1 uncultured Geobacter sp. | reverse complement strand
CTACCACCAGAACAGCTCCGGCGGTGATGCAGGGGGTGCCGCAGCAGACCAGCAGCCTCAGACGAAAGCCCTGTTGTTGCTCTTTCAGCTTTTCTGCCAGCTTTGACAGTTCACCCCTGTGCATCCTGTACCTCCAACAGTTTTTGCAGCCGGTTAAGTACGCTTTCCGCTGTTTCCGGCCCGTAAACCTTGTCATCCAGGGTTGTCATTGGTGCCAGTGAGCAGTTACCAAGGCAGCGGGCTGCTCCAAGGGACAGTTTGCCATCAGCGGTGGTCTGTCCGGCCTTGATGCCGGTCTTTTCCTCCAGTCTTGCCAGCAGCTCACCAGCCCCTTTTACATAGCAGGCAGTACCGGTGCAGACAATGCAGGTATGTTCACCCTTGGGACGTAGTGAAAAAAAGTGGTAGAAACTGGCTACGCCATAAACCTGACTCTGGGGCAGCTCCATCCGGTCGGCAATATGTGCCAGCAGGTCACGACGCAGGTAGCCAAAGGCTTCCTGGGCAGTATGCAGCACCTCTATCAAGGCATCGGGCTGGTACTGTAACCGCTTCATGGCCCTGTCCACCACCTTCAGACGTGGATCATCCGCCAGACTGGTCTGTGTTTCTGATGTTGTTTGCATGGTGCCTCCAATGCCAGAACATCCACAAATCTCTGTTGTAATTCCAATTCCATATCAAAGCGTCTTCTTCGTTGGTTCGTTATCGATTCCTGAACGTACTGCGTTACGCCTTCTTCGCCGATCTCCTCGCCGCCTTGAATCCATCTTTGATCTGAAATCGGAATAAAAGGTTACAATATTTATACTACACCATCTTGCGTAAAACTGCCTGGAAGAATATATTGTGTAATCTTGTGATTATTCAGGCAATCGTCTGAAATCGGGGGTGTTTTAACCCCTTTACCATCTCCAAAGGAAAACAATGTCTGATAAAACCCTCTACCTGATTGATGGTTCCTCTTACCTGTATCGGGCCTACTTTGCCATCAAGCGGCTTTCATCCCCCACCGGTTTTCCCACCAATGCCATCTACGGCTTTACCCAGATGTTGCTGAAACTGCTGAAAGACCATCAGCCTGCACATCTGGCAATGGTTTTTGATGCTGGTCGGATCACCTTCCGCACAGAGATGTATCCTGAGTACAAGGCCAACCGTGAAGCCATGCCAGAGGATCTGCGGCAACAGATTGAGCCGATCCGTAACCTGGTGCAGTCATTTAACATCCCGCTGGTGGAGCTGGAAGGTTATGAGGCCGATGACCTGATAGCAACGCTGGCTGCCCGCTGGGAGGCCAGCGGTGGCAAGGTGGTGGTTGTAACCGGTGATAAGGATCTGATGCAGATTGTGACAGATCAGACCAGTCTGCTGGATACCATGAAAAATGTCGCCTCCGGTATTCCACAGGTTATTGAGCGGTTTGGGGTGGGGCCGGATCAGGTGATTGATATTCTTGGTCTGGCCGGTGATACATCCGATAACATCCCTGGTGTGCCTGGTATTGGCGAGAAAACCGCCATCAAGCTGATCAACCAGTTTGGTTCCATGGATCAGCTTCTGGAACGGGCAGCGGAGGTGCCGGGCAAGACCGGTGAACGGTTGCGGGAGTTTGCAGATCAGGCCAGGCTTTCCCGTGAGCTGGCCACGGTGTTGAAGGATGTGCCTTATCAGATCGGCCTGGATCAGTTGGCAGCAAAGGAGCCGGATAGCAATAAACTGGATGCGGTTTTCCGTGAATATGGCTTTACCAGCCTGATTAAGGAACTGACCGGTCAGGCCAGACTGAATACAGAGCAGTACCATTGTGTTCTGACAGTTGAGGAGCTGAAAGCTCTGGCAGGCAGGCTGGAGGCTGCCACGGCCTTTGCCTTTGATACTGAAACCACCGGCCTGGACCCCCGTACTGCCCGACTGGTGGGGATTTCCATCGCCATGCAAGCCCATGAAGCGTTTTACATTCCAGTGGGGCACCAATACCTGGGTGTGCCGGAGCAGTTGCCGCTGGATCTGGTCTTGCAGCATCTGCAAGCTTCATTTGTCAATCCTGAGATCCGCAAGATCGGCCATAATCTTAAGTACGATTTACAGGTACTGTCTGCTGTTGGTATCAAGGTTGCTGGCTGCTGGTGCGACACCTTGCTCTGTTCCTATCTGCTGAATCCCTCCCGCAACAGCCATTCCCTTGATAATCTGGCCCAGGAATGTCTGGAACACAGGATGATCAGTTATGATGATGTGACCGGAAGCGGCAGAAACAGGATCAATTTCAGCGAAGTGGAGCTGGACAGGGCCACTGCCTATGCTGCTGAAGATGCTGATGTGACCTGGCTGCTGCATCAGCAACTGATGCCGGAACTGGAAGAGCTGGGTCTGGAGCCTTTGCTGTCCGGCCTTGAGCTGCCGTTGATGGAAATTCTGACCAGGATGGAACAGCATGGTGTGCTGCTGGATACTGACTATCTTAAAATACTTGGTAATGGTTTTGGCAGGCGGATGTCAGAGCTTGAAAAACAGATCATTGACCTGGCAGGTGGAATACCATTTAACCTCAACTCTCCCAAACAGTTGGAGGATGTGCTGTTTGATCGGCTGGGGCTTAAATCCACCAAAAAGACCAAGGGTAAAACAGGCCGCTCCACTGATAACGAGGTGCTGACAGGTCTGGCAGAAGAACATGAAATAGCCCGTATGCTGCTGGATTTCCGTGGTCTGGCCAAGCTGAAATCTACCTATTCTGACTCACTGGTCAAGCTGGCTGATACTGGTCAGCGGGTACATACATCGTACAACCAGGCGGTTACATCCACCGGTCGGCTGTCATCTTCAGACCCTAACCTGCAAAACATACCGATCCGTACCGATGATGGCAGGCGAATCAGGGAAGGTTTTATCGCCCCGCCCGGTTGCCTGATTCTGGCTGCTGATTATTCCCAGATTGAGTTGCGGGTGCTGGCCCATCTTTCGCAAGACCCTGTTTTCTGTGATGCCTTCAGCCGTGATGAAGATATTCATACCCGCACTGCCAGCGAGGTCTTCGGACTATTTCCAGAGCTGGTGACCAGCGAGATGCGTCGCCAGGCCAAGACCATCAACTTTGGGGTGATTTACGGCCAGGGTGCCTTTTCCCTGGCAAAGCAGTTGGGGATACCCCGCAGTGAGGCTGAAAAATTCATCAAGGCTTACAAAGAACGCCATAGTGGTGCCATCCGGTTTCTGGATAGCTGCATTGAGACAGCAAGGCAACAGGGCTATGTGACCACCATCCTGGGCCGAAGATTGCCTATCCGTGATATTGACAGTAAAAACGGAGCGTTACGTTCCTATGCCGAGCGTAACGCCATTAACTACCCGATTCAGGGTTCTGCTGCCGATATTATCAAAAAAGCTATGATCGGGGTTGAACAGGCCATTGCAGCAGAAGGGTTGCAGAGCCGCCTGATTATGCAGGTGCATGATGAACTGGTGTTTGAGGTGCCTGAAGCAGAGCTGGAGCAGGCCAGATTGCTGGTGGAACGGGAGATGTCGCAGGCGGTTGAACTGCTGGTTCCCCTTAAAGTGGATATGAACCAGGGCCAGAACTGGAGCCAGGCCCATTGAGGCAACAGCCTGAAAAGTGCCGCTCTATACTGCTCTCCTGCCTTGATTATGGCGAAAGTGACCGGATTGTCTCTTTCTTTTCCCTGGAGCATGGCCGTTTAAAGGGCTTTGCAAAGGGGGCCAGGGCTAGCCGCAAGCGTTTTGGAGGGCTGCTGGAGCCAGGCAACTGCCTTGATCTCAGCATCAATCTGAGGCAGGATGGACTGAGCAGGATTGATGCTGCGGATGTATCTGACTGCTATCCCGAGCTGCGTTCCAGGCTGGAGTCGCTATCCCTTGCACTTTACGCCTTTGAGCTGGTGGAGCAATTGACACCAGAAGGGCAGCCATTACCACGGCTGTACCGCCTGTTATCCGTATTGCTGGATTACCTTAACCAGAACTCTGCCACCAATGTTGACCGCCGTTTTTATGAAATTAACCTGTTGAATATCCTGGGATATTGCCCTGTTATGGATTCTGAGCAGTTGGCACCGTTACGTTGTTGCCTTAGAACCGGACGTTTTGGTAATGTTGTCTTTAATCATGAACAGCTACAGGCTGCTGCTGGTTTGCTGGACAGCCTTATTAAAGATCATTGTTGCTATCCGCTGAAAAGCCGGTCATTTATGGAGAGTCTGCTGGTTTAAAGGTTTTGTCTGATCTGCAAGAAACTCAATTTTTATATGAATTTGAACTGACTGAATTTTTTGAATCAAGAGGGTTTTAATGCTACCTGGCCTGTCTGGAAAAATTAAGTTTTACAACAAGGTTGCAATTTTAATGTTTATGGGACTGTTTTTCAGCTCTTCTTCGGCCTGGGCCAATCCTGATTTTGAGCTTGATCTGAACGAGTTGAGAAAACCGGTGCATCTGCCAACTGCCACTAAACCCAAAAGGTCGGCCAGTAACCCGCAGGCATCCGGCCAATCCAGGGCAGATCATATAAAGCCTGCTGCCAGGGCTGGAAGCAATAAGCCAACTGCATCAGCACGGCCAAAGGCTGTGACAAGGAAGAATCATCCAGCTAACAGACAGGCTACGGTTAATACCGTTGACACAAAGGGTAGAGCAAGACAGAAGAAAACAGGTAGGCAGACCGTTGCAGTGGTGGTGCCGGTTTCGGAGCTGGTTCTGCAACGGGGTGGGGATAGCTGCCAGATGGCATCAAACCTGTTGTCTGTTTTGGCTGAGTCTGTAAAAGCTGAAAAACTGCTGCATGGTGTTGATCTGAAGGTTAAGGCGGCGGTCAGCTATGATGGTGTTGGTGTATTGCTGGCCTGCAATCTGGAGCAGGCCGAGTTTTATACCTATAACCGTATGCTGGAAGCATATAATGTAATTTTACTGAATGTGTGCCAGGATGAAAAGTCGGCTGATGTTGCTTTCAGGCTGCTGGAAGCCTTAAAGGTTGCATATCATCTGGAGTCTGCTGCCAGAAACAAACAACAGACAACCTGGTTGTTGCCGGCTGATGAGTATCGCAGCAGACCGCTTCGTCTGACTGTTCTGCACTAAGCTTACTACCTTAACTGACCGCGGGCACTGCCATACTGAAAAAAGGCGATCAGATGGAACTCATCCTTTTCATAGGATCTGGGTAGATTGCCCATCGGCCCGATCAGCCTTAAGGTGCGGAAAACCTCATCATCAAGGATTCTGCTGCCAGAGCTGTCCAGAAGCTTTACATTGGTTATCTCACCGTTGCGGTTAAAGGTGATCCTGACCGGAGTCACCCCTTCTATACCCTGCATTGCAGCTTCTTGCGGATAACGCCAGACACCATAGACCGCTGTTTCAAAACGGCGTAAAAATGACCCCAACTGAACATTATCGGTGTTAAGAAAATGGGTAGAGCCATCTTCAATCTCATCGGCAAAACGGCGGCGGAAGTTGTTCTCCATCTGTGCCATTCTGCTGGCACTGGGCAGTAGGTCAGGTTTCAGAATACCTGTACCGCCACCATCGCCACTTTGCTGTGGCTTGCGTCGCAGCAGTTCACCGACCGAGCTGCCAGGCAGGGTAGGGCTTGTAGCTCGGTCAGGCTTACCGGTTGATCCTGGTGCTGTACGGCTTGGGGCAGCCTGTTTGACAGGTGGTGTAGCTGGTTTGGGATGAGGAGCTGTTTCTCTGGCAACTCTCTGATCCTGGTCTGATGGACGTGCCTTATCAAGTGGTTTTTCTGGTGGCAACAGCGGCAGATCGGTCAGATCCTGCAAGTCTATGAAGGTTGGTTCCAGTGGGGGGCTGTATTCTGGCTTGGGCCAGTAGACAAGTGCCATAAAGCCGGCCAGATGCAGCAGTATGGAAAGCAGCAGCAGATAGATAAAAACCTTTTCTACATGCTTATCTGACAGTGAACTTCGGGTCAGTGTTCTGTCTCCTGCAATTAAAAAGGGGATGCAGCCAATAATATTGTTGTGCATCCCCGGTAAGTTCTTCAGTCTCTCCGCCCTGCCGTCAGCCCCAAAGGTCCTCTGGCGAGTTCCTTTACAGGTGGGTCTCAGTATGCCGCTTCAGGCAATTCCCGTCTTATGCGGGCAGCACACCACGGCAGGGAGCGATTCCCTTGTTTCCATATATTCCGCCCGGGCGCTACAGAGCTTAACGGGCAGGGCAGAGAGAACAATGTGTCAATCCTAAACCTGGGCCAGACTTTTTTCAAGTGCTTTGTGCGGTTCATTGATAAGCACTTCTGGCAGCATGGTCAGCTTGTCAGAAAGTCTTGCAGCCGTTTCAGATCTGCCATCAGGGTGTCAAAACCTTCAAAGGTAAGGGATTGTGGCCCGTCTGAAAGAGCTTTTTCAGGTTGGGGATGTACTTCCACCAGTACGCCGTGGGCACCGGCTATAAGTGCTGCCTTTGACATGGGGATCACCAGAGAGCGTTTGCCGGTGGCATGGGATGGGTCCACCATAACCGGCAGGTGGGTGATCTCCTTAACCAGTGGTACCATTGCCAGATCCAGCGTATTACGGGTGGCTGTTTCAAAGGTGCGGATGCCACGTTCGCACAGGATAACCTGCTGATTTCCCTCGGCCAGAATATACTCGGCCGCTGCCAGAAATTCTTCAATGGTGGCACTCATACCCCGCTTGAGTAGCACAGGCTTGCGGATTTTACCCAGTTCCCGCAGCAGGTCAAAGTTCTGCATGTTACGGGCACCCACCTGTAAAAGGTCGGCATATTCTGCCACCAGCCCCACGTTGTCAGGACTCATAACCTCTGTAACAATCGGTAGTCCTGTGGCTTCACGGGCCTTGGCCAGCAGCTTGAGACCTTCCTCCCGCAGTCCCTGGAAGGTGTGCGGCCCTGTACGGGGTTTAAAGGCACCACCCCTCAAGAGATCTGCACCAGCCTGCTTTACAAAGCGGGCAGTGGATATGATCTGTTCTTCACTTTCCACGGCACAGGGGCCGGCCACCACCACCGGACGGCAGCCATTGCCAATCTTGACCCCTGACACATCCACAATTGTATCCTGGGGGTGAAAGTCACGGGAAACCAGCTTGTATGGCTTTGAGACAGGAATAGTCTGTTGCACCCCAGGCAGATCCCTTATGTTGGAGTCATCAACATAGCTTTTGTTGCCAAGTACACCAATGGCGGTCCGCTGACTGCCAGGGATCGGTGCAGCGGTCAACCCCATTGCTGTTACTGTCTCAATCACCTTGTCTATTTCTGTCTGTTGTGCGGTATGGCTCATTACTATCAACATATTGTTGTATTT
>CAZRKG010000099.1:0-7435 GCA_964600635.1 uncultured Geobacter sp. | reverse complement strand
AGGACTGCCGTTGAAAGGCTGATCGGAATCTTGTTACCATCGGCATCTATGATGTACCCGGTACGTCCAATAATCGGCTTGCTGCTTTTAAGGGTTTTACGCAGGGCACAGTGATTTTCACACATATTTGATCTGAATACATCAGAACAGTACCTGCCGATCGCCTCTTGGTGAGTAACACCGGTTATCTCCTCTGCGGCCCGGTTAAACGAGGTAATCCGCCAATCCTGATCAACCGTAAACACGCCATCTGATATGCTTTCAAGGATTGCGTCATTAAAGATTACCTTCTGATTATCTGCATTGTTTTCAGTCTGATTCATGGCAGCCCTCTGGTCATCAGGCCAACTGGCGGAAGCGATGGATAGCCTCTGGTATCAGGCTTTCCCTGATGTTGCCAAATGCCAGCCGCAGATAATCCTCCAGCCCGGGGCCAAAGGCTTCACCTGGCAGGGTCATGATTCCGGCATCCAGCAGCAGCCGTTTGGCCACTTCAAGACTTCGCCTGCCTTCGTAAGGATGCCTGATCCAGGCAAAGAAACTGCCACTGGCAGCCAGTCTGAAACGATTACCAGGCAGGCTAAATTCATTTACAAACAGATTGTGGCGGAAATTCATCAGGCGGCGGTTCGCCTCCAACCAGTGATCCAGATTATCCAGGCCATATTTCAGGGCCAGTTGGGTAATGCGGGGCTGGCATACCGTCATGGTGTCCTGAATCTTCAGGGCCTGCTGAATCAGAGTTGGTGAGGCAGCCAGCAGACCGGCCCTGTAACCGGTGATGGCGTAGCTTTTACCAAAGGACATCAGATGCACCAGGGTGTAATCCCACTCCTTCATGGTAAACAAGTCATGGGGCATCCCATCCACAAAATCAGAATAAGTTTCATCCAGAATCAGGGCGATTTTATGCTGACGGGCCAGAAAGTAAATCGCCCGCAGCAGATCAGGTGGAATCACGGTTCCGGTCGGGTTACTGGGAGAAACAAGTAAAATAGCACGGGTACGGTGGGTAATCAGCCTGGCAATTGCATCCGTGTTGGGCAGCCCGAATTCTTTTTCTTTGTATGGGACGTAGACCGGTTTAATCCCCAGGGCCTGCAACGCCATCGGATGATCAAAATAGGCTGGCAACTGGATGATAACCTCATCCCCGGGGCGGCAGATGGTGGTAATTGCCAGCCAGTAAGCAGCACTGGCCCCAATGGTCAGGCAGATCTGATCAGGGTGCATCTTTGCGACATAGCGACGCTCATAACGGTGACAGACCGACTCCCGCACCTCTGGCAGCCCTTCATCCGGGGCATATTTGCTGGTAAGCGGATCAGACACTGCCTGGCAGATATAATCAAGCATATCAACCGGTGGTGGATAATCAGGCACTGCCTGACAAAGGTCAATCAGAGGCAGACTGTTTTCAGTCCGTTGCTCAAGCCAGGCTCTGACCTCACTAATCGGGGGAGGCTGTATAGATTTGAGGTGTTCATTGATTGAAAAACGCATGGAGAGTTTTTGCTGTCCTTGAAATATTAACGTTTGATCACAAGAGCGGCACCCAGACAGAGCAGGGCTATACCAATGCCACGAACCGGACTTATTGGGATCTGACGCAGCCCAAAAACACCAAAGTGGTCCAGCAGCAGGCCGGTGGTCAGTTGGCCTGCAACCACAATTGTCATAACAGCAGCAGTACCAAGTCTAGGTACGGCAAGAATGGCCATTGTAACAAAAAAAGCACCCATAAAGCCGCCGGTCAGCTCCCACCAGGAGGCATTTCCCAGCCCTTTCAGGTTGTTGCCACGGCCTGTCAGCATCACCAGTGTCAACAGCACCAGAGTACCAACTGCAAAGGAGATCATGGAGCTTTCCATACTGCCGATCTTCTGGGCCAGACGGGCATTGATGGACGGCTGTACAGCAATTGCCATGCCACCACAAATCACCATTATAATTAGGACCAGGTTACTCACTTACAGCTTAACCTTTCAGCCATAAAAGACATTTTTAAAAACACGCTGGGGGGAAAATCTACCATAAACTATTTTGTATTTTTTTCAATCTGTTACAATGGGCGGAAAATAGCGAATCCAATAAAAACTTACAGCATATTTGAGACCCGTAAAATGCCTGAAAATCATGATTATATACTTCAACAAACCCACCTTGATGCCATTTTTGGTACCCTTGCCACTGCTGTAATCTGGTTTAACCAGACCGGAGACATTATCTCTTGCAACCAGCCTGCACTGGATGCCTTTAATTATAGCTCCAAAGAAATCTGTCTGCTCCAGATCCATGATCTGATTTCAAAAGAAGGTTCTGAATCCGGTGAGCCGGTTCTGGAAGAACTGTCCCAATGTGGTCAACATAATAGCAGCCACCGTGTTTCCGGCCTGATCGGGCGTAAAAAGGATGGCAGAATTTTCTATCTGGATTTGCTGCTTAGTTGCTTCCGGCTGGATGGTGCAATCCGTTTTATGGGTTTGATTCAGGATGTTTCTGACCTGAAGCAGACCGAATGGAAACTTAATCTGGCCTTCAAGGTCTTTGACAGTATGAATGAGGCGGTACTGGTATGCAATGCCGATAACCGCTGTATCCAGATTAACCAGGCCTTTACCCGCATTACCGGCTACGACAACCGTGAGCTGATCGGCAAGAACCCGCGTATTCTGGCATCTGGCCGCCACAATGCCGAATTTTACAAGGAGATGTGGGACAGCCTTAATGCAAACGGCTATTGGGAAGGTGAGGTCTGGGATCGCCGTAAAAATGGCGAGGTCTTCCCCCAATGGTTGAGTATTGTGGCTGTTAAGGATGATAACAACCAGGTGCAGAACTACATTGCCGTCTCATCAGACACAACAGAACGCAAAGATGTCGATGAACGTCTGCACTTCCTGGCCCATTACGATCCGCTTACCAACCTGCCCAACCGCAGCCTGCTGCATGACCGTCTGTTGCAGTCCATCCTGTATGCCAAGCGTCAAAACACCAAAGTGGCTGTTTTCTTTCTGGACCTTGATCGCTTCAAGACCATAAACGACACCCTGGGACATAGTATCGGCGATCTGCTGCTACAGTCTGTAGCAGAACGGCTGACAAGCAGCACCCGTAACAGCGATACAATCGCCCGTTTGGGAGGTGATGAATTCATAATAATACTACCTGACCTGAAGGATACAGACCATGCTGGCAAAATCGCCCAGAAGGTGTTGGATAGCATTGCCAAGCCCCACATGATCAGGGAAATGGAACTGCACACCACCGCCAGTATCGGAATCAGCATCTTTCCTGATGACGGAACCTCCAACGAAGAACTGATCGCCAATGCTGATGTAGCGATGTACCGTGCCAAGGACAATGGCAAAAACACATGTCAGTTTTATGCACCGGTTATGAATACCAGCTCCTACGAGCGGCTGACCGTGGAAAACAAGCTGCGGCGTGCCCTGGAACGGGAAGAGTTCATACTGCATTACCAGCCCCAGATTGAAATGACCACCGGCAAGATAATCGGAACAGAGGCCCTGATCCGCTGGCAGAACCCTGAAATCGGGCTGGTGCCACCAGATATGTTCATCTCCCTGGCTGAGGAAAACGGCCTGATTGTGCCGATTGGTGAGTGGGTATTGCGTGAAGCCTGCCGTCAGAACAAAAGTTGGCATAAACAGGGGCTGGGGGAACTTTCAGTTGCAGTCAACCTGTCTGCCATGCAGTTTCACCAGAAGGATCTGGCACAGATGGTAGAACAGGTACTGCATGACACAGGGCTATCTTCAGAATATCTGGAGCTGGAAATAACTGAAACCGGCATCATGAAACACAGTAATGCCATCTCCACCATGCTGGAGCTGAAGAAAATGGGGATCAGGCTGGCCATTGATGACTTTGGTACTGGCTACTCCAGCCTGAGCCACTTGAAGCGTTTTCCGCTGGATAAACTGAAGATCGATAAATCCTTTGTGCGTGACGTGACCACAAACCAGGATGATGCCGCCATTGTAACCGCAATCATTGCCATGGCTAACAGCCTGAAGCTTAATACAATTGCAGAAGGGGTGGAAACAAAAGAGCATTGTGATTTTCTATGTTCCAGTGGCTGTTATGAGATGCAGGGCTACTTTTTCAGCAGGCCGCTGCCAGCCCATGATTTTGAACAGTTGATGTTAAAAGGATGCTGACTACCCACCTGGCTGTCTAATCACTCAAGTTTTCAACAGAATTGCCGATAGGTTTGAGTATTGAAGGAGGTAAGATCATGAAAATATCAAGTGCGGGCAGCCAGTTTGGCATTACACCGATCAACAAAACCACCAGAACCGAAGCGGCAGGCAAGGCAACTGCACCACCCGAAAACCAGGGGCCTTTCAGTGTTCAACTGACAAATCTGGTCTCCAGCCTGCTTGAAACACAGCCATCCAGCGGTGAGATCAGGCCGGAAAAGGTGGCAGATATAAGCCGCCGCTTGGCAGAAGGCAGCTACAACATAAGCGGTCAGGCCGTTGCAACCAAAATGCTGGCGGTACTGCAAGCCTGAAGCAGCATTACCCCCTTCAACCAAGATGAAACAAAGCCCCGTTACAGCAAAATGTGACGGGGCTTTTTCTATCAAACCAGGGAGCAGGCATCCTCAAGACTGCGTAACAGATCATCAAAGGTCGCCTTTTCCGGCTCAAGATCCACCTTGATCCCCATATCCTGACAGGCTTTAGTTGTAACTGGCCCGATGGAGGCCACCAGACTGATGGAAAGGGCAATGGCCAGTTGCTCTGCACCACCCAGCAAGCAGGCCAGATTCCGAACTGTGGAGGGAGAGCTGAAAATGGCAATATCTATCTGTTGCTGCTCCAGTGCCTGTCTTGCCTCCGGCGGCAACCTGTCAGGCATTATGTTTCTGTAGACCACCGGATCTTCCACATAAGCACCGACCAGACGCAGTTGAGATGGAATAACATCCCGTGCCCCATCTGCCCTGGGGAAGAGTATCCGCTTGCCATGCAGCTCAATATTTCTGAAAGCATCCACAACACCTTCAGCAGTAAAAAGCTGACTGGGGGCCAGACAGGCAGTTATTCCCTTTTCTGCCAATGCCTGTGCTGTCTTGGGGCCAACTGCACAGATATTTTTAATTGTCAGCTCATCTGATCGTATACCCAGCTCCTGCATCCGGCCAAAGAAAAACCTGACCCCGTTTACCGAGGTCAGGATTAACCAGTCAAACTCTGCCATCCGTTTAATGGCATCATCAATAATTGCCCAACTTTCAGGGGCAGCCAGGCTGATTGTGGGGCATTCCAGTACAATTGCCCCTTTGTCCGAGAGGCTCTGCACCGTCTCCACTGCCTGATCAGCCGCACGGGTCAGCAGCACCCGTTTGCCAGCCAGTGGGCTAGTCTGTAAGCTGGCGTTGGTAGACATCTTCCAGAATCGCTCGGCCACCGGCGGCCAGCAGCTTGTCAGCCAGCTTAACACCCAGTTGTGCAGCCTCGGCAACCGGACCGGCCAGGCTGTCCCGCACCGTTGTCTTGCCATCAACCGAGGCGATAAAACCCACCAGGGTCAAAGTATCGCCATTTACTGTGCCGTGGGCTGCAATCGGCACCTGACAACTGCCTTCACAGCGTTTCAGCAGGGCACGCTCTGCCTCCACCGCAGCAGCGGTATCAGCATGGTTCAGGAAGGCAAGGGCATCTATAGTCTGCTGATCATTCAGGCGGCATTCAAGCCCCAAAGCACCCTGACCAATGGCTGGTATGGAAAAGTCAGCATCCAGCAGCTCTGTAATCACATCGGTATAGCCAAGTCGGTTGAGACCGGCAGCCGCAAGGATAACTGCATCCAGATTGTCTTCCTTCAGCTTGCGGATTCTTGTTTCAACATTGCCACGGATGATGACCATCTCCAGGTCTGGACGTGCCTTCAACAGTTGGGCCTGACGACGCAGGGCACTGGTACCGATTCTGGCACCCTGCCGCAGCTCAGAGAATTTAACACCCTCGGAGATAAAGGCATCGCGGGGATCTTCACGCTCTGTTGTTACCACCAGCCCCAGCCCTTCAGGAAATTCCGTTGGCACATCCTTCATGCTATGCACTGCCAGATCAATTTCACCCCGCAGCATCGCCTCTTCGATTTCCTTCACAAACAGCCCCTTGCCACCAACCTGGGCCAGGGGTACATCCAGAATCTTATCACCAGTGGTTTTGATTTTGACAAGTTCCACCAGAATGCCTGGATACTCCCGCTCCAGTTCTGATTTAATCCAGTTGGCCTGCCATAAAGCCAGTTGGCTGGCACGGGTACCGATACGTAAACGTCTGATTGTCATACTGACCCCTTTATTCTTGTTTTGTTGTCTGGTCCTTACAGATGTCACCATCATCAGGCTGTTTGCAGATCACCTGATTACGGCCAGCCTGCTTGGCACGGTACAGGTTTTTATCAGCACATTGCACCAAATGCTCCAGTTGTTCCTGAATTGCCCCGTTATCACCTATCCCGTTATCCTGTTCAGGCCAGGCGGTACAACCACCGATGCTAACGGTTAAAACTGGAGCCACCGGTGAAGTTTTGTGGGGCAGTTGCAAATCCACAATTGCCTTAAGGATACGGCCTGCAACCGCTGCTGCACCGGTTTCACTTGTATCTGCCAGAATACAGGCAAACTCCTCACCACCGTATCTGGCAACCGTATCCCCGCCACGCTGCATGGTCTGTGACATGGCTTTGGCAACGGCCCGCAGACAGTCATCCCCGGCCAGATGTCCGTAATGGTCGTTGTACAGTTTAAAGTGATCTATATCAATCATCAGCAGCGACAGCTTGCTTCCAGTCCGCCTGGCCCGCTGCCACTCCTGTTTCAGAATTGTATCAAACCTGCGGCGGTTAGGGATGCCGGTCAGGCCATCCAGCAACGCCTGGCTGGTAAGCAGATCCTGATAACGTTTCATTTTCAGATGGTTACGGATTCTGGCCAGGGCAATTGCAGGGGTGATCGGCTTGACGATATAGTCGATTGCACCGTATTCAAGCCCCCTGGCTTCATCGGCATCCTGGCTGAGTGCTGTCACAAAAACCACCGGAATGTCTGCGGTCAATGGATCTGATTTCAACCGTTGGCAGACCTCATAACCATCCATACCTGGCATCATAATATCCAGCAGAATCAGATCCGGAAGTTCGCTCAAGGCCCGCTTGAGGCCATCGGCACCACTGGTTGCAAACAATACTTCATAGTCATCCATCAGCAGCTCTGAAAGCACCCGGATATTCATTGGTGTGTCATCAATCACCAGTACGGTCTGGCGTTTGTCTGCCATAAGGTGATTATCCTTTGGGCTGGTATCTGCATTATCCACTATTTATTCTGACCTCTCGTTATTCCAATTCCATATCAAAGCGTCTTCTTCGTTGGCTCGTCATCGGCTTCTCA